>NZ_JAIEOF010000069.1 GCF_019750675.1 Methylobacterium sp.
CCTCCGAACTCTCGCGCCAGTCCGAGCACCTCAGCGCCGAGGTCCAGCGCTTCCTCGCCACCGTGCGCGCCGCCTGACATCCCGATCGGGACGCAGAACCGGACAGGACCCGAAATCAGAAGGGCCCGGAGCGATCCGGGCCCTTCGGCGTTTCAGCGGCTGGCGGGGGCGCCGGGCGCGGCGTCGTTCAGGCCGGGGCCGGAACGGCCGGTCGAGCCCGTGGTCGCGCCTCGCTCCCGGCCCGGCGCGGTGTCGGCAGGCTCGCCGTACTGGGAGGCGTTCCGCGCTCCGTTCTGTTCCAGTTCCTGGGCCGGCGCGTTGTTAGCGGAGCCCGGGCCGCTGCCGGCGGCGAGGGCGGCGCCCCCGAGGGTGAGGGTCGCGATGACGGCGAGGGTGACGGCTTTCATGAAAAACTCTCTGCGGCGCGGCGTCGGGGGCAGACAACGTGCGTTCGGCGAAAGGTGTTCCCGGGCCGAACGGTAGACTGGCTGCGCGTTTCGTGCCGCACGGGCGCACGAGATCGATGCGCGGCCCCGGCCTTACGCTTCCGGGAAAGCGGCATTACGCGCGCCCGCCGCGACGCTCCGGTTCAATCCGCGGCGTGGAGGCCTGCCTCAACCGAGTGCCGCCTCCGACTGCCGGTAGGCCACCCCGTGGGCGACGTAGCCCTCGACCACCCGGGCCATCATCGCGCGCTTCTCCGCATCGAGGGGGGCGAGGATGCGGGCCGGACGCCCGCCCCAGAGGTGGCCGCCCTCCAGCAGCTGGCCCGGATCGGTGGTGGCGCCGGCGGCCAGCAGCACGTCGTCGGCGATCACGGTGCCGGGCGCCACGACGCAGCCGATGCCGATGAGGCCGCGCGCGCCGATGCGGCAATCGGCGAGGCGGACATTGTGGCCGATCGTGGTGTCGCGCCCCAGGACGACGCCCTCGCCCCGGGTGCGGATGACGCTGTTGTCCTGGATGTTGGTGTTGGCGCCGACCACGATGGGGCCCACCTCGGCGTGGAGGTCGCAGGAGAACAGCACGCTGGAGCCGGCCCCGAGGGCGATGCGACCGCGCAGGCGCGCCGTGCGGGCGACGTAGACGCTGGGGTCCGGCTCCGCCGCGTCGGCGGGCGGCGCGGGGGGCAGGTCGCCGGAGGCCTCGCGCAGGCGCTCGGCCCGCTCGGCGATCTCGGGCCCGCCGATCGCCCGCACCGGCTTGGCGGGGCTGCCCGCATAGGCGAAGCCCGCGGCCAGATGCGACCGGGGAAAGACGGTGGCGCCCGCCTCGATGAGCACGCCGCTCTCCACGCGCGCCCCGTCGAGCACGATCACGTCGTCCTCGATCACCACGTCCGAGCCGATCGTGCAGGCATGCACCACCGCGTTGCGGCCCACCGTCACCCGGTCGCCCACCAGGGTCGGGTAGGTGTTGGTGGCGATGTGCACGGTGGAGCGGTGGCCGAGCCAGAAGCGCTCGCCGATGACGATGCGGTCGCCGTCGGCGCGGATGACGCTGTGGTCGCCGAGCCAGGCCTGCGCGCCGATGGTCGCGTCGCCGATCACCGTGCTCGCGCGCCCGCACCAGACCGGACGGGCCGAGAAGACGGGCAGGGCGCCGTCATGGGGCAGGATCAGCTCTGGGGTCACGGCGAAAAACGTCCTTCGGAATCCCGGTGGTGTCGCCGGGCGTTCGGGGGCATAGACCGCCCGTGCCCGTGAGGGCAGGTTCGTCGGGCCTCGTCAAGGGCGTATCGCCCCCGGGGCGGGGGCGGGCGCCGTTCCGAGGGAAGACTCCGAGGGAAGACCATGCCGGACGTCAGCATCCAGAGCGCGCCCTTCGACCCGGGCACCGAGATCGCCCGGTTCACCGAGGAATTCGGCGGCCGGGCGGGGGCCATCGTCACCTTCACGGGCCTGTGCCGCGACGAGGGCGGCCGCCTCACGGGGCTCGAACTCGAGCATTACCCCGGCATGGCCGAGGCCGAGATCGGCCGGGTGGTCGAGACCGCGCGCACCCGCTGGCCGCTCCACGGGGTTCGGGTGATCCACCGCCACGGCCTCGTGGCGCCCGGCGAGGGCATCGTGCTGGTGGTCACCGCGTCGAGCCACCGGATCGCGGCCTTCGAGGCCGCGAGCTTCCTGATGGATTACCTCAAGACGCGGGCGCCGTTCTGGAAGCGCGAGCACCTCGCCGACGGGACCACGGGCGGCTGGGTGGAGGCGACGGAGGCGGACGACCGAGCCGCCGCGCGCTGGGACGGGTCGGCCGGCGCGCCGCCCTAAGCAGGTTTCGGAAAAGTGGTCCCCGGTTTTTCGGCTAAAACCTGCGATATATCAGAGAGCTAAGCAGGGTGAAGCGTTGGCTTGCCAAGGCGAACCTGGTTAGCGCCGCCCGGACACGGAACTCAAGCTGAGCTGGCGACATGCTCTCGCGGGATGGGCCGGGCGCAACGCAGCCGGGCCGACCCGGAGACCCGTCCGAAATCCGCGTGCCCGATCCGGCATCCCAGGAGCCCAACTCGTTCATGGCCATTCCCTTCCTCAGCGCGGAGCCCGCCGGCCCGCGCCCGCGCGACTGGTCGCTTGCCGTGTCCGGCATCGCCGTCGTGGCCTTCATCGCTATCCTGGCGCTCGCCTGGATGGCGGCCTCGACGCTGCTCCTCGTCTTCGCCGGCATCCTGCTCGGCGTGTTCCTCGACGGGCTGACGCGGCTCCTCGGCAAGGTGCTGCCGGCGGGCCGGGGCCTGCGCCTCAGCCTCGTCAGCCTCGTGCTCGCCGGCCTCACCCTCGCCCTCATCGCCTTCGGCGGCGCCACGATCGTGCAGCAGGGCCGGGACCTCGGCCAGACGGTCGCGGCCCAGGCCGGTACCGTGCGGGACCGGCTCAAGGATTACGGCATCGACGTGCCCGAGATCGCCCCCGGCAAGATTGGCGACAACAAGGGTGGCGGCGACAAGGGGGGCGAGAACAAGGGGGGCGCTTCCGGGGGCGGGGAGGCCGCACCCAAGGGCGAGGAATCCGGTTCGTCCAGCCAGAAGCCCGGCGGCCTCGCCGGCCTCGCCTCCGGGGCTATGAAGAGCCCCGGCTCGCTGCTGTCGGATGCCGGAAGCGTGCTCGGGCCGGCGGCCACCGTGGTCATCGGCCTGTTCAGCGCGCTCGGCAACGCCCTGGTCATCGTCTTTCTCGGCCTCTCGGTGGCGGCCGATCCGGGGGCCTATCGCGATGGCCTCGTGCGCTTCGTGCCGCCCGCGCACCGGGACCGGACCACCGCCCTCCTCGACGGCATGGGCGAGACCCTGCGCCACTGGCTGTTCGGGCAGCTCATCACCATGGCGGTGATCTTCCTCTGCACCTGGGCCGGCCTCGCCTTCTTGGGGATCGGCGGCGCCCTCATCCTCGGCCTCCAGGCCGGGCTCCTGGCCTTCATCCCCACCATCGGCCCGTTGATCGCCGGCGCGGTGATCGTGCTCGCCTCGCTGGCCTCCGGCACCACGGCGCTGCTGGGCGCGCTCGGCGTCTACCTCGCGGTGCAGGCCCTGGAGAGCTACGGCCTCACGCCCTTCATCCAGAAGCGGGCCCTCGACATCCCCCCGGCCACGATCTTCGCCGGCCAGCTCGTGCTCGGCGTCATCTTCGGCCTCTGGGGCATCGCGCTGGCGCTGCCCCTGATGGCGGTGGCGAAGGTGATGCTGGCCCAGCTCTACATCGAGGACACCCTGCACGAGGAGGCGGAGGGATGAGGCGCCTGCGCGCCGGCACGCCTCACGCGTCCATCAGCGGATGCAGGTCGCGGACCATGCTCTTCAGGCGCTCGTCGAGGACGTGGGTATAGATCTGCGTCGTCGAGATGTCGGCGTGGCCCAGCAGTTCCTGCACGATGCGCAGGTCAGCGCCGTTCTGCAGGAGGTGGCTCGCGAAGGCGTGGCGCAGCACGTGCGGGCTAACCCGGTCGGCCCGCAGGCCGGCGGCCGCGGCCACGATCTTCAGGTCCCGGGCGAAGGATTGCCGGGTGAGGTGCCCGCTCTCGCTGTCGGCGGGAAACAGCCAGGGCCCGTCGGCGCCGAGATTCGCGAGGTGGTCGCGCATGACACCCCGGGCCACCTCCGTGAGGGGCACCAGCCGCTCGCGACCGCCCTTGCCCTTGACCACGAGGTAGCGCTCCTTCGTGGAGGCCGCGGCGCGAGGCAGGGCGACGAGCTCGGACACGCGCAGGCCCGTGGCGTAGAGGAGCTCGATGAGGCAGAGCATGCGCGTGCCCCGCGCGTCGCCCGCCACGGCGTTTCCCGTCGCCCCTTGGCGCGCGACCGTGAGCAGCCGGTCCACCTCCGCCACCGAGAGCACCTTGGGCAGGGCCCGCACCCGGCGCGGGCCGCCGATCGGCGCGCTCGGGTCGTCCTCGGCGAGCCCTTCGGCGTAGAGGAAGCGGTGGAAGCCCCGGATGCAGGACAGGCGCCGCGCCGCCGAGGCCGCCGAGAGGCCGCGGGTCTCGAGGTCGGCGAGGTAGGCGCGCAAGGGCGCGGCCTCCATCGCGACGGGGTCGTGCCCGCCCCGCGCCAGGGCGGCGAGGTAATCGTCGAGGTCGCGCCGGTAGGCCGCGAGCGTGTTGACGGCCGCACCCCGCTCGGCGGCGAGCATGTCGAGGTAGTCGCGGATCAGGGCCTCGTTCGGCGAAATCGGGCCCGTCGGAATCGGGCTCGGATCGGGCTCGGCCACGGGGGGCGCCGTCCGCGTCACCGGTTCGGCGGCTGCAGCTTCGAGGCCGGGATGGTCACGCTCATCTCGCGTGGGGTCGGCACCACCAAGGTCGCCAGCGCGAACATCCCCGCGAAGGCGAGTCCGCCCAGGATGACGAGGGTGGCGAGGAAACGGAACAGGGTCGGCACTCGGACGAACCTCGATCGTGCGGCGCTGGGGACGTGAGCGCGCCTCGGGGGCCGGATGGCTTCGGAAGCCGGGTCGGCTGACGGCAAGCTTGGGGTTGCATCACGCGCGGGCGCGGATGGCAATGACTTCGCGGCCACAGCCGGCATGGCATTCCGGTGCGCGCGCCGTCGCGCGTACCGCCGGGCGCTTCGCCCCCACCGGAAAACGCGCTAAGACCCGCCCGAAGATGTGTAGATGTCCGTGATGACCGAAGTGCCCCCCCAGGGCGACCCGCCGGATGGATCCTCCGGTGGCGAGCCGATCGAACTGCGCCTGCGCCGTGCCCTCGGTCACCGCTCGATCGTGCTCGTCGGCCTGATGGGCGCGGGCAAGAGCACCGTGGGCAAACGCCTGGCCACGCGCCTCGGGCTGATGTTTAAGGATGCCGACAACGAGATCGAGACGGCGGCCAAGCTCACGATTCCGGACATTTTCGCGATCTACGGCGAGCCGAGTTTTCGCGATGGCGAGGAGCGGGTCATCGCCCGCTTGATGCGCGAGGGGCCGATGGTGCTCGCCACCGGCGGCGGCGCCTACATGCGCGAGACCACCCGCGCCCGCATCGCCGAGGGCGGCGTCTCGATCTGGCTGAAGGCCGAGCTCGACGTGCTGATGCGCCGGGTGCGCAAGCGGGGCGGGCGCCCGCTCCTCCAGACCGAGGACCCGGAGGAGACCCTGCGCCAGCTCATGGCCCAGCGCCATCCGGTCTACGCCCATGCCGACGTGGAGGTGATCTCCCGCGACGTCGCCCACGACCGGGTCGTGCAGGACGTCATGGAAGCCCTCGACGCCTACCTCAGCGGATCATCGCAGCCAAGAATCGCTGCTCAGTGACGGATCGCTGCCCAGTGATGAATCGCAGCTCAGTGACGGAGCGCAGCCCAGTGACGGATCGCCCCCCATCGACCGACCGCCTGACCGTGGCCGTGCCCCTCGACCAGGGCCGCGCCTACGACATCCTGATCGGGCGCGGCCTCCTCGACGAGGCCGGCCGGCACGTGGCCGCCCTCGGTGCCAAGGCGGCGGTCATCGTCTCGGACACCAACGTCGCCGCCCTCTACGGGGCGCGCCTGCGCGCGAGCCTGGAGGCGGCGGGCCTGCGCTCGGGCCTCGTCACCGTGGCCCCGGGCGAGGCCTCGAAGAGCTACGCCACCTACGCGGAGGTCTGCGACGGGCTCCTCGCCCACAAGGTGGAGCGCAACGACCTCGTGGTGGCGCTCGGCGGCGGCGTCGTCGGCGATTTGGCGGGCTTCGCCGCCGCCACCCTGCGGCGCGGCGTGCGCTTCGTGCAGGCGCCGACGAGCCTCCTCGCCCAGGTCGATTCCTCGGTGGGCGGCAAGACCGGGATCAACTCGGGCCACGGCAAGAACCTCATCGGCGCCTTCCACCAGCCCCGTCTCGTGCTCGCCGACACCGCCACCCTCGACACCCTGTCGGAGCGGGAGATGCGGGCGGGCTACGCCGAGGTGGCCAAGTACGGCCTCATCAACGACGCCGCCTTCTTCGACTGGTGCGAGGCGCACTGGGCCGGCATCTTCGCGGGCGGCAACGAGCGCGACGAGGCGGTGGCGATCTGCTGCCGGGCCAAGGCCGGCGTGGTGGTGCGCGACGAGCGCGAGGACGGCGAGCGCGCCCTGCTCAACCTCGGGCACACCTTCGCACACGCCCTGGAGCGGCTGACCGGCTACGAGTCCGCCCGCCTCGTCCACGGCGAGGCGGTGGCGATCGGGCTGGCGCTCGCCTTCCGCTTCTCCGCCCGCCTCGGCCTGTGCCCGGGGCAGGACGCGGGCCGCGTCGCCAACCACCTGGCCCTCGCGGGCCTGCCGACCCGCCTCCAGGCGGTGCCGGGCGGCTGCGGGGACGCCGATGCCCTGGTGGCGGCGATGGCCCAGGACAAGAAGGTCCGCGACGGGGCCCTGACCTTCATCCTGGCCCGCGGCATCGGCCAGAGCTTCATCGCCCCGGGTATCGACGGTGCCGAGGTGCGTGCCTTCCTCCACGACGAACTGAGAACGCCTTGAGCGCGGCCGTCCGGCGGACCGGGCCGGATCGGAGAGCCCGTTGAGCGACGCGGCCGAGCGCATCGAGATTCAGGCCCTGCGCCGCCGGGTGGCCGCGCTGGAGGCCGAGGTCGCGCGGCGGCACGACCCGCCGGCGGCGCAGCGGGATGCGGAGCTGCGCCTCGTCACCGACGCGTTGCCGATGCTCGTGGCCTCCCTCGACCGGGACTACCGCTACCGCTTCAACAACCGGCACTACGAGACCTGGTTCGGACGCCCCGGCGCGGACCTGGTCGGCCTCCACGTGCGCGACGTGCTCGGCCCCGAGGCGTTCGCCGAGCGCCGTCCCTTCCTGGACCGGGCGCTCGCCGGCGAGACCATCGCGGCCGACGGCGCCCTGCCGGATCGCCACGGCCACCCGCGCGCCTGCGCCATCCAGTACATCCCGCGCCGGGACGCGGCGGGCACGGTGGACGGGATCTTCGTCCTGGCCATCGACATGGAGGAGCGGCGAGCGGCGGAGCGGCGGCGGATCGCGGTGGCCGAACTCGGCGACCGCCTGCGCGACCTCGACGACACCGCCGCGATCGCCTTCGCGGCCTCCGAGATCCTCGGCACCACCCTCGGCGTCAGCCGGGCCGGCTACGGCACCATCGACCCCGTCGCCGAGACCATCCTGATCGAGCGGGACTGGAACGCCCCCGGCATCCGGAGTCTCGCCGGAACCCTGCAGTTTCGCGATTACGGCTCCTACATCGAGGATCTCAAGCGCGGCGAGACGGTAATCTGCGTCGATGTGGAGGCGGACCCGCGCACGCTCGCCGGGTCCGCGGCCCTCAAGGCGATCAGCGCGCAGTCCTTCGTCAACATGCCGCTCACCGAGCACGGCGGCTTCGTGGCACTCCTCTACCTGAACCACGCCACCGCCCGGACCTGGTCTGCGGAAGAACTCGCCTTCATGCGCAACGTCGGCGAGCGCGTGCGGGCGGCGACCGAGCGCAGCCGCGCCACCGCCGCGCGGCGCGCCAGCGAGGCGCAATTCCTCGCCTTCGCGCAGGTGATGCCCAACCACGTCTGGGCGGCCTCGCCGGCGGGCGCCCTCGATTGGTTCAACGATCAGGTCTACGCCTACAGCGGCGCGGCGGCGGGCGCCCTCACGGGCGAGGCTTGGGCCGGCCTCGTCCATCCCGAGGACCGCGCGGGCGTGATCCGGACCTGGGGCGAGGCGGTAGCCGGCGGCTCTCCCTACGAGGCCGAGTTCCGCATCCGGCGCGGGGACGGGGCCTATCGCTGGTTCCTGGTGCGCGCCGAGCCGATCCGCGCGGGCGACGGCGCCATCCTGCGCTGGGTCGGCACCAACACGGACATCGAGGAGCGCAAGGCCGCCGCCGCCGAGCTCGCGCGCCTCAACGCCAGCCTGGAGCGGCAGGTCGTGCACCGGACCCGCGAGCGCGACCGCGTCTGGGAGACCACCACCGACCTGATGGGCACGGCCGGCCTCGACGGCTACCTGAAGACCGTCAATCCGGCCTGGGAGCGGACCCTCGGCTGGAGCGAGGCGGAGCTGCTGAGCCGGCCCTTCGCCGTGCTGATCGACCCGGCGGACCATGCCGAGACGGCGGAGGTGGTCCGCCGTCTCGGCGCGGGCGAGACCGTGACCGGCTTCGTCGACCGCGTCTTCGCCAAGGACGGCAGCCGCCGCATCGTGATGTGGACGGCCGCGCCCGACGGCGCGCACTTCACCATCATCGGGCGCGACATCACCGACCAGCGCCGCACCGAGGACGCCCTGCGCCAGGCCCAGAAGATGGAGGCGGTGGGCCAGCTCACCGGCGGCCTCGCCCACGACTTCAACAACCTGCTGACCGGGATCTCGGGTGGCCTCGAACTGCTCCAGACCCGGATGGCGCAGGGGCGCCTGACCGACCTCGACCGCTACATCAACGCGGCGCAGGGGGCGGCCAAGCGCGCCGCCGCCCTGACGCACCGCCTGCTCGCCTTCTCGCGGAGGCAGACGCTCGACCCGAAGCCCACCAGCGTAAACGCCCTCGTCGCCGGCATGGAGGAACTGGTCCGGCGCACGGTCGGGCCCGCGATCACCATCGAGGTGGTGGGCGCGGCCGGCCTCTGGACCGCCCTGGTCGACCCGAATCAGCTCGAGAACGCGCTCCTCAACCTCTGCATCAACGCCCGGGACGCGATGCCGGAGGGCGGGCGCATCACCATCGAGACGGCCAACAAGTGGCTCGACATCCGCGCCGCCCGGGAGCGCGACCTCGATCCGGGCCAGTTCCTCTCCCTGTGCGTCACCGACACCGGCACCGGCATGAGCCCGGAGGTGATCGCCCGCGCCTTCGACCCGTTCTTCACCACGAAGCCCATCGGCGAGGGCACCGGCCTCGGCCTCTCGATGATCTACGGCTTCGCGCGTCAGTCGGGAGGCCAGGTCCGGATCTACTCGGAGCTCGGCCAGGGCACGACCGTCTGCCTCTACCTGCCGCGCCATTACGGTTCGGCGCAGGAGCGGGACGCCGAGGCGGACCTGGCCCACGCACCCCGGGCGGAACAGGGCCAGACCGTGCTCGTCGTGGACGACGAGCCCACGGTGCGGATGCTCGTCACCGAGGTGCTGGAGGACCTCGGCTACACCGCCATCGAGGCGGCCGACGGGCCGGCCGGCCTCAAGGTGCTCGAATCCGACGTGCGCCTCGACCTCCTCGTCACCGATGTGGGCCTGCCCGGCGGCATGAACGGGCGCCAAATGGCCGATGCCGGCCGCGTCGTGCGTCCCGGCCTGAAGGTGCTGTTCATCACCGGCTATGCCGAGAACGCCGTGCTGGGCAACGGCTACCTGGAGCCCGGCATGCAGGTGCTCACGAAGCCCTTCGCGATGGAGGCGCTGGCCGGACGGATTCGGGAACTGATCGCCGAGGGGCGGGAGGCCTGAGCCCTGCGGCGCGCCCCGTGGTAATCAACGGCTTTCCTGGCGAGACACTCCTCCGGCATCGGCGCGCATGGAACCCCATACCGATCTCTGGCTGGCCGCGAGCATCGTGGCGATCTCGCTCCTGCTCGCGGCCTTCTTCGCCGGGGCCGAGACCGCCTTCACGGCGGCCTCTCGGGCCCGGATGCTGGCCCTGGAGAACGCCGGCGACGGGCGCGCGGGCCTCGTCAACGCCATCCTGGCGCGTCGCGAGCGCTTCATCGGCGCCATGCGCATCGGCTACAGTATCGTGGCGATCGGCGCCGCGGCCTTCACCACCGGGGTGCTCACCACCGCCTTCGGCAAGAGCGGGGTTCTGTACGCCACGGGGGTGATGTCGGTGCTCGTCATCGTCTTCGCCGAGGTGCTGCCCAAGACCCTGGCGATCACCGCGCCGGACCGGGCGGCCCTCGTCACGGCGCGGCCGGTGGCCTTCGCGGTGGCGCTGCTCGGCCCGGCGGCGCTCGCCGTCGAGGCGCTGGTGCACGCGATGCTGCGCCCGTTCGGCATCCGGAACGGCGAGCGCCCGAGCATCCTCTCGGCCAGCGACGAGATCCGCGGCCAGGTGGCGCTGCTGCATCGCGAGGGCGGGGTCGCCAAGGCCGAGCGCGACATGCTGGGCGGCCTCCTCGACCTCTCCGAGCTGACCGTCTCGGAGGTGATGGTCCACCGCACCAAGATGCGCACCATTGATGCCGACCTGCCCTCGGAGGAGATCGTGCGCGCGGTGCTGGCCTCGCCCTATACCCGGATGCCGCTCTGGCGGGGCACCTCGGAGAACATCGTCGGCGTGCTGCACGCCAAGGACCTGCTGCGGGCCCTCGACGCCGCCGGGGGCGACGCCTCCGGCCTGAAGGTAGAGGCCCTGGCCCTGGAGACGTGGTTCGTGCCCGACACCACCTCCCTGCGCGATCAGCTCAAGGCCTTCCTCACCAAGAAGACCCACTTCGCCCTCGTGGTCGACGAGTACGGCGAGGTGATGGGCCTCGTGACCCTGGAGGACATCCTGGAAGAGATCGTCGGCGACATCGCCGACGAGCACGACGTCGCCGTCTCCGGCGTGCGGCCCCAGGGCGACGGCTCGGTCCATGCGGACGGCAGCGTGCCGATCCGCGATTTGAACCGGGCCATGGATTGGGACCTGCCCGACGACGAGGCCACCACCATCGCGGGGCTCGTGATCCACGAGGCCCGGGCCATCCCCGACACCGGCACCGCCTTCAACTTCCACGGGTTCCGCTTCGAGGTGGTGCGCAAGGCCCGCAACCGGATCACCGCCCTGCGCATCACGCCCCTCGGCCCCGGGCCGCGCAAGACGGAAACCTAGGATTGAATTCGCGGCAACGTGACCGACACGCGCGCGATGTCTAGCGAAGCGTAACCGTGCTGGTGTAATCTCGCTCCGATAGGTCGGACTGCTGCCGCGAGACGGCGCGGCGGCCCTCGGATGGCACGGCGGCAGTGGAGGGCGGAACCGGTCGATGCTGCTCGATGCCACCACCCTGCTTCTGGTGACGACCATCCTGACCTCCATGGTCGGGAGCCTGTTCCTGCTGTCCTGGAGCCAGACGCGCCACGTCCACGCGCTGGCGATCTGGGGCGTGGCCCACCTCGCCGGCGCGGCGGGCTCCGCCTTGCTCGGTCTGCGGGGGGTGATCCCGGACTGGATCTCGATCGTCGTCGCCAACGGCGTGATGATCGCCGCCTACGGCCTGATCTGGACCGGAACCCGCGCCTTCGAGGGCCGGGCGCCGCGTTGGATGCCGATCGGCGTCGCCGTCGCGCTCTGGAGCGGCGGCTGCCTGATCCCGGCTTTCTACGAATCGCTGCCCGCCCGGGTGATCGTGGCCTCGAGCCTGGCCGGCGGATTCTGCTTCGTGGCGGCGCGGGAGTTCTGGCGCGGGCGGGCCGAGCCCCTGGTCTCGCGCTATCCCGGCATGGCCCTGCTGATGCTCTACGCGCTGGCCTACTGGATCCGCGTGCCCCTGGCCCTGCTGGCCCCGCCGCAGGCCGGGCCCAATCTCCTGCAGACGCCTTGGCTGACGATCCTGTGCCTCGTCGGCATGCTGTTCACCCTCGCCATCGCCTTCGTGTTCATGTCCCTGACCAAGGAACGCGCCGAGCACCTACAGCGCGTGGCCGCCGACACGGACGCGCTCACCGGCATCCTCAGCCGCCGGGCCTTCGTGGCGCGGGCGGAGGCCATCCTCGCGGCGCGGAGCGCGGCGCGGAGACCGGCCGTCACCCTGCTGCTGTTCGACCTCGACCATTTCAAGCGCATCAACGATGCCTACGGCCATGCGGTCGGGGACGGCGTCCTCGTCGGGTTCTGTCACACGATGGAGGCCCTGCTGCCGGACGATGCGCTCTTCGGCCGGATGGGCGGCGAGGAGTTCGCCTGCCTGCTCACGGGCGTGACGCCGGATCAGGCCCTGGTCCAGGCCGA
>NZ_JAIEOF010000454.1 GCF_019750675.1 Methylobacterium sp.
AAGGCTGCCAAGAAATAGAAGGCTGCCAAGAAGTAGGGCGCAGCCCCGGCCGCACAGAGATCAGGAGCACCGCCATGACGCCTCGCGACGCGACGCCGTTCCTCAGGGTTTCGGGATTGTCGAAGCGCTACGGGGCCTTCACGGCCCTCGACGGGATCGACCTGGAGATCGACCGGGGCGAGTTCGTCTGCTTCCTCGGTCCCTCCGGCTGCGGCAAGACCACCCTGCTGCGCCTGATCGCCGGCCTCGACCGGCAGGATGCGGGGCGCATCGCGATCGGCGCCGTCGACGTCTCGCGGGCGCCGCCGGCGGCGCGCGATTTCGGCATCGTGTTCCAGTCCTACGCGCTGTTCCCGAACCTCACGGTCGCGGCCAACGTCGCCTACGGCCTCGTCAACCGGCGGATGCCGCGGGCGCGGGTCGCCGCCCGGGTCGCCGAGTTGCTGGCCCTCGTGGGCCTGACCGAGCAGGGGCCTAAGTATCCGGTCCAACTCTCGGGCGGCCAGCAGCAGCGGGTGGCGCTCGCCCGCGCCCTGGCGACCTCGCCCTCCCTGCTCCTCCTCGACGAGCCGCTTTCGGCGCTGGACGCCAAGGTGCGCACGCGGCTGCGCGACGAGATCCGGCAGCTTCAGCGGCGCCTCGGGATCACCACCATCATGGTCACCCACGACCAGGAGGAGGCGCTGGCCATGGCCGACCGGGTCGTGGTGATGAACCGCGGCACGATCGAGCAGGTGGGCACCCCTGCGGAGATCTACCGAAACCCCGCCACCGCCTTCGTGGCCGACTTCATCGGAGCGATGACGTTTCTCGATGCCCGGGTCGGATCGGCCCGCCAACTCCGGGTCGGCGCCGTCGATCTCGTCTGCGAGGAGGGGCGCGGCTTCATCCCCGGCAGTCCGGTGCGCCTCGGCTTCCGGCCGGAGGAGATCCGGGTCGGCAACGTGCGGCCGACCGACGTCAACGCGTTTCAGGTGCGGGTGCGAAGCCTCGAATTCCTGGGCGCCTTCACCCGCGCCCGCCTGGAACCGAGCCTCGACCTCGGCGGCTCGCTGGTGGCCGACGTTTCGGCCAACCTCCACGGCGACCTCGCCCTGACGGAAGGCCAGTACCTCTACGTCTCCCTGCCGCCGGCGGCCCTGCGGGCCTTCCCCGTGGCGGCGCACGCGTGAGCCGCGCCGTGGCCGAGTCCATCCTGGGGAAACCCAGCCTCGCCCGGGTTCTGCCGGAGGCCGCGCCCGCGAAACGCCGGGCCGTGCCCGAGGCCGCGATCGGCGTCGCGCTCGTCGCGGGCCTGTGCCTCCTCCTCCTGCTCGTCATCGCGCTGCCCCTCGGCGCGCTGCTGATCAAGAGCCTGGAGGCGCCGGATGGCGGGATGGCGGGGCTGTCGAACTTCCGCACCTACTTCGCGACGCCGACCCTGGTCGAGGCCCTGTTCAACAGCCTGACCGTCGCCGGCAGCGTCGTGGGAATCGTGGTGCCGCTGGCCTTCGGCTACGCCTACGCGCTCACCCGCACGGCGATGCCGTTCAAGGGCCTGTTCCTGGCGCTGGCGCTCCTGCCGCTGTTCGCGCCCTCGCTGCTGTCGGGCATCGCGCTCACCTACATCCTCGGCAACCAGGGCTTGCTGCGCGGCCTGCTGTTCGGCCGCAGCGTCTACGGGCCGATCGGCATCACCCTCGCGGAATGCCTCTACGCCTTCCCGCACGCCCTGATCATCCTCGTCACCGCCCTCGGCCTCTCCGACGGGCGCCACTACGAGGCCGCCGCCGCCATGGGGACGCGCCGCTGGCGCACCTTCCTCACCGTGACTTTGCCGGGGGCCCGCTACGGCCTCGTCAGCGCGGCCTTCGTGGTCTTCACCCTGGTGGTCACGGATTTCGGCATCCCGAAGGTGATCGGCGGCCAGTACGCGGTGCTGGCCACCGACGCCTACCGGCAGGTGGTGGGCCAGCAGAACTTCCCCATGGGCGCCGTCGTCGGCCTGCTGATGCTGGTGCCCGCCGTGCTGGCCTTCGTGGTCGACCGCCTGATCCAGCGCCGGCAATCGTCCCTCCTCTCGGCCCGCTCGGTGCCCTACGAGCCCAAGGCCCACCCGGTCCGTGACCCGCTCGCGCTGGCCTACGCGGTGCTCGTGGCCGGCGTGATCGCGGGCACCTACGGGGTCGCGGTCTGGGCCTCGTTCATCCGCTACTGGCCCTACAATCTCGGCCTGACCCTCGACCATTACGACTTCGCGGCGGCCGATGCCGACGGCTGGTCTCCCTACTGGAACTCGCTGGCCATGGCGCTCTCGGTGGCCGCCATCGGCACGGCGGTCGTGTTCTGCGGGGCCTACCTCATCGAGAAGCTGAGGCTGTTTCCCGCCGGCCGGGCCTTCGCCCAGTTGCTGGCGATGCTGCCGCTCGCCGTGCCGGGCCTCGTCCTCGGCCTCGGCTACGTGTTCTTCTTCAACGCGCCCTGGAACCCGCTGAACGTCCTCTACGGAAGTCTGGCGCTCCTCGTGATCAACACGCTCGCGCACTACTACACGGTGGCGCATGTAACGGCGACGACGGCGCTCAAGCAGATCGACCCGGAATTCGAGGCCGTGTCGGCCTCGCTGAAGGTGCCGTTCTGGCAGACGTTCCGCCGGGTCAGCCTGCCGATCTGCCTGCCGACCGTGCTGGAGCTGTTCGTCTACCTGTTCGTCAACGCGATGACGACGGTCTCGGCGGTGATCTTCCTCTACGGGCCGAGCACCAAGCTCGCGGCCATCGCCATCGTCCACATGGACGAGGCCGGGACCACGGCGGCGGCCGCCGCGATGGCGAGCGTGATCATGGCGACGGCGCTCGGCGCCCGCCTCGCCCTGGCGCTGCTCAACCGCGTCGTCATCGCCCGGGCCCAGGGCTGGCGCCGCCGCGAGGCGATCGCATGAGCCGGGACGCGCGGATCGCCGAATCCGAGGGTGACACCAACCGCACCGATCGCCGTGCCGCCTGGCAGGCGCGGAGCCTCGACGCGGCGACGCGCGGGCTGCTCGCGCGGGATTCGGAGGCCTTCCTGCACCAGTCGGTCTCGACGCCCTGCCTCAATGCGATCACGCGGGCGGAGGGGATCTGGATCGAGGACGCGGCCGGGCGCCGCTACATGGATTTCCACGGCAACAACGTCCACCACATCGGCTACGGCCACCCGCGCCTGAAGCGGGCCGTCGCCGAGCAGATGGACGCACTGCCCTTCGCGCCCCGTCGCTACGCCTGCGAGCCCGCCTTGGCCCTGGCCGAGACACTCGCGACGATCACGCCCGGCACCCTCGCCAAGGTACTGTTCACCACCGGCGGGTCGGACGCGGTGGAAGTGGCGGTGAAGGTCGCCCGTGCCGCCACCGGCCGGCACAAGACCCTGTCGTTCTGGGACGCCTTCCACGGCGCCGGCACCGGCTCGGCCGCGATGTCGGGCGAGATGCTGTTCCGGTCCGGTCCCGCCGGTCCGCTGGTGGCCGGTGCGCTCCACGTCGCCCCCTTCGGCGGCTACCGCTGCCCCTACGGCACCGACAGCGCCGAGGCGAGCGGCCGGGCCTGCGCCCGGATGATCGACTACGTGCTGACCCGCGATCCCGACGTGGCGGCCCTCGTCGCCGAGCCGACGCGGGCGGTGCCCTACATCCCGCCGCCGGGGTTCTGGGCCGAGGTCCGGCGCATCTGCGACCGGCACGGGGTGCTGCTGATCTTCGACGAGATTCCCACCGGCCTCGGCAAGACCGGGCGAATGTTCTCCTGCGAGCACGACGGTGTCGCGCCCGATATCCTGGTGATCGGCAAGGGCCTCGGCGGCGGCATCCTGCCGATCGCGGCGGTGATCGCCGATCCCTCCCTCGACGTCGGCGGCGCCTGGGCCTTCGGGCACTACACCCACGAGAAGAACCCGGTGACGACGCGGGCCGCCCTGGAGACGATCCGAATCATCGAGGACGAGGATCTCGTCGCCAACGCCGCGCGGGTGGGGGCGCTCGCCCTGGAGCGCCTCGGCGCCATGATGGCGCGCTGCCCGACCATCGGCGACGTGCGCGGGCGGGGCTGCCTCCTCGGCATCGAACTGGTGCGCGACCGCGCCACCCGCGAACCCGATGCCGACCTCGCCGAGGCGGTGCTGTACCGGGCCCTCGATGCCGGCCTGTCGTTCAAGACCACCATGGGCAACGTCCTGACCCTGACGCCGCCCCTCACCGTCACGCCGGGGCAGATGACGGACGCCCTCGACATCGTCGAGGCAGCCATCGGGGAGGCGGAGCGGGCGCGCCGGGCATGAGTGGGGCCCGGCCGCTCCGGAGCGGCATTTCTGGGGACGTGCGTGCCCGCCGTGGTTCCGAATTCCCCACGGGCGGTCGCCACCCCGCCGAGCCCGGTTTCCAAGTCTTCGCTCGGGCCATGCGCCTGAAATCATGCGCCGTGCGTTGATCCGGCGAACAAGAATGCCGGGAGGCGCGCCGATGACCGAACTTCAAACCCATTCTCCGCAGGATCTGATCGAGGGCATTGCCCGCGGCTACGCCGCGGAGGCCACGCCTCCCCTGACGCACGAGTTGTCGGAGACCCTGCGCACCGCCCTGCGCGGCATCGGCTCGGATCTTCCGAAGGGCGAACCGCTCGACGAAGCGGGCGTCGGGCGCATCAACGAGGCCCTGGACGCTTTCGAACTCGACCTCGGGGCCGTCGTGGGGCCCCGCCTCGATGCGGTCGCCCCGGACGGTACGCTCAGCTTCCGACAGCGCTCGGAGGCCGGGCGCCCCCTGCGCGCTTTTGGCGGCCAGTAGACGCCGCAATTTTTTGCATGCGTTCGGCCGGGCGCGGTATATAAGTGTAGGGCCTTTGATGGTATTTTGTATGCCAGAAGTCAGGATCACGGTATGAGCGAGCATGACAACGGTGTGGTCCGCCGCTTCGAGCACCCCGGCAAGGGGCGCGATCGGGCGCGGCCCGTGCCAAAGGGACGTCAGGTCGAGCCCGTGGCCAAGGTCGAGATCGAGCGCCTGCTGGGCGACCGCTCGCGGCAGCGCGACCTCCTGATCGAGCACCTGCACCTCGTGCAGGACACCTACGGCCAGATCAGCGCCCCCCACCTCGCGGCCCTCGCCGACGAGATGGGGCTGGCCTTCGCCGAGGTGTTCGAGACGGCGACGTTCTACGCGCATTTCGATGTGCTGAAGGATGGCGAGGCCGATCTGCCGGCGCTCACCGTGCGCGTCTGCGACAGCCTCACCTGCGCGATGTTCGGCGCCGAGCCCCTGCTGGAGGCCCTGCGCGAGACCCTCGGCAGCGGGGTCCGCGTCGTGCGCGCGCCCTGCGTGGGCCTGTGCGACCATGCTCCGGCGGTGGAGGTCGGCCATAACTTCCTGCACAAGGCCGATGTCGCCAGCGTGCAGGCGGCGGTCGCGGCGGGGGATACCCACGCCCATCTGCCGGCCTACCCCGACTACGACGCCTACCGGGCGGGCGGGGGCTACGCCGTCCTCGACCGTCTGCGCTCCGGTGAGCTCACCATCGACGCGGTTCTTCAGGTGCTGGACGACGGTGGCCTGCGCGGCCTCGGCGGCGCCGGCTTCCCCACGGGCCGCAAGTGGCGCTCGGTGCGTGGCGAGCCCGGTCCCCGCCTCATGGCGGTGAACGGCGACGAGGGCGAGCCCGGCACCTTCAAGGACCAGCTCTACCTCAACGCCGATCCGCACCGCTTCCTCGAGGGCATGCTCATCGGCGCCCACGTGGTGGAGGCGGCCGACGTCTACATCTACCTGCGCGACGAGTACCCGATCTCCCGCGAGATCCTGGCCCGCGAGATCGCCCGGCTCCCGGCCGGCGGACCGCGCATCCACCTGCGCCGGGGCGCGGGCGCCTATATCTGCGGCGAGGAATCCTCGCTGATCGAGTCGCTCGAGGGCAAGCGCGGCCTGCCGCGCCACAAGCCGCCCTTCCCGTTCCAGGTCGGCCTGTTCAACCGCCCGACGCTCATCAACAACGTCGAAACCCTCTACTGGGTCAGGGACCTGGTCGAGAAGGGGGCCGAGTGGTGGAAGGGCCACGGCCGCAACGGCCGGGTCGGCCTGCGCTCCTACTCGGTCTCGGGCCGCGTGAAGGAGCCGGGGGTGAAGCTGGCGCCGGCCGGCCTCAACATTCGTGAACTGATCGAGGAGTATTGCGGCGGGATCAGCGACGGGCACACCTTCGCGGCCTACCTGCCGGGGGGCGCCTCCGGCGGCATTCTGCCGGCCAGCATGGACGACATCCCCCTCGATTTCGGCACCCTCGAGAAGTACGGCTGCTTCATCGGCTCGGCCGCCGTCATCGTCCTGTCGGACCGGGACGACGTGCGCGGCGCGGCGCTGAACCTGATGCGGTTCTTCGAGGACGAGTCCTGCGGGCAGTGCACGCCCTGCCGCTCCGGCACGCAGAAGGCACGCGTGATGATGGAGAACGACGTCTGGGACACCGAGCTCCTCGGCGAACTCTCGCAATGCATGCGCGACGCCTCGATCTGCGGCCTGGGCCAGGCGGCGTCGAACCCGCTGACCACCGTGATCAAGTACTTCCCGGACCTGTTCCCCTCGCCGCAACGGATCGCGGCCGAGTAGCGATCCGTCTCCGATCCGACGGTGCGGCCGCCCCTCGCGGCGGCTGCCCGATCCCCGATTTTCCTGCGCCATGTCTGGAGCGGAACCATGAGCAGCGGCACACAGAACTCTGGTCTCAACGGAGCCCACGCCACCACCCCCACCGGCCCGCAGGATGCGGGCGGCAAGGCGGCCGGCGCCAACCCGGGCGCCGGGAGCACCTACTCCGAAGGCACCCAGTCGGGCGGCCAGGCGGGACCGGCCCCGAGCGGCACCTTCGGCCTCAAGGAGATGCCCGCCGGCATCCCCGGCGTGATCTTCGAGTTCGACGGGCAGCAGGTCGAGGCCGCGCCCGGTGAGACGATCTGGGCGGTCGCCCAGCGCCTCGGCACGCACATTCCCCACCTCTGCCACAAGCCCGCCCCGGGCTACCGGCCGGACGGCAATTGCCGCGCCTGCATGGTCGAGATCGAGGGCGAGCGCGTGCTCGCCGCCTCGTGCAAGCGGGTGCCGGGCGTCGGCATGAAGGTGAAGTCCGCCTCCGAGCGGGCCACCAAGGCCCGCGCCATGGTGATGGAGCTCCTCGTGGCCGACCAGCCGGCCCGGGCGATCTCGCACGACCCGACCTCGCATTTCTGGGCGCAGGCCGACCATGTCGCGATCAGCGAGAGCCGTTTCCCGGCGGCCCAGCGCTGGGAGGGCGATTGGAGCCACCCGGCCATGCGGGTGAACCTCGACGCCTGCATCCAGTGCAACCTCTGCGTCCGCGCTTGCCGCGAGGTCCAGGTCAACGACGTCATCGGCATGGCCTACCGCTCGGCGGACGCCAAGCCCGTGTTCGACTTCGACGACCCGATGGGCCAGTCGACCTGTGTGGCCTGCGGCGAGTGCGTCCAGGCCTGCCCGACCGGCGCGCTGATGCCGGCGGCCTATCTCGACGATCAACAGACCCGGACCGTCTATCCCGACCGCGAGGTGGATTCCCTCTGCCCGTATTGCGGCGTCGGCTGCCAGGTCTCCTACAAGGTCAAGGACAATAAGATCGTCTACGCCGAGGGGCGCGACGGGCCGGCCAACCAGAACCGCCTCTGCGTCAAGGGCCGCTTCGGCTTCGACTACGTCCACCATCCCCACCGGTTGACCAAGCCGCTGATCCGCCTCGACAACGTCGCCAAGGACGCCAACGACCAGGTCGATCCGGCCAATCCCTGGACCCACTTCCGTGAAGCCACCTGGGAGGAGGCGCTGGAGCGCGCCGCCGGTGGCCTCAAGCACATCCGCGACACCGTCGGCCGCAAGGCTCTGGCGGGCTTCGGCTCGGCCAAGGGATCGAACGAGGAGGCCTACCTTTTCCAGAAGCTGGTGCGCCTCGGCTTCGGCTCGAACAACGTCGACCACTGCACCCGGCTCTGCCACGCCTCCTCGGTCGCGGCCCTGATGGAGGGCCTGAACTCGGGCGCCGTCTCGGCCCCGTTCTCGGCGGCCCTCGACGCGGAGGTCATCGTCATCATCGGCGCCAACCCGACGGTGAACCACCCCGTGGCCGCGACCTTCATCAAGAACGCGGTCAAGGAGCGCGGCGCCAAGCTGATCATCATGGATCCGCGCCGTCAGGTCCTGTCGCGGCACGCCTACAAGCACCTCGCCTTCAAGCCGGGCTCGGACGTCGCGATGCTCAACGCGATGCTCAACGTCATCGTGACGGAGAAGCTCTACGACGAGCAGTACATCGCCGGGTACACCGAGAACTTCGAGGGCCTGAAGCAGAGCATCGTGGCGTTCACGCCGGAGAAGATGGCCCCGGTCTGCGGCATCGACGCCGAAATCCTGCGCGAGGTCGCACGCCTCTACGCGCGCTCGCGCGCCTCGCTCATCTTCTGGGGCATGGGCGTCAGCCAGCACGTGCACGGCACCGACAACTCGCGCTGCCTGATCGCGCTGGCGCTGACCACCGGCCAGATCGGCCGCCCCGGCACCGGCCTGCATCCGCTCCGTGGCCAGAACAACGTCCAGGGCGCCTCCGACGCCGGCCTGATTCCGATGGTCTACCCCGACTACCAGTCGGTGGAGAACGAGACCGTCCGCGACCTGTTCGAGACGTTCTGGGGCCAGTCCCTCGATCCGAAGAACGGCCTGACCGTGGTCGAGATCATGCGTGCCATCCATGCGGGTGACATCAAGGGCATGTTCGTCGAGGGCGAGAACCCGGCGATGTCGGACCCCGACCTCAACCACGCCCGGCACGCGCTCGCGATGCTCGACCACCTCGTGGTGCAGGACCTGTTCCTCACGGAGACCGCCTTCCACGCCGACGTGGTGCTGCCGGCCTCCGCCTTCGCCGAAAAGGCGGGCAGCTTCACCAACACCGACCGGCGCGTGCAGATCGCCAAGCCCGTGGTCCCGCCGCCTGGCGACGCCCGCCAGGATTGGTGGATCCTGCAGGAACTCGCCCGCCGCCTCGGCCTCGACTGGAACTACACCGGCCCGGCCGAAATCTTCGCCGAGATGGCGCAGGTGATGCCCTCCCTGAAGAACATCACCTGGGAGCGCTTGGAGCGCGAGGGCGCCGTGACCTACCCGGTCGACGGTCCCGACCAGCCCGGCAACGAGATCATCTTCTATGCCGGCTTCCCGACGGCGAGCGGGCGGGCCAAGATCGTCCCGGCCAACATCGTGCCGCCGGACGAGGTGCCCGACACCGAGTACCCCATGGTGCTCTCCACGGGCCGCGTGCTGGAGCATTGGCACACCGGCTCGATGACCCGGCGCTCGGGCGTCCTCGACGCCCTGGAGCCGGAGGCGGTGGCCTTCATGGCACCGCGGGAGCTCTATCGCCTCGGCCTGGAGCCCGGCGACACCATGCGCCTGGAGACCCGCCGCGGCGCGGTGGAACTCAAGGTCCGGTCCGACCGCGACGTGCCGGTGGGCATGATCTTCATGCCGTTCTGCTACGCCGAGGCCGCCGCCAATCTCCTGACCAATCCGGCCCTCGATCCCATGGGCAAGATCCCGGAGTTCAAGTTCTGCGCGGCCCGGGTCGAAGCGGTCCGGCCCCGGCAGATCGCCGCCGAGTAGCGGCCGCGCGCGCCGTCACCCATCCGCCGGATGGGTGACGGGCATTCGTTCGCCACCTCCGTTGGCCCGAACGGGGCGATCGGCGTGCCCTATTGCAGTTGCTGATCCGTCGCCCGCGCGATGGCGCAGCCGAGCCTGAACAGAAGCATGTTGGCGGCCTCGATCACCTCCGGTGCGGGCGTGGGTCCCAGTACGTTCTTCAGGGAGAGGGCCATGTCCGCGGCCTGCAGCAGCGGATCCGCATGGGTCGGCGTCGTTCCGAGGACGTAGCGTTCGCCGCCGTCGCGCATCTCCGTGATGTCGATCAGGATGCCGTGGGAGCGCTCGGGTCGGCCGGTCTGGTCGTGGTACGTCCGCCCGCGACTCAGCAGCCAGCGTACCGTCCCGTCGCGCCTGAACACCCGGTATTCGGCAAGCACCAGCCCGCCGACCTGCACGGCCTGGTGCATGTGCTCCATGAGCCACGTCATGTCGGTCGGATGGACGAGGGCAAGGGCAGCCGGACCCTTGATCTCGCGGTCCGCAAGCTCGGGGTTGCCGGCCAGAACGCGTGCGGCGCCCTCGTCGTACGTGACGACGCCACGCACATGATCCCACGCCCATGTTCCGACGACGCACGAGGCATCGAGGGCGGCGCGAAGGCGGTTCAGGTCCGCGAGGTCGTTGGATATTCCTGTTCCCACGGGCAGCTTTCGATGACGGACGGGCAACCTCTGGTGTCTCCGCATCGGCCGACAACCGACCGATCAGTCCGTCGATCATCGTAGTTCCGAAATGCGATGGCAACATATGTGAATCGCGAAATCGGGACGCATGTCTGATTTCGGTCGAGTAGCCGACAGTTCGAATCCCTGCCGCGCCGCCGTGTAATGTCCGATTCCGGGCGGAAGCAGCGCGAAGACGCAGGGTGCAGTCGGTATGTCCTGACTCGCCTGCGAGCATGCTCGCGAATGCTGTTTCTCGCGTTTGTTCTCCGCGCGGATTTCGCCAAAGAGCTACGAAGGACTGGTCCGTTCAGCCCTGCTCCGGCCCCTCACGGTCGAGCGGTCGGCTTCCGGTGTGCAGGCGCCATTTCCATCGGCGCGCTCCCGATGTCAGGCAGGGCGCCGCTCGCCCGGGCGGGCGCCGGCGCAGACCAGGAACAGGCCCGCGACCCCGAGGGCGACGAGGGATGGCGCCGCCGGCGATGCCAGTGCCCCGGCCAGCCACGCGCCGACGACGTCGCCGAGGTTCATCACCGCCATGTAGATCTGGAACTGCGTCGCGGATGCACGCCCCGCACGGCTCGCCAGCAGTACGGCAGGAAGCAGGGCAACGTAGAGCAGGGCCGGCACGACGCTGGCCAGCCCCAGGATGACGGGCCCCGTCGCTGCCTCCAGGCCGGCCGCGATCAGCGAGGCCGCGACAGCGAAGGCCAGCGCGCCGGCGATCAGGAGGGCGCGCAGGGCTCGCTCCGGGCCGACGCGATCGACATAGGCGCCGATGCCCAGCGCGCCGACCGTCCCGCCCAGGAGCGCGAGGAGCGCCTGCAGCCGGGAGAGTGCGCCCGCATCCCAGCCATGGACCTGCACCAGCGCGACCGCGAAGGGGACCTGGAACAGCGCGAGGCCGAAATCGATGGCAAAGCACATCGCCAGTAGGATCGCGGCGTCGCGGGTCCGGAACGCGGCGAGGAGCCCGCGTATGAAGGACTTCGCCGGGGCCGCCTTCCTCGGCTCGGTGTAGTGCGGCGGCGCGCGGAGGCCGAGCGAGACCACCCGGTCGCCCGGTGCCTCGCGCACGAGCAGGGCGGGGAAGGCGAGTACCGTGGTCAGGCCGAGGAGCGCCCCGGCCGCTGCGGCGAAGCCCGATGTCTCGAGGATCCACGCGAAGAGCGCGGTCCCGGCCGCGCTGCCGATCACGAAGCCCGCACGTGTTCCGGCGCTGGTGCGCCCCAGTTCGCCGGCGGGCACGCTGTCCGCGATCATCCGGTCTGTGGCGGTGTCGGCAAGGGAAGCGGCGAGGCTGTGCAGGCAGAGAACGACGCTCACGGCCGTCAGCCCGGGGGTCGCGCCGAGGAGGAACAGGCCCGCGAGGCTCGCCTGCGCGCAGGCGAGGGCGAGGACGAGCCAGAAGCGGCGCGGGCCCATGCGGAACGGTCGCGCACGGTCGATCAACGGCCCCCAGAGCAGCGGCTGCAGCACCCAGGGCAGGCCGACCACCGCAAGGTGCCGGCCGATCTCCGCCGTGGACGCGCCCGCGGCGGCGAAGTGGTTGACGAGCGCCGTGAGGGCGAAGCCGGCGACGACGCCCTGGTAAAGGTAGAGGAGCGTGAAGAGGCTGACGCGCCAGGTGGCACTCTGCAGACTCGCCGGCCACTGGCGCATCGCCTCGATCCTCGATCACCCGCGCCGGCCGCGCCGGAACGGCGCCGGCGGGCTCATCGGGCCAACGCGTATCGGCGCGCCCACGGACGTCACCGTAACGTCGATCGCGCGGAAAGAGGATGCGCGCGCTGCGGCCAGGATCCGGCCGCGGTATACGGCGGCCTGTCGCACCGGACGCCGAAGACGCGCGTGGCCCGCCGGACGCCCTGGTCGGGATGCGACCGGCTCGGATGCGCTCGGCCCGCCATCCGTTGCGCGACCGGACTTGCCGCCCGCATCGAGGACCGGCCATCTCAGGCTTGGCCATAGGCGGGCTTGGCCATAGGCAGGCTTGGCCATAGGCTTGACAGGTGTGGACCGGGGCGGTTTCTCCTCGGTTGCAAGAC
>NZ_JAIEOF010000344.1 GCF_019750675.1 Methylobacterium sp.
GCGGCGCCCCGGAATGACACAGGTGAACGCCAAGGCCGAGGGGCCTTCGCAGGCCCTTCGCAGATGCAAGGATACGAGCGGCGCGGCGTAAAGAGGCTGCGCCGGCCGGCGTCGGGCGAGAAGTCACCCGACCGACGCCGCCGCCCACGTTGCCCTCCTTACGACCGCCTCAGGCCATCGCCGTCTTGAGGTGCTGGTCGACCTTGTCGAGGAAGCCCGTGGTCGAGAGCCACTTCTGATCGGGACCGACGAGCAGGGCGAGGTCCTTGGTCATGAAGCCGGCCTCGACGGTGTCGACGCAGACGGTCTCCAGGGTGGTGGCGAACTTGGCGAGCGCCGCGTTGTCGTCGAGCTTGGCACGATGGGCGAGGCCACGGCTCCAGGCGAAGATCGACGCGATGGAGTTGGTGGAGGTCTCCTTGCCCTTCTGGTGCTCGCGGTAATGGCGCGTCACCGTGCCGTGCGCGGCCTCGGCCTCGACGGTCCGGCCGTCGGGGGTGAGGAGCACGGAGGTCATCAGGCCGAGCGAGCCGAAGCCCTGCGCCACCGTGTCGGACTGCACGTCGCCGTCGTAGTTCTTGCAGGCCCAGACGTAGCCGCCGGACCATTTCAGGGCAGAAGCCACCATGTCGTCGATCAGGCGATGCTCGTAGGTGATGCCGGCGGCGTCGAACTTCGCCTTGAACTCGTTCTGGAAGACCTCCTCGAACAGGTCCTTGAAGCGCCCGTCATAGGCCTTGAGGATGGTGTTCTTGGTGGACAGATAGACCGGATACTTGCGGTTCAGGCCGTAGTTCATCGAGGCGCGGGCGAAGTCGCGGATCGAGTCGTCGAGATTGTACATCGCCTGGGCGACGCCGGCGCTCGGGAACTTGAAGACCTCCTTCTCGATGACCGTGCCGTCCTCGCCCTCGAACTTGATGGTCAGGCGGCCCTTGCCCGGCACCTTGAAGTCGGTGGCCTTGTACTGGTCGCCGTAGGCGTGGCGGCCGACGACGATGGGCTGCGTCCAGCCCGGCACGAGGCGAGGCACGTTCTTGCAGATGATCGGCTCGCGGAAGATGACGCCGCCGAGGATATTGCGGATGGTGCCGTTGGGCGACTTCCACATCTCCTTCAGGCCGAATTCCTCCACCCGCGCCTCGTCCGGGGTGATGGTGGCGCACTTCACGCCGACGCCGTGACGCTTGATCGCCTCGGCCGCCTGCACGGTGACCTGGTCGTTGGTCGCGTCGCGGTGCTCGACGCCGAGGTCGTAATATTCGAGATTCAGGTCGAGGTAGGGGTGGATCAGCTTGTTCTTGATCTCGCTCCAGATGATCCGGGTCATCTCGTCGCCGTCGAGTTCGACGACCGGGTTCGCAACCTTGATCTTGTCCATTGCGCTTCAAGCCTTCCGCGTAAGATCCGCACCACCCATGCAAGGATTGCCCCACCGGGGATCCACCACCCTCACGAGCCGTCCGGCCGTGGCGGGGTCATAGCGCGGGCGCGGAAGGGGGGGAAGGCGCGCCGACGGATCGATCGCATGACAGCAACGGCAACTTGTCAGCGGACCACGTGAGACGTCGGCATCTGGTCGCGCTCCATAAGCGAACCCGGTCCGCCTCCCGTCCCGATCTTCGGCAACGAAGAGTAAACCAAACAGAAATAATCAAACGCCCGATATCGTCGAATAACGGATGAGTCTTTGAATCCAGGTTCATTGGACGCATCATTTTTTAACGTCGAGGCCGCGTTCATGGGTCGTCACGAACGGCGTCTGCGCCACCCAGAAGCGGTCCCCGCCCCATGAGCACCCTGTCGAAGCGATTCAAGTCGGACCGGCGCGGATCGATCCCGATGATCTTCGCAGCCGCCCTCGTTCCGATCGTGGGACTGATGGGCGGCGCCATCGATTACGGACGCTCCGTCGTCGACAAGGCGCTCCTGGACAATGCCCTGGACGGGGCCGTCATCCTGGCGGCGCGCGCCGCCCAGGATGCGGACGCCAAGGGCATGACCGATGCCCAAATCATCGACTACGCGCAGACCGTCGGCCTGAAGGCGTTCAACGCCACCGCGAAGCTGCCGAACGGCACCGTTCCGGCGCTCGTCGTTTCGATCAGCAACCGGGCCGTCAAGGTCGTCGGCGACTACACGTCCAAGACCGACACGACGATCCTGATGGCGGCGGGATACGACCAGATCAAACTTTCCGGCCACGCGGAATCGGCCGTCGACCTTTCACCGATGGTGGACATCTATCTGCTGATCGACGTCTCGGGGTCGATGGCGCTCGGCGCGACCCAGGCCGACGTCGACAAGCTGAACGCGGCGTTCGGATGCGCCTTCGCCTGTCACGACGGCGCCAAGGTCAAGGGAACGAACTTCGACTCCTACGAATGGGCGGTCCGCAACGGCATCACCCTGCGGACCCAGGAGGTCAACAGGGGCATCACCGACTTCGTGACCTGGCTGAAGACCCAGACCTCCTCTTCCAAGCGCATCCGGATCGCGACCTACACCTTCAGCAACGACCTGGCGAAGCTGGTCAGCACGACGTCCGACCTCAACTTCGCGCTGACCAATCTGCCCCAGGCCCCCAACACCTCCGACGAATACGCGGGTGCCACGCACTTCAAGGAGATCATGCCCGGGTTCGCCGACGAAGTCGGCAAGGCGGGCGACGGGAAGAGCAAACCGAAGAAGCTCGTGATCGTCGCGACCGACGGCGTCCAGGACCCGTCCCGCTCCTGGACGTGGGATACGAAGCTGCGCGCGCAGGTGGCGCCGTTCAGCCCCGCCTCCTGCCGGCTGATCGACCCGTCGGTCTCCGTGAGCGTCCTCTACGCGCCCTACCTGAAGATGAGCTACGACTGGGGCTATCAGGCGACGCTCGGCGCCCCGAGCCAGGTGAACGGCCCCGGAACGCGCTTCGACGACATCGTCCCCCAGTTGACCAAGTGCGCCTCGACGCCGGATCTCTTCGTGAACGCTGCGTCGACGGCGTCGATCGGATCGGCATTCGTGTCGATCTTCCAGAAGTTCACCCAGGTTCGGCTGGCGCGATGAGGACGGCATCGGCGCGGTGGGTGTTCCTGCGCGACGAACGCGGTGCTTCGGCGGTCGAGTTCGCGATGATCTGTCCGATCTTCCTCGCGGTGGTCGGCGCGGCCATTCAGATGATGCTGATGTTCCTGGTGAGCCAGAACCTCGACACGGGGCTGCAATCGACCGTGCGGACTCTCGTGACGGGGCAATTCCAAAGCGAGAACACCGCCATCAAGGACAAGGCGGCGCTGATCGGCAAGCTTCGCCAGCAACTCTGCGCCAACACCGGGGTGGCGGCGGCCGCCTTCTTCAATTGCAACGACGTCGTTCTCGATGTTCAGGTCGTCGATACCTTCGCGGGCGTCACGGCCGCCAACGGGAGTGCGGTCGATGCATCGACGGGCACCTGGCGCGCCGGATTCGGCACCGCCTACACCTGCCCGCAACCGAGCAAGATCGTCGTAGTGCGTGCGGCCCTGAAATACGCCGTCTTCTTCAGCCTGATGAACGCTGGCATCAAGTCGTTCGGTGACGGCAGCGCCCTGATCCAGTCGAACGCCGTTTTCCGGGTCGAGCCCTACCAGTCGGATTCGTCGAGCGCGTGCTGAGAACCGTGATGATGATCCGTCGTCCTCGAGATTCGGGGTCAGCGCGCCCGGAAAAGTCCCGGAGGCCGATCCGGCGCCTGAGGGACTTGGCCACGGACCGGCACGGCGTGGCGATGATCGAATTCGCCCTCGTGCTCCCCGTCCTGCTGGTGCTGCTCCTGGTGGGAGCCGAACTCGTGAACGCGGTCGAGAACCGCCGGAAGGTCGTTCAGCTCGCGCGCACCCTGGCGGACCTGACATCGCTCGGCGACGCGACCAACCCCGTCACCGCCGCGACGATGAGCAACATCTTCGACTCGTCCTCCGTGGTGCTCGCGCCGTTCAGCGCGACGGGCGTCCAGATGAAGGTCAGCGCGGTCGGGATTCCCCTCGTCGGATCGCTGACCAGCGCCTTCGTCTGCTCGAGCGCGGCCCGAAACGCGACGCGGCGTAGTCGCGGCGCCACCGCGGACATCGCGGTTCCGGCGCAGTATCAGTTCAACGGTGCCCGTTGGATCTATGCCGAGGTCACGATGAGCTACCAGCCGATCCTCGGCGCGACGCCGATGGCGCTGCTGCCTGGACTGAGCACGGCCTTCCAGTGGACCGAAACCGTGAGCTGGGCCGTCCGAGGCGGGGCGGCGGTGACGCCGAACACACAGCTCGAAGTCGTGCTCCCGGGCGGCAATGCGTGCCCTGCGACCTTCGCCGGCTGAGCGCGGACCTCGGACAATCCGATCCGGGACTGGACAATGCCGGTCCGATCGGGACTCTGCGCCTCCGATCAGTGACGCACGCGTGTAAGGAACCCCATGAGCGAACGCATCATCCTGCGGGCCGGCGAGGCCCTGGTCGCCGGCGGTCCGCCCAACACGGCGGCCGAGCCCGAGGTCATCATCGGCGAACTGGACGGGCCGGTGGGCACGGCGCTCGCCACCCTCACGGGTGACCAGGTGGTGGGCCACAGCCGGGTCTTCGCGCTCCTCAACACCGACATCATGGTGCGCCCGGTGACGCTCTGCGTCTCGAAGGTGAGCGTCACCGAGTCGAAATACACCTCGATCCTGATGGGCACGGTGCAGTTCGCCATCGCCAACGGCGTGCTCGACGCGGTGCGGGCGGGCTACATCCCCAAGGAAAAGGCCAACGATCTGGGCATCATCTGCTCGGTCTGGCTCAGCCCCGGGGTGATCGAGGCCGAGCGCGTCGATCACAAGGCGCTGTTCGACATCCAGCGCCGGGGCATGACGGAGGCGATCCGCAAGGCCATGACCAACGAGCCCTCGATCGACTGGCTTCTGGAGAACCAGGACAAGGTCACTCACAAGTATTACCAGCTGGGTCTCGACGGGAAGATCTAAAGCAGCCGCGACCCGAGCGCGCGCGGGCCCCTTGGCGCGCCCGCGTGCGCCATGCGAGAGGGCGTGGATGTCCTCCGTCCCCGACGATTCCCACGCGACCATGAGCCAAGCGACGCCCCCGACCCAAGCGATACCCCCCGCCGGCCCCGTCATCATCCTGGTCCAGCCGCAGCTTGCCGAGAACATCGGCATGACGGCGCGCGCCATGGCGAATTTCGGTCTGTCCGAGTTGCGCCTGGTGTCCCCGAAGAACGGCTGGCCGAAGAAGGGGGTGCGCGAGGCCGCCTCCGGCGCCACCCACATCCTCGACGCGGCCAGCGTCCACGACACCCTGGCCGAGGCGATCGCCGATCTGCACTACGTGCTGGCGACGACCGCCCGCGAGCGCGGCCAGATGAAGCGCGTGCTCGCCCCCGACGCGGCCATGCAGGACGTGGTCGCCCGCGAAGGCCAGCGGGTCGGCATCCTGTTCGGGCGCGAGCGCGCGGGCCTCGACAACGACGAGGTCTCGCTGGCCGACGCCATCGTGACCTTCCCGGTCGATCCGCGTTTCTCGTCGCTGAACCTCGCGCAGGGTGTCCTGCTGATGGGCTACGAGTGGCGCCGGGCGGCCGGCCTCTCGGTCCTGCCTTTCACGGGCGAGATGCTGTCGCCGCCCGCCACCCGCGAGGCGATGGCCTCCCTGGTCTCGACCCTGGAGGAGCAGCTCGCCGCCGCCGGCTTCTACCCGCCGGAGAAGCGCGAGATCATCGCCCGCAACATGCGCGACATGCTGCACCGCATGGCCATGACGGAGCAGGACGTGCGCACGATGCGTGGCGCCCTGCGTGCCCTGGCGGCCCATCGGACGCGGGCAGACTGACGGGAAGAACAATCGTCGCGACCTTAACGGCTGAACCATACTTCGCCGTTATTAGCCTGAAGCATGTCGAACCATCGTCTCAGAGCGTTCGGAGGCGAGTTCGCCTCGCCGGCCGAGGAAGCCACCTTCCAGGCGGAGCGGCTGCCCGAGACCCTGCGTCACGCACGCCTCTTCCTGATGTTCACGATCGCCCTGAGCGTGGTCTTCCTGGCCAGCGACCTGCGCTACTTCGGAACCGACCGGTTCGTGCCCGTGCTGTGCGTCCGCGCCCTCATCGTGACCATCGCCGCCCTGGCCATCGTGGGCCTGCGGCGGGTCCGGACGTTCGACGCCCTCCAGGGCATCCTGGTGGCCTGGCAGATGCTCACAGCCCTGGCGGTGGGCTACATGATCACCGCGCGCACCGAGCTCGGGTTGATCGCCGCCCTGATCCTTCCGGCGGCCTGCATGCTGGTGCTGCCCACGCGCTTCGTCTGGACGATGGCGTCCGGATCCTTCACGGCCGCGATCCTGCTCGGATGCTACCTGCTGCCCCTGCCGCTGCCGCAGACGACCATTGGCCTCCTGACCCTGTCGGTGATGACCAACGGGGCGATCATTCTCTTCGTCGTTCGCTCGAACCGGCTGCGGCGCCTGGAGTGGACGGCGACCGATGCGGAACGCCGTGCCTATCGCGACCTCATGGAAAGTCGCCTCCTGTTCGAGACGACGTTCCGGGCGGTACCGGTTCCGATCGTCGTCTCCAGCGTGTCGGACGGACGCATCGTCGGCACCAACGATGCGGGCAGCCGCTTCTTCGCGGTCGGCGCGGGCGACAGCCTCTCGAACTACCGCAACGCCCGCTTCATCTCGAAGGCGCAGCGCGTCGAGATCCAGCGCCTCCTCGACGCCGAGGGCACGATCCGCGACCACGAGACCTGCATCGTCGACTTGGGCGGACAGCGTCACGACGTCCTGCTGTCGATCGAGCCGGTGCAGGTGAAGGGTGCGCCCTGCCTCATCTCGAGCCTCGTCGACATCACCAGCCGCAAGGCGATCGAGGAGCAGGTCCGCACGGCCGCCCATCATGACGTGCTCACCGGTTTGCCGAACCGGGCCCTGTTCCACACCACCCTGGACGCCAGCCTCGCCCGCGCGCACGCCGAGGGCGGAGGGGTCGGCCTGATCCTCCTCGACCTCGATGCCTTCAAGGAGATCAACGACACGCTCGGACACGATTCCGGCGACGCCCTCCTGATGGAGGTGGCCCGTCGGCTGCGTAGCGTCGTCGAGCCCCGGGACCTCGTCGCGCGCCTCGGGGGGGACGAATTCGTCATCATCTGCGCCGAGGGGGCACAGTGCGTTCACGGGATCGCCGCGCGCATCCTCGAAGCCCTGCGGCCGCCGATGGCGATTCGCGGGCGGATGGTGGCGGCCCGCGCCAGCCTCGGGCTGGCGCTCTACCCGGAACACGCGGGCAACCCCGCCGACCTGTTCACCAATGCCGACCTCGCGCTCTACGCCGCCAAGGCGTCCGGCCGAAACTGCGCGACCCTGTTCATGCCGACCCTTCGCGCCGATATCGAGGAGCGGGTGGCGGTGACCCGCGAGATGCGCGCCGCCCTGGAGGCGGGAAACGGGCTGGTGGCGTTCTACCAGCCGAAGGTCGATCTCGCCTCGGGCGCCGTGATCGGGTTCGAGGCCCTGGCCCGCTGGCAGCACCCGACCCGCGGCCTGCTCGCGCCGGCCTCCTTCTCGACGGTGTTCGACGATCCGGAGATCGGGATCGCGGTGGGTACAGCCCTGCGCCGCCAGATCTGCGCCGACATCGTTCGCTGGATCGGCCTCGGGCTCGATCCCGGACGCGTCTTCATCAACCTGTCCTCCGCCCAGTTCGCACAGGGCGACCTGGCCGAGAGCCTTCTGGACGACGTGGCGCAGAGCGGCGTGCCACGCGGGCGGATCGGCGTCGAGGTCACCGAGACCGTCCTCCTGGCGGGTCACGGCGACCGGGTGAACGCCGTGCTCCACACCCTCCACGCGGCCGGCATCCGGGTGGCCCTCGACGATTTCGGCACCGGCTACGCCTCGCTGACCCACCTGAAGCAGTTCCCCGTCGACGAGATCAAGATCGACCGAAGCTTCATCCGCGACCTGGAACGCGACGCCAACGACGCCGCCATCGTCACTGCCGTGCTCCAACTCGGCCGGAGCCTGGGCCTGGACGTCACCGCCGAGGGCGTCGAGACCCTGGAGCAGGCCACCTTCCTCGGCCGGGAGGGCTGCACGAACGTGCAGGGCTACCTCTACGGCAAGCCCATGCCGGCAGACCGCGTCCCCTGGTTCTTGCGCAACCGGCCCGACCTCCTCGGCGGCGAGGACGAAGCGATGCCGGAGCGCCGCCTCGCTTGAGGCGCGGTGCCCTCCCCACGTCCGCTCGAGACCGCGATCCCTGATCCACGAGCGGGCAGGGCGGTTGCGGCACGCCCGATCGTTTCGAACGAATCAGGAGGCATTCCGTCAGCCCTGACGCATCCCCCGGGCGGTGAGGGCCGGCATGCCAGCTGCCCGGTATGCCGGATGCCCAGTTGGAACCCGAACAGCGGACACCGCTCCTTCCCCCACAAACCGAGGCGCGAGGAAACGCCTCGGTCGGCGGCGTGTCCTGGACGTATGAGGCGAGTCCGATTCCGAAGGACCACTCGTCGCGCTCGTTCGACGAGGGGGTCACCTGGACGTTCTCCCGCCTCAAGCCGGGCTTTGCCGCGAGCCTCTCGGCGATGGCTGCGTGGATACGTTTCTTGGTCGCCATATCGCGCCAGGTCCCGGCGACGATCCGTATGATCGCGATGTGGCGGTCCGCTGGACGCCGAGATCGTGCGCTTCGTGGATTAGATCGTCCGGCTCGTGCTGATCGATGAGCTGAAACCGATCCCCCGGTGGTACGCCGTAGGCATCGATCAGCGCCTGGTGAACGCCGTCCGCGATGGCCCGGATACAGGCTCAGGACCTGTCGGCGAGGAGCGAGATGCGAACGAGGGGCATCGGCGACCGATCCTGATCGGCAGACGAGGGACGGGCCTGGAGGCCCGGCGTTCCTCTAGAACGGAGCGATCATCGCGCCAGTGGTGCCGCGAGCGGGCGGGATGGCCGCTAAGCCACCCACGCCTGCGCCGACCGCGCTCAGCCGAGCTGCGCCAGGGCCTGTTCGACGTCGGCGATGAGATCCTCGGCATTCTCCAGGCCGATCGACAGCCGCACCGTCTCGGGACCGACCTTGGCGATGGCCTTGTCGGCGAGGCTGAGCTGGCGGTGGGTGGTGGTGGCCGGATGGATCGCCAGGGACTTGATCTCGCCGATGTTCACGAGGTGCGAGATCAGCTTCAGGCTCATGATGAACTTGACCGCCGCCGCCTCGCCGCCCTTGAGCGCCACGGTGAAGATCGAACCCGGGCCCTGCGGCACGTAGCGGGCGGCCATGGCCTCGCCCTCCTGGCCGGGGAGGGCGGGGTAGCTCACCCAGGCCACCGCCGGGTGGTCCTTGAGCACGCGCGCCACGGCTTTCGCGTTCGCACAGTGCCGCTCCATCCGCAGGGGCAGGGTCTCGATGCCGGTGAGCGTCAGGAAGGCGTTCATCGGCGACAGGCCGGGGCCGAGCTCGCGCATGCCGAAGACACGGCAGGCCGCCGCGAAGGCGAAGTCCGGAAACCGCTCGGTGAGCACGAGTCCGTCGTAATCGGCCCAGGGCTCGCTCATGAGATTATAGCGGCCGGGGATCGCGGCCCAGTCGAACCGGCCCGCATCGCAGATCACGCCGCCGATGGTCTGGCCCGAGCCTCCGAGAAACTTCGAGGTCGAGTGGATGACGATGTCGGCACCGTGCTCGATCGGCCGGATCAGGGCCGGGGAGGCCAGCGTGCTGTCGACGACGAGGGGCAGACCGTGCCGGCGGGCCACCGCGGCGATGCCGGCCAGATCCATCACGGTGGCGCAAGGGTTGACGATCGACTCGCAGATGATCGCCCGCGTTTCCGGGGTGATCGCGGCCTCGAAATCCGCCGGGGTCAGGCCCTTGGTGAACTGGGGCTTGAGGTCGTAGCGGCCGTCGAGGCGGTTCATCAGGCCGAGCGAGCCGCCGAACAGCCGCGAGGAGGCGACGTAGGCGTCGCCGCTCTTCATGAGGGTCATCAGCACCATGAGCACGGCCGACTGGCCCGAGGCCACCGCCACGGCGGCCTTGGCGCCTTCCAGCGCGGCGACGCGGCGCTCGAGGGCCGCCACCGTCGGGTTCGACCCCCGCGAGTAGGAGAACCCGGTCCGCCGCATGGCGAAGATGTCGGCCGCCTGCTGGGTGTCCTCGAAGACGAAGCCGTTGGTGAAGTAGATTGGCTGGATCCGGGCGCCGGTGGCGGGGTCGGGCGCGGCGCCGGCATGGATCGCCTGGGTCGCGAAGCGATGGGTCTGGGTCTCGGTGGCCATCGGGGCCTCCCGTCTGTGAAGGTCGCGTGAGCGGTCAGGCGGCGCGGCGGGCGAAGGCGCGCAAGGTCCGGACCAGGGTCGAGGGCTCGTAGGGCTTCGGGATGAAGCGCGCCCCGTCGGGCATGTCGTTCGGCCCGGGCGTGCCCATGCCGGAGACGACGAGGACCGGGATGCCCGGCCAGCGATGGGCGACGAGGCGGGCCAGCGCGAAGCCGTCCATGGAGCCGCGCGGCATGTCGACGTCGGTCATCAGCACGCCGACGTCGTCGCGGCTTTCCAGCACCGAGAGGGCGTTGTCGGCGTGGCTCGCTTCCACCACCTCGAAGCCGGCATCCACGAGGGTGTCGGCGGCTTCCATCAGGAGCAGACCGTCATCTTCGACGAGGAGCACGACGGGGAGGTCTGTCGGTTCGTGGCTCTCTGGCGGGTTCTGCGTCATCGGCGGCCGGACGATCTCGCGACAGGGGTGAGACGGGGGCCTAGGCCCCGCCGAAGGTGTCGTCAATAACGGCCGGAGTCGCGCATTCGTTTCGCCAGGGCCGGGCGCCGGCGGGGCAGGGGCGGCGCGCAGGCCACCGCCAGGGCCACCAGGAGGGCCAGGACGCCGCAGAGCGCGAGGATTTCGTTGACCTGTTCCAACCCGCTCATGGCCGACATCGCACCCTCCGGTGACCGCCCCGCGAGCCTCGCCCCGGCTTGGTAAAGGAAGCGTTAACACGCGCGCCTCAGGCCTTCAGCGCGGCGTCGAGATCCTCGATCAGATCCTGTGGATCCTCGAGGCCGACGGAGAGGCGCACCACCTCCGGCCCGGCCCCGGCGGCGATGCGCTGCGGGTCGGTGAGCTGGCGGTGGGTGGTGGAGGCCGGGTGGATGATCAGCGAGCGGGTGTCGCCGATATTGGCCAGGTGCGAGAACAGGGTCAGGTTCGAGACGAGCTTGACGCCGGCCTCGTAGCCGCCCTTGAGGCCGAGGGTGAACACCGCGCCGGCGCCGTTGGGCGTGTAGCGCCGGGCGAGCTGATGATAGCGGTCGGTCTCCAGGCCCGGGTAGCTGACCCAGGCCACGGCCGGGTGGCTCTGCAGGAAGCGCGCCACCGCCAGCGCGTTGTCGCAGTGGCGCTGCATGCGCAGCGGCAGGGTCTCGATGCCCGACAGGAGCAGGAAGGCGTTGAACGGCGAGAGCGCCGGCCCGAGATCGCGCAGGCCCAGCACCCGCACCGCGATGGCCAGCGCGAAGTTGCCGAAGGTCTCGCCGATGACGAGGCCGGCATATTCGGGACGCGGCGCCGACAGCATGGGGAAGCGCGCGTCCCCCGCCCACGGGAAGGTACCGCCGTCCACCACGAGGCCGCCGATGGAGTTGCCGTGGCCGCCGAGGAACTTGGTGGCCGAGTGCACCACGATGTCGGCCCCGTGCTCGAAGGGGCGGATCAGGTAGGGGCTCGCCATCGTGTTGTCGACGATGAGCGGAATGTTGTGGCGCTTGGCGATCTCCGAGAGCGCCGCGATGTCGGTGATGACGCCGCCGGGATTGGCGATGGATTCGCAGAAGATCGCCTTGGTGCGCGGCGTGATCGCGGCCTCGAAGGAGGCCGGGTCGTCGGTCTTGGCCCAGACCACGTTCCAGCCGAAGTTCTTGTAGGAGTGGTTGAACTGGTTGATCGAGCCCCCGTAGAGCCGGTCGGCGGCGATGAACTCGTCGCCCGGCTGCATCAGGGCGTGCATCACCAGGAACTCGGCGGCGTGGCCCGAGGCTACGGCCACCGCGGCGGTGCCGCCCTCGAGTGCTGCGACGCGCTCCTCCAGCACCGCGTTGGTCGGGTTGGTGATGCGCGAGTAGATGTTGCCGAAGGCCTGGAGCCCGAACAGCGCGGCGGCGTGCTCGGCATCGTCGAACACGAACGAGGCGGTCTGGTAGATCGGGGTCGCGCGCGCGCCCGTGGTCGGATCGGGCGCCGCGCCGGCATGGATGGCCCGCGTGTTGAAGCCGGGCAGACGATCGGTCATCGGAAAAATCCTCCCGGGCCGGCGGGCCCGCAACGCGCGTCTTCTACGCCCGGACCGGGGACGGCGGAAGAGGACGCAATTCGTTGAAACGAACGTGAGTTCTTTATGACGGACG
>NZ_JAIEOF010000425.1 GCF_019750675.1 Methylobacterium sp.
TCCTCGTAGGTCTGGCGCGGACGGACGACGGCATGGTCCGCCCCCCGCACCAGCACTTCGGGCACCAGCGGCCGGGTGTTGTAGGTGCCGGCCTGGACGGCCCCATAGGCGCCGGCGCTCATCACCGCGATCAGGTCCCCGGATGCGACCTCCGCCATCTCGCGGCCGAGGGCGATGTAGTCGCCGCTCTCGCAGACCGGGCCGACGACGTCGGCGACGATCCGGGGCGTCTCGTGGCCGGGCTCCCGGACAGGTCTCAGGGCATGGTAGGCGTCATACAGCGTCGGGCGGATGAGGTCGTTCATCGCCGCGTCCACGATGACGAAGGTCCGCCCCTCGGTGCGTTTCACGTAGATCACGCGCGTCACCAGGATACCGGCATTTCCGGCGATCATCCGGCCGATCTCGAAGACCGGGCGCAACCCCAGGGGGGCGAAGTGCGGACGCAGGATCGCAGACAGGGCGGCCGGCTCCGGGGGCGGGGCGTTGTCGTCACGGTAGGGGATGCCGAGCCCACCGCCGAAGTCGATGTGGTGCAGGGCGTGGCCGGCCGCCATCAGGTCGCGGGCGAGCCCGGCGAGGAGACCCGCCGCGTGATCGAAGGGCGCCAGATCCGTGATCTGACTTCCGATATGCATGTCGACGCCGGTGACCGCGAGGCCCGGCAACTGCGCGGCCTGGGCGTAGACCGCCGGAGCGCGGCCGATCGGAATGCCGAACTTGTTCTCCGACTTGCCCGTCGAGATCTTGGCGTGCGTCCCGGCATCGACGTCGGGATTGACCCGGATCGAGATCGGGGCCGTCATCCCCACGCTGGTGGCGACGGCGGAGAGTTCGGCGAGTTCAGGCTCGCTCTCGACGTTGAAGCAGTAGATCCCGGCCTTGAGGGCGGCGGCCATCTCGGAGCGCGTCTTGCCGACGCCCGAGAAAACGATGCGCTGCGGATCGACGCCGGCCGCGAGGGCCCGGCGTAACTCACCCTCTGAGACGATGTCCATGCCGGCGCCGAGGCGCGCCAGCGTCGTCAGCACGGCCTGGTTCGAATTCGCCTTCATGGCGTAGCAGACGAGGGCGTCGTCCCCGCCAAACGCCTCGGCGAAGACGCCGTAATGGCGCTCCAGCGTCGCGGTCGCGTAGCAGTAGAAGGGCGTGCCCACCCGCTCGGCGAGGTCCGCCAGATCGACGTCCTCCGCCTGGAGACGTCCGTCGCGATACTGGAAATGGTGCATCGGCCTGCCTGCGAGCCTTCGCACGGGAGCGTGCACGGGCCTCGAGAATGTTCGCGCCCCGCTTCTACAGCAGCGGATCGAGCAGGAAAGGCTGTTTTGGAATCACGTAGCCCCGCTTGGCGCCGCGCGTGGTCTTCACCGCCGGTTCGGCCCCGGAGCCGGGCACAGCGAGCGTGTCGAGTTCATCGCCGCTGCGCACGGCGTCGGGGGACGGGGCCGCCGTTTCGCCGCCGAGGCCTACGCTCTGGGGCAGGGCACGGGGGCTGGCCAGACCCGGAAGGCCGGGACGCGCCACCGCGCGCGCGGCCTCCGTGCCCGGTGGCGGCTCGAGGGCGCCACGCCGTCCGCAGCCGGAGGTGGCGAGCGCGACGAGACCGATCGCGGCGACCGCGGGAAGATGACGGGAACGGAGGAACATCAACGCTTGCGGTCCGGCATTCGATCGGCGGGAGCATAGCCGTTGCGGACGCGCGAAGCGAGCCGAACTGCCACGCTGTCCCGCGTCGTCGCCGCGGAGCCTCAGCCCTTCTTCTTACCGTCCGTCTTCTGGTAGACGTCGATAGCGCGACGGCAATTCTCGGAGAGCTTCGTCCAGTTGGTCTGGAAGCACTTGTCCAGGGCCGGGTCGTCCGTGGCGAGGTTGCCGCAATAGGTGAGGTAATCGCCGGTGCAGTACTTCTTCAGGGTCTCGTTGCCGCGCTTGGTCTGCTGCGCGGCCCCGCCCGACGGCTGAGCCGCCGGCTGGGCCAGGGCAGGCGCGACCGCAACGGACGCCGTTGCGGCGAGAGCGAAGGCGAGCGACGTAAGCTTGAGGGCCATTATGGGCGCAGTCCGTCTCGTGAAACAGGGAATGGGCGATCCGATGAAGCGCCGACATGGTCGAAACATGGCGCGCGGATGGTCACCGCATGGTCAGGGCGCCTTCTACGCCGCGCTCTCGGCTTCGTGCAACGTGCGCGGCGTACTCCGCCGCACATCACGCGATCAATGACGCGCGGATCTCAATTCGGTTGCGCGGGAAGCGGAAAGGCGGTCGCCGGCGGCAGGCGCTCGCGCTGCAGCAGGCTGTCGGCGACATCGGAGATCCGACGGCGCAGATCGGCCGCCTCGCCTTCGCGGCGCGCCATGACCTCGGCCAGGGCCTCCTCCGCGGCGGCAAGGCTGGCCCGCAGGGTCTCGCGCTCGGCCACCAGGGCGGCGGTGAGATCCGGAACGCCGGATTGCGCGGCCCCCTGGGCGGGTCGCTCCTGCAGCGGAGCCTGCGCGTCCCGCGCCGCGAACAGGTCGTCGAGCACCTCGCGATGCGCCTCCTCCAGCACCTGGAGCGTCGCAGCCTCGATCGCCGCGTCCTGGCGAACCCGCTCGAGGTCGCGCTCGACGGCGCTCAGGGTCGCGCGCGTGGCGGACATCGCCGCCTCGCGCTCCCGCAGGGTGGCGTCGCGATCCTCCACCGTCCGGGCCAGTGCCGCGGCTTCCAGGGTCCGGGCGCCGATGGCCGCGAGGTCCGCGTGGCGGTGGGCCGTCACCGCCTCGACGCGCCGCTCCAGGCGGCGCTGCGTGACGGCGAACTGCGCCCGCAGGTAATCCTTCTCGGCGGCGACCTCGGACAGGGAGAGGGGCAGGCGCGACTCGATCCGCCGCCGTGACAGGCGAGCCGCCCGCGCGTTCACCGCCGGCAGCAGCAGCAGGCCGCAGAGGCTCGCGGCCAGGAAGCCGAGGACGAAGATCATGACGGATTCGATCACGCGGGCAAGCTCTTCCAAGACGCCGGAGATGGGTCACAGACCGGAGGCGGGACGCAGCCGCATGCGCGTGCGGCGCCAGCCGTCTCACGCCCTGTTTAGCCCATTTCCGGGTTAATTGGGCAAGGCACACCGGCCCGGCAAAAGGCGCGGCCGCGCGGAAAGCCTGCGGGTCAGAACGGATTCCAGGTTGGGCGGTCGGTAAACTTCAGGTAGCCGATATTGATGCCGAGCCGGGCGCCGACGCCGGTCCGAATCGGCACGACCACGACGTTGTTGGCGGTGACCGCGGTCATGCCGAAGCCGCCGACGAGATAGGCCGAGCCGTCGACGCCGCCGAAGCGTCGGTAGAGTCCGGCGACGCTGGGCAGGTTGTAGATCAGCATCATGGTGCGGTCGCCGTCGCCGCCGACGTCGAAGCCGATCGAGGGACCCTGCCAGTAGATCCGGCGCTGGCCGGCATTGCGCGTGTAGAGCGTGCCCTCCCCGTAGCGGACGCCGCCCACGATGGCCCCGGACGCCTCCTGTCCGAGGATGTAGCCGTTGGGTTCGCCCCACCGGCGCGTCGCTTCCTCGACGAGTTGGGCGAGGCCGCGCGACATCGAGCCGAAGAAGCGATGGCCGTTGTCGACGAGTTCTTCCGGCCGGAAGGTGCCGGGCCGGCCCTCCACCGCCTCGACGGCCCGTGCCGAGAGACCGATGAGCAGCGTGCCCGCGAGGCCGGCCAGCATCGCGCGGCGGGTCGGGACGGCGGACGCGGATCGGGCGCCCCGGATGTTCGACGACATGCCTCGTTCCTCCTCGTGACCTCGGACTGTTCGATGCCCCGCTAGCGTCGCGCTAACGCGCGTCGGTCTAGGACTGTCGGATCGGCAGCCACCAGACAGGCTAACCCCCGGCGCCAGCGCCGGCCGTGCGCCGGCATACCCCGCCATCCTCGACCGAAACAAAGCAAGATGTGGTTAACGCGCCGTCACCTGCTGATCCTCGCCGCCGCCTCGACAGCGACGGCCGCGCGCGCGACGAGCCTCCTCGCCCGGCCGCCCGGCCCGATCGCTCTGGAGGGCTTCGATCCGGTGAGCTACTTTCTGGGCGCGCCCGAACCCGGGCAGGTAGCCTTCGAGGTCGCCTGGGGCGGGCGAACCTGGCGCTTCGCACGTGCCGCCAACCAGGCGGCCTTTCGGGGCGATCCCGTCCGCTACGCGCCACGCCTCGGCGGGTTCGACCCGATCGGCGTCCTGAGCGGCCGGCTCGTGGACACCGATCCGTCGATCTTCGTCTGCCTGCCGGACGGAGAGGGGCTTGCCCGGCTGTATCTGCTGCGCAGCGCCGAGCACCGGGCGCGCCTGTCGGCGGAGCCCGCCTTGGCCGATCGGGCGGAACGGCGCTGGCCGGATCTGCGGGACCAGATCGAGCGGGATTTTCCGGATTAGGGATCTTTCGCCGAACCGGTGCGCTTTTCGGCGGATGACGCGGGAGCAAGTGTTGGGGGCGTTCGCGCCCGGCAATGCCGTTCAGGCGCTGACCGGGCTCTCGCTGCCCACGGCATGCCGAGCGCCACGTGCGGCCGGGCTCCGGTCGGGCAAAACGAGGTCGTCCGCGTAGCCCGCGTGGCCGAGGGCCGCGAAGGGGCCATTGCGATAGTGGCGCGTGTAGTGCCCGTAGGTCATCGGGCGCCCGGCCGGCGCCACGACGCAGCCGCCGGCCACGGTGAGAATGTGGTCGCCGGCCGCCGTGTCCCACTCCATCGTCGGTCCGCAGCGCACGTAGATGTCGGCCTCGCCGGCCGCGATCAGGCAGAACTTCAGGGCGGAGGCCGCCGATCGGGTGGCGCCGATCTTGAGCGCCTCGAGACAGAGCTCGGTTTCGTGATCGCAGTGGCGGTTGCTGGTCAGGGCGACGAGGCCCGCATCCGGCCGCGGCCGCACCGCGATCGGCGCCAGGGCGCCGGGACGCCCATCCGACACGCTGGCCTCGAACGCCCGCGCGCCTGCACCCCAGACCCGCCCGAGCCCGGGGGCGGCCAGAGCGGCCGCGACCGGCCGGTCACCGGCGATCAGGCCGATATTCACGCTGTACTCCGGATTTCCGGCCAGGAAGTCACGCGTCCCGTCGAGGGGGTCGACGAGGAAGAAAAGCGGCGCGGGGGGATGATCGTAGGAGGATTCTTCCGCGATGACCGGTATCTCCGGCCAGCGGCGATCGAGTTCGGCGAGGATGAAGGCCTCGGATTCCGCGTCGGCCTGACTTGCCGGCGAGCCGTCCGGCTTGATCACGTGCGGGCAGTCGCCGCCGTGATGTCGCTTCAGGATCTCGCCCGCGCGGCAGGCAATCTCCATCAGGGCGGTCGCAATACGGTCGCGGGTGGGCGCATCTATCGACATATTCTCGATGAGAATGCCTGTCTCGTCGGACCTTGTCGACCCGGATCTCGGGCGGTCCGGACGCTTTTCAAAGCAATCGGCGCCGTCTATCGGTGCCGTACACGACCGGACGCGGCCCGAAAAACGCCTGCGCGGAGCGCTTCATGACCCCCCTCGATCTCGACGCCCTCGACCTTTCCGCCCTCCTGTGCTCGCGGGTCTGCCACGACGTGATCAGCCCGGTGGGCGCGATCGTGAACGGCCTGGAGGTCCTGGAGGACGAAAGCGACACCTCGATGCGGGAATTCGCCCTGGAGTTGATCGCCAAGAGCGCCCGCCAAGCCTCCGCCCGCCTGCAATTCGCGCGGATCGCCTTCGGCGCCGCCGGATCGGCCGGCGCGTCCATCGACGTGGCCGATGCCGAGAAGGTCTCGCGCGGCATGTTCGTCGACGACAAGACGCAGCTCGCCTGGAGCGCCCCCCAGGCACTCTTCCCGAAGAACAAGGTCAAGCTCCTCCTCAACCTCGTGATGATTGCCCAGAGCGCGATCCCGCGCGGTGGCCTGATCGACGTCAAGGTCCAGGGTGACGGCGAGGCGCCGACCCTGACCCTGAAGAGCAAGGGCTCGCATGCCCGCATCCCCGCCCACGTGGAATCCCTGATCGCCGGCACACCCGAGACCGGCAGCGTCGACGCCCACGGCATCCTGCCGTTCTATGCCGGCCTCGTCGCTCGTGCGGCGGCCATGGACGTGCGCTTCTCCATCGAGGGCGACACGGTGACGATCGAGGCCACCCCCACCGCCGCGGCGATTCCCGCAGCGCCGCCGGCCGATGCCGGTCCCGAGGCGGACCGCCCCTCGGATTCCGAACCGCCGGAAACCGCGCTCGCCTGAGCGGATCGCGGGAGTTCGGCGAGGATCTATGCTGTCTCCCGCTTTATTGGCGACCGTGAAACTCTTCCCTAACCGGTTCGCCCACAAGGTCCCATTGCACAGACTGTAGTGCGCGTATGGACCGAGTGCCTCTCATGGACGACTTGTTGCGTGAGTTCCTGACCGAGAGTGCCGAGCATCTCGATACCGTCGATGCCGAGCTCGTCCGATTCGAGCAGGATCCCAACAACCAGACGATCCTGCGGAACATCTTCCGGCTCGTCCACACCATCAAGGGCACCTGCGGGTTCCTCGGTCTTCCGCGTCTGGAAGCTCTGGCGCACGCCGCCGAAACCCTGATGGGGCAGTTCCGCGACGGCATGCCGGTGACCGGCCCGGCCGTCAGTCTGATCCTCGTGACCCTCGATCGCCTGAAGGCGATCCTCGGCGATCTGGAGGCCACCGGTTCCGAGCCCACCGGAAGCGACGACGACCTGATCGGCGCCCTCGAGGTGATGGCCGCCACGCCGGTGGCGGCGCCCGCAGCCGTGGCCGAGATCAGGCTTCCCGAGCCCGTGTCCCGCGAGCTCAAGCCGGGCGAGGTCAGCCTGGAGGATCTGGAGCGCGCCTTCATGGAGGCCGAGGGTCCGGACCCCTTCGACGCGCCCGTGGCGCCCGCCCCCGAGCCGATGCCGGCGGCGCCCGTCGCCGTCGAGCCCGAGGCGCCGGTCCCCGCCCGGGCTCGGGACACGGCGAAGGCTGCCGACGCGCCCGCCACCCCGGAGGGCGAAGGCGGGGTCGCGAAGGTCCAGACGATCCGCGTGAACGTCGACACCCTCGAACACCTCATGACGATGGTGTCCGAGCTGGTGCTGACCCGCAACCAGCTCCTCGAGATCGCCCGCCGCCACGACGATTCCACCTACAAGGTGCCGCTGCAGCGCCTCAGCCACGTGACCGCCGAGCTGCAGGAAGGGGTCATGAAGACCCGTATGCAGCCGATCGGCAACGCCTGGCAGAAGCTGCCCCGGGTGGTCCGCGACCTGTCCTCGGAACTCGGCAAGCAGATCGAGCTCGTGATGAGCGGCGCCGAGACCGAGCTCGACCGCCAGGTCCTCGAGGTCATCAAGGACCCGCTCACCCACATGGTGCGCAACTCCGCCGACCACGGCATCGAGTCGTCGGCCGACCGCAAGGCGGCCGGCAAGCCGGCGCGCGGCACCATCCGGCTCTCCGCCTATCACGAGGGCGGCACGATCACGATCGAGATCGCCGACGACGGCAAGGGCCTGGATCTCGCAGCGATCCGCCGCAAGGCCGTGGAGCGCAAGGTCGCGAGCCAGGCCGAGGTCGAGCGGATGACCGACGCCCAGGTGGCGAAGTTCATCTTCCACCCCGGCTTTTCGACGGCGGCGGCCATCACCTCGGTCTCGGGCCGCGGTGTCGGCATGGACGTGGTCAAGACCAACATCGAGCTCATCGGCGGTGTCATCGACATCAACACGCAGCTCGGGCGCGGCACCACCTTCACCATCAAGATCCCGCTCACCCTGGCGATCATCGCCGCCCTCATCGTCAAGGCGGGCGCGCAGCGCTTCGCGGTGCCGCAGGTGGCCGTGCTGGAACTGGTGCGTGTCGACAAGGCGACGGCCCAGAAGGTCGAGCGCATCAACGGCTCGCCGGTCCTGCGCCTGCGCGAGCGCCTCCTGCCCATCGTCACCCTCACGGGCGTGCTCGGCCAGGATCAGGCCGCCGATGCCGTCGATTCCGGCTTCGTCGTGGTGGCCCAGGTCGGGCGCCAGCGCTTCGGCATCCTCGTGGACGAGGTCTTCCACACGGAGGAGATCGTCGTGAAGCCGATGTCCTCGAAGCTGCGCCACCTGCCGCTGTTCGCCGGCAACACCATCCTGGGCGACGGCGCCGTGGTGCTCATCGTCGATCCGAACGGCATCGCCCAGCACGTCAGCCAGGGCTCGCAATCGGGCGGCGTGCCCGTGGAGGCCGAGGCCGAGGAGATCGAGGCGGCGGACGCCAAGGCGACGCTCCTCGTCTTCAAGGGCGGCAAGGGCAGCTACAAGGCGGTTCCGCTCTCCCTCGTCACCCGCCTTGAGGAGATCGAATCGGAGAAGGTCGAGTGGGTCGGCGGCCGTCCGCTGATCCAGTATCGCGGTCGCCTGATGCCGCTCGTTCCCGCCGATCCCTCGATCGAAATCCGCAACACCGGCAAACAGGCGCTGGTGGTGTTCTCGGACGGCGAGCGCGCCATGGGCCTCGTGGTGGACGAGATCGTCGACATCGTCGAGGAGCGCCTCGACGTGGAGATCTCGGCCGACCGGTCCGACCTCATCGGTTCCGCCGTGCTGCGCGGCCGCGCCACCGAGATCATCAACATCGCGCACTTCCTGCCGCTGGCCTACGACGACTGGGCGCGCGGGCCCAAGAAGGCGGACAAGCGCGGCTCCACCCTGCTCCTCGTGGACGACTCGGCCTTCTTCCGGGACATGCTGACCCCCGTGCTCAAGGCCGCCGGCTACAACGTCGTCACGGCGGCGAGCGCGGACGAAGCGGTGGCGACCCTGCTGAGCAACGGCCGCATCGACCTCGTCGTCTGCGATCTCGAGATGCCGGGCCGCAACGGCTTCGACCTCGTCGGTGCCATGCGGCGGGTCGAGGGACGCGTCGCGGCCCTGCCGGTCGTCGCCCTGACGGGTACGATCGGACCCGAAGCCATCGAGCGCGCGCGCGCCCTCGGCATCGCCGACCTCGTGGCCAAGTTCGACCGCAGCGGCCTGATCGCGGCCCTGTCCGAACTCGACACCACCCGCCTCGCCGCCGCCGCCTGATCGGCCCGTCCCCTTCCCGGAATCCCCGACCATGATGCAGGCCGCCAACAGCAACGCCACCGACACCCTCGCCACCCACGATTTCGTCACCGTCTTCGTCGGCGAGACCATGTTCGGGCTGGCCATCGACCGGGTCCACGACGTTTTCATCCCGGCCGGCGTCACGCCGGTGCCCCTGGCGCCGCCGGAGATCGTCGGCCTCCTCAACCTGCGCGGGCGCGTCGTCACCGCGCTCTGCCTGCGCCGCCGGCTCAGCATGGGCCCCCGCACGGGGGAGGGTGCCCAGATGGCGATCGGGTTGGAGCAGGGCGGCGAGACCTTCGCGCTGATCGTCGACGGCGTCGGCGAAGTGCTCAAGCTCGGCGCCGATACCCACGAACCCGTGCCGATCAACCTGGATGCGCGCTGGCGCGACCTGACGCTCGGCGTCCACCGCCTGGACGGCCGTCTCCTCGTCATCCTCGACGTGGACGCCCTCCTGGCCTTCGGTACGAACACCCGCACCGCCGGCGCCGCCTGAAGAGGGAGTGGGAATGATGAAGACCTGTCTCATCGTCGATGATTCCGCCGTGATCCGGAAGGTGGCCCGCCGGATCTTCGAGACCATGAACTTCAAGGTCGGCGAAGCCGAGGACGGCGAGAAGGCGCTCACCGCCTGCGGCGAGACCATGCCGGACGCCATCCTGCTCGACTGGAACATGCCGACCATGGACGGTTACGACTTCCTCCGGGCACTTCGGAAGGCACCGGGCGGCGAGAAGCCGAAGGTGCTGTTCTGCACCACCGAGAACGATGTCGGCGCCATCGCGCGGGCGCTGCATGCCGGCGCCGACGAGTACATCATGAAGCCCTTCGACCGTGACATCGTCACGGCGAAGCTCGCCCAGGTCGGCTTCCACGGCGAAGCCGACGCCGCCTGACGCGGAGTTGCGGGACCGCGACAGGTCCGGTCCCGCACGCCTCGCTCACTCATTCTCCGCGTCGCCCGAAGCGTGAACCCGTTCATGATGGCTGCCCCAGTTCCGAACTACGCGACGGGCCATGCGGGGCAATCCCCGGCGGGGCACCGCGTCCGTGTCCTCATCGCGGACGATTCCGCGGTGGTGCGCGGACTGGTCGCCCGCTGGATCGCCGAAGCGGGCCATGAGGTCGTGGCCACCGCCTCCAACGGCCGGATCGCCCTGGAATCGATGTCGCGGCACGACCCCGACGTGATCCTGCTCGACATCGACATGCCGGAACTCGACGGCACCCAGGCCCTGCCGCTGCTGCTCGCCAAGAGCCCCGGCGTCCAGGTCATCATGATGTCGACGCTGACCACGCGGAACGCCGACATCTCGCTCCGCTGCCTCGCCCTCGGGGCCGTCGACTACATCCCGAAACCCGAGAGCAACCGGGGCGTGACCACCTCGGACGCGTTCCGCACGGACCTGATCGAGCGCGTCCGCCTGTTCGGCTCCGCCCGGGCCCGCAAGCGCGGCCCCGCCATATCGGTCGCGCCGGTGAGCCACGGCACGCCCGCCCCGGCCCCCGTCTCGGCCCTGCGGCCGACGGCGCCGCTGGTTCTGCGCCCGAAGGCGCGCACCGGCATCGCGCCCCGGGTCCTGCTGATCGGCGCCTCGACGGGCGGTCCCCGCGCCGTCGGCGAGGTCCTCGAAAAGATCGGCAGCGCCACGCTGCGTCAGTTTCCCGTGCTCATCGTGCAGCACATGCCGCCCGTCTTCACCGCCGTGTTCGCCGAGCATCTCGGCGCCCGCACCGGCCTGCCGGCGGCCGAGGGCAAGGCCGACGAGCGCCTTCAGCCCGGGCGCATCTACGTGGCGCCCGGCGGGCGGCACATGGGCCTCGGCGGTGCGCGCCAGGACGTGACGATTCGGCTGCACGACGGACCGGTGGTCAATTTCTGCCGGCCCGCCGTGGACGTGCTGTTCCAGGACGCGGCCGCGATCTTCGGGGCTTCCGCCCTCGCGGTGGTGCTCACCGGGATGGGATCGGACGGCACCGGGGGCGCCCGGGCGCTCGTGGAGGCCGGGGCGGCGGTGCTCGCGCAGGACGAAGCCACCAGCACGGTCTGGGGCATGCCCGGCAGCATCGCCAAGGCGGGCCTCGCCCAGGCGATCCTACCGCTGGCCGAGATCGGTCCCGCGCTACGCAATCTACTGACGGGACAGGGCGCATGACCGAACTCGAGTTCGACTTTCTGCGCAGCTATCTCAAGACCCGCTCGGGCCTCGCGCTCAGCGCGGAGAAGCGCTACCTCATCGAGAGCCGGCTCGGCCCCGTCTGCCGGCGCTTCAACCTCGCGGGCCTCGGCGCCCTGGTGACCGCCCTCAAGGGCAGCCGCGACCTCGCCCTGGAACGGGCGGTGGTCGAGGCGATGACCACCAACGAGACGTTCTTCTTCCGCGACCGCACGCCCTTCGACCTGTTCCGCGACGTGCTGCTGCCGGAGGCCATGGCCCGCCGGGCGACGCAGCGCCGCCTGCGCATCTGGTGCGCGGCCGCCTCCACCGGCCAGGAGCCCTATTCCCTGGCGATGATGCTGCAGGACGCCGCCGCGCGGCTGGCGGGGTGGCATGTCGACCTCGTGGCCACGGACCTTTCGACCGAGGTCCTCGAGAAGGCCAAGGCCGGGCTCTACAGCCACTTCGAGGTGCAGCGCGGCCTGCCGGTGCAGTCGCTGATCAAGCACTTCGAGCAGACGGGCGAGCAGTGGCGGATTTCCGCCAGCCTGCGGCAGATGGTGGATTACCGCCCCCTCAACCTGCTGCATCCCTTCGATGCCCTGGGCACCTTCGACATCATCTACTGCCGGAACGTGCTGATCTATTTCGACGCGCCGACGAAGGGCGACGTGCTGGCCCGCCTCAGCGCCAGCCTGGCGCCGGACGGAGCCCTGCTGCTGGGCGCAGCCGAGACCGTGATCGGCCTGACCGAGAAGCTGGTCCCGAACGCCCAGCACCGGGGCCTCTACGTGCAGGCGCCCGCCGCCGCCCGCGCCCCTGCGGTGCGCGTGCTGCCGGGCCTGCCCGCGACCGACCCGGGCCTGCGCAGGGTGGTCGGTCTCTGAAGGGATCGCGATTCGCGAAGGATGCGCGGCACGGGGCGTTTCCCGGGTCGCGCATCTCGGCGCGCCCCGACCCGTGCGATGTCGCGGGACCGGCGGCGCCGATGCGAACCAGGGCGCCAAACGAAAAAGGCCCCGCTGCTGCGGGGCCGTTACGTCGTCTGCTTCGGGGAAGTCAGACGGCGATGCGTTCTTCGCCCTCGTTGGGCTCGCGCAGCACGTAGCCGCGGCCCCAGACGGTCTCGATGTAGTTCTTGCCGGAGGAGGCGTTGGCGAGCTTCTTGCGCAGCTTGCAGATGAACACGTCGATGATCTTGAGCTCGGGCTCGTCCATGCCGCCGTA
>NZ_JAIEOF010000175.1 GCF_019750675.1 Methylobacterium sp.
GAGTTCCTGATGAAGGACGCCTATTCCTTCGACATCGACCAGGCCGCCGCCCGCCACGCCTACAACCGGATGTTCGTGGCCTACCTGCGCACCTTCGCGGGCCTCGGCCTCAAGGCGATCCCCATGCGGGCCGATACCGGGCCGATCGGCGGCGACCTCAGCCACGAGTTCATCATCCTGGCCCAGACCGGCGAGAGCGAGGTCTACTGCGACAGCCAATACCTCGACTTCGAGATCCCGCCCGTCACCACCGATTTCGAGGATGTCGCCGGGCTCCAGGGCACCGTCGACCGCTGGACGTCGCTCTACGCCGCCACCTCCGAGATGCATGAGCCGGCGGCCTTCGCCGAGGTGCAGGCCGACAAGCAGATGGCCGCGCGCGGCATCGAGGTCGGGCACATCTTCTACTTCGGCACCAAGTATTCCGAACCGATGGGCGCCAAGGTCACCGGCCCCGACGGCGTCGAGCGCCCGGTCCACATGGGGTCCTACGGCATCGGCCCGAGCCGCCTCGTGGCGGCGATCATCGAGGCCTCGCACGACGAGGCCGGCATCGTCTGGCCCGACGCGGTGGCGCCCTTCGACGTCGCGCTGATCAACCTGAAGACCGGCGACGCCGCCACCGACGCCGCCTGCGCGGAGATCCAGACGACGCTGGAGGCCGCCGGGCTCAGCGTGCTGTACGACGACCGGGACGAGCGCCCCGGCGCCAAGTTCGCCACCGCCGACCTCATCGGCCTGCCCTGGCAGGTCATCGTCGGGCCGCGCGGCCTCGCCGAGGGCAAGATCGAGTTGAAGCGCCGGGCCGGCGGGGAGCGCGAGACCATCGCGCCGATCGATCTGCTCGCTCGGTTGAAGCGGATCTGAGGCGCATCATGGCGGGGGCCCTGACGGATAGGCTTGCGGGACTCCGCGCCCGGTTCAAGCGCGGGAGCACGCCGCCCTTCGCCGGGTTCGAGTGGATCATCGCGGGGCGCTATCTGCGGGCGCGGCGGCGGGGCGGCGGCGTCTCGGTCGTGGCGTTCTTCTCGCTGCTGGGCATCACCCTCGGAGTGGCCACGCTGATCATCGTGCTCTCGGTGATGAACGGGTTTCGCACCGAGCTCCTGTCGAAGATCGTGGGCATCAACGGCCACGTCTTCGTCTCGCCGATCGACAAGCTGTTCACGGATTACGCCGACCTCTCCGAGCGCCTGTCCAAGGTCGCCGGGGTTCGCGCCGCGATTCCCCTGGTCGAGGGGCAGGCCTTCGCCTCCTCGCCCTTCGGCGGGGCGGGCAGCGGCGTGCTGGTCCGGGGCATCCGGGGCGAGGACCTGACCAAGATCGGCGCCATCGCGGACAACATCAAGGGCGGCACGCTGGAGGGCTTCGACGACGGGTCGGGCGTGGCCCTCGGCCGGCGGCTGGCCGAATCCCTCGGCGTCCAGGCCGGCGATCAGATCAACCTGCTCACCCCGAAGGGCGCCTCGACCCCCTTCGGCACCGCGCCGCGCACCAAGGGCTACACCGTCAAGGCGATCTTCGAGATCGGCATGACCGAGTTCGACTCGACCTTCGTGTTCATGCCGCTCTCCGAGGCGCAGGCCTTCTTCAACCGGGACGCCGACGTCAGCCTGATCGAGATCTACCTCGACAACGCCGAGACCGTGGCGGCCATGCGGCCCGACCTCGAGATGGCCGCCGAGCGCCCGGTGCTCCTCACCGATTGGCGTCAGCGCAACCGGACCTTCTTCGGCGCCCTGGAGGTGGAGCGGAACGTGATGTTCCTCATCCTCAGCCTCATCGTCGTGGTGGCCACCCTGAACATCATCTCGGGGCTGATCCTGCTGGTGCGCGACAAGTCGAGCGACATCGCCATCCTGCGGACCATGGGGGCGACCCCCGGCACCATCATGCGGGTGTTCCTCATCAACGGCGCGCTCATCGGCGTCGTCGGCACCCTGAGCGGTCTGGCCCTGGGCGTCCTGATCACGATGAACATCAAGGGCATCCAGCGGGTGCTGTTCCCCTCCGCCTGGGATCCGACCGTGCGCTTCCTCGCCGAGATCCCGGCCGAGATGAACGCCAACGAGATCACCGTGGTGGTCGTCACCTCCATCGCCCTGTCGCTGATCGCGACTCTGTACCCCTCATGGCGCGCCGCCCGGCTCGATCCGGTGCAGGCCCTGCGCTACGGCTGACGCCATCGCACCGGACTGCTCGCGGTCCGGGCGGCGGGTCCGGAATCATGAGCCCGACACGAGGACACCCATGACCACGAATGCCGAGGCGCCCGGCGCGCAGCCGGTCCCGGCCCTGTTCTTCGCCAAGGTCGAGCGCCGCTACGCGCAAGGGGCGGGCGCCCTCGAGATCCTGCGCGGCGCCGACCTCGCGATCTGGCCCGGCGAACTCGTCGCCCTGGTGGCCCCCTCGGGGGCGGGCAAGAGCACGCTCCTGCACCTCGCCGGCCTGCTGGAACGTCCGGATGGCGGTGAGGTCTATATCGGCGGCATGCCGACCGCCGCTCTGGCGGACGGCGAGCGCACCCGCCTGCGCCGCGAGGAGATGGGCTTCGTCTACCAGTTCCATCACCTGCTGCCCGAGTTCTCGGCCCTGGAGAACGTCGTCATGCCCCAGCTCATCCGGGGCCTCTCGAACCGCGAGGCCAGGCTAAGGGCGACGGAACTTCTCAGCTTCCTCGGCCTGAAGGAGCGCCTCGTACACCGGCCGGCCGAACTGTCCGGGGGCGAGCAGCAGCGCGTCGCCATCGCCCGCGCCGTCGCCAACGGTCCGCGCCTGCTGCTCGCCGACGAGCCCACCGGCAACCTGGACCCGCACACGGCCGGCCACGTCTTCGGTATCCTGGTCTCGCTGGTGCGCGCCTCCGGCCTGGCGGCGCTGATCGCCACGCACAACATGGAGCTCGCCGCCCGCATGGACCGGCGCGTGACCATCCGCGACGGCCTCATCGAGCAATTGCCCTGATCCGGTCAGTCGGCCGCCTTAGCCCGTGATCATTGCCTCGATGCGGTCGCAGGCGGAGGACACGCCGTCCTCCTCCGCCATGCGCTCGCGGACCTGGCGGCAGCGCCGGGCCACCTCCGGCGACGCGAGCAGGCTGTCGAGCCGCCGGGCCGCGCGCGCCGGTGTGAAGCGGCGCCGGCTCAGGCTCGCGCCGAGCCCGAGGCGCCGGATCCGCTCCGCCTCGTCGAAGTGATCGAAGGCCACGGGCACGATGAGCTGGGGCGTGCCCGCCGCCAGCGCCTGCGCTACGGTGCCGATGCCGCCGTGATGGATCAGGGCGGCGCTTCGCGGCAGGAGCGCGCTCAGGGGCGCGTAGGGCACGTGGATCACGCCTTCGGGCAGGTCGGGCGGGATCTGCCCGTCCTGCGGCGAGAGCAGGATTCCGCGCCGGCCCATGTGCTCGCACAGGCTGACCGCGGTCGAGAAGAAGCGCTGCGCCTTACGCATGGCCGAGCCGTAGGTGAAGACGAGGGGCGGTGACCCTTCGGCCAGCATGGATTCGAGGGCCGGGCTCAGGGCCTGTTCGTCGCCGAGCCGGTCCACGATCGGAAAGCCGGTCTGTACCGCCTGGGGCAGCCAGTCCGGCTGGGGCGCCGCGAACCAGTCCGGGAACATCAGCAGCACCCGGGAGGGGCTGTTCCACCAATAGCGGAGCCGACGCACCGGACCGAGATCGAGGCGCGCCCGGAGGGCGTTCAGGGACGGCAGGGCGGCCGGCCCGATGACGTAGCGGTCGGCCCCCCGCCCGAGCCAGTGGCGCACCCGGGAGGGCATCAGGCCGGCGAGGCCGAGGCCCGGCAGGAGCGGTGCCGCGTCTCGGCTCTCCACCAGCAGCGGCATGGCGTGGACGGTGATGACGTTCAGACCGAGCTTCTCCTGCGCGATCCGCGCACCGAGGCTGAGGCTGGAGGCCACCACGAGGCCCTCGCGCAGGCGTCGATGCTGCTGCGCCAGCCAGTGGTAGGTCTGCTCGGTGAGATCCGACAAGCCGCCAAACAGGGTGCCGACCCCACGGCGCGGGTGCCAGAGGTCCGGCTCCCGCATCGCCTGCTCGTAGGTGTCGCGCGTACCGAGGCCATGGAACGGTACGCCGGCGCGGCGGGCCAGCCCTTCGAACGGAGCGGGGGCGGCGAGGACGACGCCGTGCCCCCGGCGGATCAGTTCCACGCCGAGGGCGAGGATGGGCAGGACGTCGCCGTGTGAACCGACGGCAACGAGGTGGATCTGCATCTGGACCGGTCCATGCGGGTGTCCCCCGGTCCCGGATGTAATATACCTCCTTGAGGCGAGGTTTGAGTCAAAACTCGGTGATTGGCTCACTATTTTGTGATATTTAACAATTGATAAGCGAATCTTGCATCATTCGTCACGTTCGCGCGAGGGCGTCTGCGACCCGTGCGCCGGCCTGAGAAACGCTTAACCATGCGATCAGGGTGCGCGTCTCGGGGCTTTACAAAGAACAAAACAAGAACAAAGATCGGTGCGTCAACGGGAGGCGAGGCCGATGTTCAAGCGAATGGTCCTGACGGGCGCGGTCGAGTTCATGGCGTTCGGATTGCTGGCGGTGTCGATCGCCGCCTGGGCCATCGCCCTGTCGCCCTTGCGGTAGCGTTGCGCCGGAAGCACAGGGGGCCGCCAGTCCACAGCCAAACGCATCCGCGCTCCGGTTTCTCATGGATTGGAAACCACGACTCGGGCTGTTGAGGTCCCATGGCGCGCATCCTCAAAGACCCCGGCTACGTCCACCTCCACGCCCATTCCTCCTATTCCCTGCTCGAAGGCGCCCTGAAGGTCGGCGACCTCGTGAAGGCCGCGGCGGCGGACCAGCAGCCGGCGCTGGCGCTCACCGACACGAACAACCTGTTCGGGGCCCTGGAATTCTCCGAGAAGGCCGCCGGCGCCGGCATCCAGCCCATCGCGGGCATCCAGCTCACCGTCGCCTTCGAGGCGCCCGACCCCATGGCTCGGGTGGCCCAGGCGCAGGCCGGCAACGCCAACGTCGTGGTGCTGGCCCAGGACGAGGCGGGCTACGGCAATCTCCTGCGGCTGGCGAGCCGCGCTTATTTCGATGGCGCGCTGGGCGATTCGCCCCGCGTCGACGTCGCGGCCCTGGCCGAATCGAGCCGGGGCCTGATCGCGCTCACGGGCGGCTCCACCGGGCCCCTCGACTGTGCCCTGCGCTCGGGTCGGGCCGAGTTGGCCGCCAAGCGGCTGGCGCAGCTCAAGGCCGCCTTCGGCGAGGACAACCTCTACGTCGAGATCCTGCGCCACGGCCTGCCCGACGAGCGCATGGTGGAGCGGGAATTGCTGCGTCTGGCCGAGTCCAACGGCCTCTCGGTGGTGGCGGCCAACGAGCCGTTCTTCGCCAAGACGGGCGATTACGACGCCCACGACGCCCTGCTGGCCATCGCGGATGGACGCCTCGTCTCGGACGACCGCCGCCGCAGGCTGACCCCGCGCCACGGCTTCACCACGCGGGCGGAGATGGCCAAGCTCTTCGCCGACCTGCCGGATGCCCTGAACGCCACCGTCGAGATCGCCATGCGCTGCGCCTATCGCGTGCGCACCCGCAAGCCGATCCTGCCCAATTTCGGCGTCGTCGCCGCACGCGATCCGGCTGCCCCCGAGGTCGAGGCCGCTCCGGCCCTCGACGAGCCGGCGGAACTGCGGCGGCAGGCGCAAGCCGGCCTCGAACTGCGCCTGGCCCAGCACGGCACCGCGCCGGGGATGACCGAGCAGGTCTACCGCGACCGGCTCGCCTTCGAGCTCGACGTCATCGTGGGCATGAAGTTTCCCGGCTACTTCCTCATCGTGTCGGACTTCATCAAGTGGGCCAAGGACCACGACATCCCGGTGGGGCCGGGGCGCGGCTCGGGTGCCGGCTCCCTGGTGGCGTGGTCGCTCCTCATCACCGATCTCGATCCGCTCCGCTTCGGTCTGCTGTTCGAGCGCTTCCTGAACCCTGAGCGCGTCTCGATGCCGGATTTCGACATCGATTTCTGCGTCGAGGGGCGCGAGCGCGTCATCCAGTACGTGCAGCAGCGCTACGGCGAGCGGCAGGTGGCGCAGATCATCACCTTCGGTACGCTGCTCGCCCGCGGCGTGCTGCGCGACGTCGGCCGTGTCCTGGAGATGCCCTACGGGCAGGTCGACAAGCTGACCAAGCTCGTGCCCCAGAATCCGGCGAACCCCGTCACCCTGGTCCAGGCCATCGAGGGCGAGCCCAAGCTTCAGCAGGCGATCGAGGAGGAGCCCATCGTCGCCCGCCTCATGGAGATCTCCAAGAAGCTCGAGGGCCTGCACCGGCACGCCTCGACCCACGCCGCCGGCGTGGTCATCGGCGACCGACCCCTGGAAGAACTGGTGCCCCTCTACCGCGACCCGAAGACGGGCATGCGGGTGACCCAGTTCAACATGAAGTGGGTCGAGAACGCGGGCCTGGTGAAGTTCGACTTCCTGGGCCTGAAGACCCTGACACTGCTTCGCTGCTGCACCGACTTCCTGGCGAAACGCGGCATCATCGTCGATCTCGCCTCGCTGCCCCTCGACGACGCGGCGACCTACGCGCCGATGAAGCGTGGCGAGACGGTCGGCGTGTTCCAGGTGGAATCGGCCGGCATGCGCAAGGCGCTCGTCGAGATGCAGGCCGACCGCTTCGAGGACATCATCGCCCTGGTGGCGCTCTACCGTCCGGGTCCCATGGCCAACATCCCGGTCTATTGCGAGCGCAAGCTCGGGCGCGACGCCGGCAACGAGGCGAGCTGGTACCCGCACGAGAAGCTGGAGCCGATCCTCAAGGAGACCTTCGGCATCATCGTCTACCAGGAACAGGTGATGGAGGTGGCCAAGGTCCTGGCCGGCTACTCGCTCGGCGAGGCCGACATGCTCCGCCGCGCCATGGGCAAGAAGATCAAGGCCGAGATGGACGCCCAGCGCGACCGCTTCGTGAAGGGCTGCATCGAGCGCGACCTGACCAAGGCCAAGGCCAACGAGATCTTCGACCTGCTCGCCAAGTTCGCCGATTACGGCTTCAACAAGTCGCACGCCGCCGCCTACGCCCTGCTGACCTACCAGACCGCCTACCTGAAGGCGAACCATCCGGTGGAGTTCCTGGCTGCCGCGATGCAGCTCGACATCGACGTCACCGACAAGCTCGCCGAGTTCCGCCAGGACGCCCAGCGCCTGAAGATCACCGTCGAGCCCCCCTCCATCAACACCTCCGGTGTCGGCTTCGAGGTGCGCGAGGGCCGCATCCACTACGCGCTGGCGGCGATCAAGGGCGTCGGGCGCGGCGCCGTCGAGGCCCTGATCGAGGCGCGGGGCGAGCGGCCGTTCAAGGATCTCGCCTGCCTGGCGCGCCGACTCAACCCGCGCATGCTCAACAAGCGCACCCTGGAGAACCTCGTGGCGGCCGGCGCCATGGACACCATCGAGCCGGATCGCGCCCGGGCCTGCGCCGCCATCGAGCCGATGATGAAGCTTGCCCAAGGGGCGGCGGAAGCCGCCAGCACCGGCATCGAGGACATGTTCGGGGGTGTCACCGCCGCCGACGTGACCCTGCGGGTGCCGGCCCACGATCCCTGGCCGATGGCCGACAAGCTGAAGAAGGAATACGAGGCGATCGGCTTCTTCCTCTCGGGCCACCCGCTGGACGAGTACGGCGACCTCCTCGGCAAGCTCCGGGTCCAGACCTGGGCCGAGTTCTGCCGGGCGGTGCGCGCCGGCACCACCAGCGTGGGCCGCGTGGCGGCCTCGGTCCTCGACCGCTCGGAGCGCCGGACCAAGACCGGCAACAAGCTCGGCATCGTCATCCTGTCCGACCAGACCGGGCATTTCGAGGCGATCATCTTCTCGGAAGGCCTCGGCCAGTATCGCGAGATCCTCGAGCCGGGGCGCCCCCTGGTCCTCCAGCTCCAGGCCAACCTCGAGGGCGAGGACGTGCGCGCCCGCATCATGACCGCCGAGCCCCTCGACGTGGCGGTGGCCCGCCACCAGAAGGGCATGCGCGTCTACCTGCGCGACGAGCGCCCGATCCCCAGCGTGCAGCAGCGCCTGCAGGTGCGGGGCGAGGGCGAGGTCTCCCTCATCCTCCTCCTCGACGGCGAGCGCGAGGTCGAGGTCAAGCTACCGGGCAAGTACCAGGCGACGCCCCAGATCGCCGGGGCGCTCCGGGCCGTGCCGGGGGTGGTGCAGGTCGAGGTGAATTGAAGCGCCGGCCGGCTTTCGGATACGGTGCCTAATAACGAGGCCTCAGGGAGGCTGACCCATAGGTCAGCCTCCCTGAGGTCCGGCGGACGATCGCTGCCGCGCGTCGCGCGGGCGGACCTCGATGAGTCGGGCTCATCGAGGTTCCGTAAAAGGTCGGCCGGGGCGAGGGCCCGACCGACGCCCCGCCTCACGCCGCGCGGATGGCGGCGAGGAAGCCTTCCACCTCCTGCCGTACGTTCACCGACTGGACCGAGAGTTCGCCGGCCGCCATCAGCACCTGCTGGGCCGCCGAACCCGTTTCCCCCGAGGAGGCCAGGACCCGGGCGACGTTCATCGAGACGTCCTGGGTTCCGCGGGCCGCTTCGGCGGCGTTGCGGGAGATCTCGCCGGTCGCCGCCGTCTGCTCCACCACCGTCGCGGCGATGCTGCCGGTGATCGCGTTCACCGAGACGATGGTCTGGCCGATCTGGCGGATCGCCGCGACGGCCTGGGCCGTGGCCTGCTGGATCGCGGTGATCTGACCGCCGATCTGGTCGGTGGCCCGCGCGGTCTGGCCGGCGAGTTCCTTGACCTCCGCCGCGACGACGGCGAAGCCGCGACCCGCCTCGCCGGCCCGCGCCGCCTCGATGGTGGCGTTGAGCGCCAGGAGGTTGGTCTGCCCGGCGATGCTGGAGATCATCGTCACGGCCTCGCCGATGCGATCGGCGGCCTGCATCAGGCTGCCCATGGCGATGTTCGTCGCCTCCGCGTCGCGGGCGGCGGCCCCGGCGGCGGCGTTGGACTGCTGGACCTGGCGCTCGATCTCGTGGAGCGACGCGACCATCTCCTCGGCGGCGGCCGCCACGGTCTGCACGTTCGCCGAAGTCTCCTCGGCGGCCGCGCTGGAGGCGACGGCCTGGCCGTTGGTGTTCTCGGCCACCTGGGTCATCGAGCGCGCCGTCGCATCGAGTTCGGTCGCCGCGGAGGTGACGATGCCGATCGCGCCGGCGATGGTCTGCTCGAAGCTCTGCACGAGCCCGTCGACACGGTCGGCCCGGCGCTGGCGTGCCGATTGTGCGGCGACCTGCTCGGCCTCCAGTTCTCTGCGTGCGATGGCGTTCTGGCGGAATACGTCGACGGCCTTGGCCATCTCGCCCATCTCGTCCACCGCATCCTGCGACGGCACCGTGACCGCCGTCTCGCCGGCGGCCAGGCGGCTCATCGCGCCCGTCATGCCGGAGATCGGGCCGATGATGCTGCGCGCGATCAGGAAGGCGAGGGCGCCGCCGAGGGCCAGCGCCAGGGCGACGAAGGCCATCTGCAGGGTGCGGGCGCGGCCGACGCTGGCGTCGGTGGCGGCGGTGATCTCGGCGACCGCCCCCTCGATCTTCGTCCGCATCACCAGGCCCGCCTGCATCAGGGCCGTCACGTGCGGCTTCAGCCTTTCGTCGTAGGCGATCCGGGTGCTCTCGATCGCGGCGGCGGCGGCGTTGAAGGCGCCGATATAGGCGGCGACCGTCTCATGCAGCTCCTTGATCGGCCGCGTGAATTCGGCGCCGGTATCGAGATCCCGCAATGTCTTCAAGGCGGCGTCGGCCTTCTGGCTGTAGGTGGCGAAGGTCGCCGGACCCTGGGGATCGCGGGTGGCGAGGAAGCGCCAGTTCGCCACACGCATCAGCAGCACCGCGCTCTCGACCTGCGCGACCTGGGCGACCTCGGCCGTCGATCCGTTCCGGCGGATGTCGGCCGTCAGGATGCCCGTCACGCGCGTGAGCTCGTCGCCGGTGCGGAACAGCTTGCCCTTGCTCTCCGCCAACGTCGCACCGGCTTGGCCGAGGCGCTGGATGTCCTCCTTCAGCAGGGCGGAGTCGTCGCGCATGGCGGCATACATCGCCCGGCGCTCCTCGGAGACGGCGATGTCGACCTGGCGCTGGAGCAGGGTCGCCATGCCCTGGCGCGTCTGCTCCATCTGCCCGACCTGCTCGGGCTTCTGGTTCGCCTGATAGTCCAGGGCCTGGCCGAACAGGCGCTCTCCGAGGCCGTTCACCGAAAAGACGTTGCGGGCGCCTTCCTCGAGGCGAGCAAGCCGAGCGTAGTCGCTGGTGACAGACCCAAGTTGATACTGCGAGGTTACACCGATTCCGCCCGTGATGACGATCAGGCTGCCGAAACCTGCATAGAGGCGCGCGCGGATACCGATTTTCATTGGCATGAACCGATCAATAGGATGCTTTATCCGCGATAACGTATCCGTAAATCGATAATCGAACCTTAAAGCGAAATATTGCCTCTCTAAGCCCAGCGATTTGATCTATTTTCATTCAATCGCGAGCCGTTGCTCCCATGCAAGGCGTCCGGAGTGTGTTCACGCGAGAAGATGAAAGTCGTCGTCCGCCGACGTCGAGCAATATTCCCCGCGCGGTGTGGATCTTCCGCTGCTCGACCTGACGGGATTTGCGCCTGCGCCACGGATTCGCGGCGCGAGGCGCGGAACTCTCGCGTCGATTTCCTGTGTCGATCTCAGGATTCGGATGAAGCCGGCGCGCCGGCCGTGAGCCGTGCCCGCAGCCGTGTGGCCACCATCGCCTGCAGGGTCAGCAGGTGCGGACAGTGGATCCCTTCCGCGAGGCAGGCGGACACCGTGCGGAACAAGTATTCGGCGCTGGGGCCCAGGTGTCCGGCGCCGGAAGCGATCCGGTCCGCGATCGCCGCGTCCGAGATCGCGCCGGTGTAGCGGTCGCTGTCCGGATTGACCACGAACGTGAGGGCCTGGACCGTGCCGGCCGCCGTCTCCACCGGCACCCAGCGACCGAGATAGCCGTTGCCGCGCATCTCGCGGCGCCAGACCGGAAGCAAGGTCTCGGCGGCCTCCGCGCCCGTCAGCCGAAAGGCGACGCCCTCGCAGGAGCCGCCCACATCCAGGGCCAGGACGAGGCCGGGCTTCTCGACGCTGCCGCGGAACCGCCGCTGCAGAAGGCAGAACCGCCGATGATAGCCGTGGACCGTTCCGACGCGCCGCTCCGAATAGGCGAATTCCGGCTGCCAGATCAGTGAGCCGTAACCGAACACCCAGAGCCCTTCGGCGGGCATCGGCCGGGATGCCATGGCGGCGGCGAGACCGGGACGAAGTTCGGCGTCGCTGAGCAGGGCCAGCGCGGTGGCGTCGTCGGCCACCGGGGTCGGATGCGCGCGGGCGATCAGGTCGAGGGTAAGGTCGAGAACGGGGGCCGGCATGGCCCCACCGAACCATCGCGAACGCCCTCGCGCAAGTTGCCGGCGCCCATTCCGTTCCGGGTCGAACGGCGCCGCACCGCGAAGGCGCGTCCGATCGTCCCCAGCGGACTCAACGTCTGGTGCCCGCCAGCGCCTCGAGCTCCGGCAGCGGATCGGTGCGGTGGCCCTCGCAGACTTCGGTGTCCTCGTCCACGATCGCGAGGATGCCGGCCTTGTCCTGGATCACCACTTTGGGCCGCTCGGCCTTGCCGAAGGTACGCCCCTTCATCCGGCTCGACACGCAGTAGAGCGTGCGCCCCTCGTCCACGAACGGCTTCGAGACCCGACTGTGCTCGAACCGCACCGGGATCAGCGAGACGGCGCCGAACGCGGTCTGCCGCAGGGCGAGGTCTGCGAGGCGCTCGTTCAGGGACGCGGTGGGGGAGGGGGCCGGTAGCCCCGCGCGGGGGCCGCACCCGGCAAGGCCCGGGGCCAGAACGACCGCGAGAAGCGCCGGCCAGCGGCCGCGCCAGAGAGACAACCACACCGCCATCGGACCTCGCATCACAGCCCGCTGAGCCTAACCGTATTCCCGCCCGGCGCGAGTCCTGTCGATGATGCAATCTGCGCTGTCCCGCCATGTTTGCAACCTGCCGGCGGCGCCGTAAGACACGCTCATGCAATGGACCGACGAGGCCCTGGTGCTCGGCCTGCGCCGGCAGGGCGAGACCAGCGTCATCCTCGAACTCATGACCCGGAACCACGGCCGCCATCTCGGGCTCGTGCATGGCGGTCGCTCGCGCCGGATGCAGCCGGTGCTCCAGGCGGGCAACCGGGTCCAGGCCACTTGGCGGGCCCGCCTCGACGAGAGCCTCGGCGCCTTCGCGGTCGAGCCCGTCGAATCCGTCGCCGCCCGGCTGATGGGGTCCGGGCTCGCGCTCTACGGCATGAGCCACCTCGCCGGCCTGCTGCGCCTGTTGCCCGAGCGCGATCCCCATCCCGAGCTGTTCGCGGCGGCCGGGCTTCTCGTGACGCATCTGCACGACCCGGACATCGCCCCGCCCCTGATGGTGCGTTTCGAACTCGCCATCCTGGCCGAACTCGGCTTCGGGCTCGATCTGGCGGCCTGCGCCGCCACGGGGGGCAACGACGCCCTGATCTACGTCTCGCCCCGCAGCGGGCGGGCGGTGAGCGCCTCGGCCGGCGAGCCGTTTCGCGATCGGCTGCTGGCGCTGCCCGACTTCCTGCGGGAGCGCGA
>NZ_JAIEOF010000184.1 GCF_019750675.1 Methylobacterium sp.
AGGGTGAGGAAGTAGGCCCGCACGTCCTGGGCCGAGCCCGGGATGAAGCGCAGGATCTTGGGCAGCTTCCGGATCATCGCCATCTGGCGGGCGCCGTTGCCCTGGGAGCCGGGCTTGCCGCGCAGCTTTTTCAGGAAATCGAGGGCACCGCGCTTGGTGCCGTCCATGTCGAAGCGGGCGAGGCGGGTGGTCTTTACGACCTCGCCGGCCGAGAGGCAGCCGATCATCGCGTCGCAATGCGGGCGCCGCGCCAGCAGGGCCGGCAGGATGGCGCGGACGTGTTCGTCCATGAACAGCATGGTGGAGATGACGATGTCGCCCCGCGCGATGTCGGCCCGGCAGGCCTCCAGCGACGAGGGATCGGTGTCCCAGGCCGCGGCGGCGTGGAAGTCGAGGACGAGGCCGGGCAGGTCGTGTGCGAGCCTCTGGCGGGCGCGCTCCAGGGCGCTCGCCACATGATTGTCCATCGTCACGAGGACGACCCGGAGCGCCGGGCGCTCAGCGTCCGAAATGCGCTTTGGCATCGTACAAGGTCTCGACGGTGATGAGCGGCAGGGCGCGTTCCCGCGCGAAGCGCTCGGTGTTCGCACGGGCCTTTCCCCGCACGAAGAACGGGATCTTCTTCAGTTCCTTCTCGGCGTCGGTCGCCCAGGTCACGAGGATCGGGTCGAGCGACGCGGGCGCGGGTGCGGGTACGGAGGCGGCCTCGACGGCCACCGGCGCCTCGACGCCGTGCCGGGGCAGGTGCGAGGGCGCGGCCGCGCCGTGGAACTCGGAATCCTCGCGGAACATCCCGAGGAGGTGTTCCTCGAGCCCCATCATCAGGGGGTGGACCCAGGTGTCGAACAGGACGTTGGCGCCCTCGAACCCCATCTGCGGCGAGTGACGGGCGGGGAAGTCCTGCACGTGGATCGGTGCCGAGATCACCGCGCAGGGCAGCCCGAGGCGCTTGGCGATGTGGCGCTCCATCTGGGTGCCGAGCACGAGTTCCGGCTGCGCCGCCTGAATGGCCGCCTCGACGTCGAGGTAATCGTCGGTGATCGTGGCCTCGATGCCGTGGAGCGCGGCCTCGGCCCGGACCTCGCGGGCGAACTCGCGGGTGTAGGTGCCAAGACCCACCACCTTGAAGCCGAGTTCGGTGGCGGCGACCCGTGCGGCAGCCAGCGCGTGGGTGGCGTCGCCGAAGATGAAGACCCGCTTGTCGGTGAGGTAGGTCGAGTCGACCGAGCGCGAGTACCAGGGCAGCCGCGAGGGCGCGCCGGCGAGGACCGGCGCGGGATCGACGCCCGCGACGGCCGCGACCTCTTCGACGAACCGGATGGTGGCCTGGACGCCGATCGGCACGGTCTCGACCATCGGCTGGCCGAAGGTCTTCTGCATGTGCAGGCCGGCGGCCCGCGCGATCTCGGGGTAGAGAATCACGTTGAAATCCGCCGCGCCGAGGCGCCCGAGATCCGCGGGCGTCGCGCCGAGCGGCGCGACCACGTTCACGTCGATGCCGAGCGCCCCGAGGATCCGGGTGATCTCGACGAGGTCGTCGCGGTGGCGAAAACCAAGCGCGGTCGGACCCAGGACGTTGCAGATGGGGCGGCGCCCGTCGCGGGGGGTCGGCGTGCCGCCGGCAAGAGTCCGGACGAGGCGATAGAAGGTCTCGGAAGCGCCCCAGTTCTCCTTCTTCTGGTAGGCCGGGAGTTCGAGCGGAATCACCGGAATCGGCAGATCGAGGGCGCGGGCGAGGCCGCCCGGATCGTCCTGGATCAGCTCGGCGGTGCAGGAGGCGCCGACGATCATCGCCTGCGGGCGGAAGCGCTCGTAGGCCTGCGCCACGGCGTCCTGGAAGATCGCGGCGGTGTCGGCGCCGAGATCGCGGGCCTGGAAGGTGGTGTAGGTCACGGGCGGGCGGGCGTCGCGCCGCTCGATCATGGTGAACAGGAGGTCGGCGTAGGTGTCGCCCTGGGGGGCATGCAGCACGTAGTGCAGGCCCTTCATCGCGGTGGCGATCCGCATGGCGCCGATATGGGGCGGTCCCTCGTAGGTCCAGAGCGTGAGTTGCATCGGCTCAGACCTCCAGCCGGGCGCGGCGCTTGAGCGGCCGCGCGAAGAGCTCGGCGAGGTCTCCGGCCTGGTCGTAGCCCTGGATCGGGGTGAACAGCAGCTCGATCGACCACTTGGTGGCCAGGCCCTCCGCCTCCAGCGGATTGGCGAGGCCGAGGCCGCAGACCGTGAGGTCGGGCTTTGCCGCACGGCAGCGATCCATCTGCGCGTCGAGGTTCTGGCCCTCCACCACCCGGGTGCCGGCGGGCAGCAGGGCGAGTTCCGGGGCGAGGTGCTGGCGGTGGAGATAGGGCGTGCCGACCTCGATCAGTTCGGCGCCCATCTCGCGCGACAGGAACCGGGCGAGGGGCAGTTCGAGCTGCGAATCGGGGAAGAAGAACACCCGCCGGTCGGCGAGGCGATCGCGGTACAGGTCGAGGGCGACGGCGGCCCGCGCCCGGCCCGGGGCGGTGACCCGCTCGAAGCGCTCCGCCGGCACACCGAACGCATCGGCGGCGGCCCGGAGCCAGCCGGTGGTGCCCTCGGAGCCGAGGGGGAACGGCGCGGCGATCCGCTCGGCGCCTCGCGCCTCCAGGGCGCGGGCGGTGTCGGCCAGGAACGGCTGCGCGAGGAGGATGCGGGTGTCGGGCCCGACCGCCGGCAGTGCGCCGGCGCGGCGCGCGGGCAGGAACGCCACCTCGGCGATGCCGAAATCGGCGAAGAGCCGGGCGAACTGGTCCTCGACCACGTCGGCCAGCGCCCCGACGACCAGCAGTGCCGGCGCGCCGGTCTCGGGGGCGCGGGGCATCTCGGGCACGAGGGCGGCGAGGCAGGCATCCTCGCCCTGCGTGAAGGTCGTCTCGATGCCGCTGCCCGAGTAGCTCAGCACCCGCACGTCGGGATGGAAGCTGCGCGACAGCCGCTGGGCCGCCCGCGACAGGTCGAGCTTGATCACCTCGGAGGGGCAGGAGCCGACGAGGAACAGCAGGCGGATGTCGGGACGGCGCTCGATGAGCCGGCGGACCACGCGGTCGAGTTCCTCGTTGGCGTCGACGAGGCCGGCGAGATCCCGCTCGTCGAGGATCGCGGTGGCGAAGCGTGGCTCGGCGAAGATCATCACCCCGGCGGCCGACTGGATCAGGTGGGCGCAGGTGCGCGAGCCGACCACGAGGAAGAACGCGTCCTGGATCTTGCGGTGGAGCCAGACGATGCCGGTGAGGCCGCAGAACACCGCGCGCTGGCCGCGCTCGTGGCGGATGTCGCAGCCCGCATCCAGGGTGGGGATCGGCGCGTGGGCGTTCATCGCGCGCCCTCCGCGACGAGGCCGGACGAGATCGGCTGGAGCCGGGCGGCCCGGAGCTTGAGCACGAACTGCGCAGCGTTGACGGCGTAGGAGGCGTAGGCCGCGAGCGCCAGGACCATCAGGCCGGCGGTGTCGAGGGCGCCGGTGGCCAGTGCCACGAGGTAGGCGGTGTGCAGGGCCAGCACCAGCATGCTGACCATGTCCTCCCAGTAGAAGGCCGGGGCGAACAGGTAGCGGCCGAACACGGCCTTCTCCCAGATCGAGCCCGTGACCATGATGGCGTAGAGGACCAGGGTCTTCAGCACGACGGAGACGTTGGCGGCGTCCGCCCCCTCCCCCGTCGCCAGGGTCCGCAGCACGAGGCCGAGGCTGACGGCGAACACCAGGAACTGCAGGGGGGCGAGGACGCCCTGGACCAGGGTCCAGCGGGAGGCGTCCCGACGGGCGCGCTGGTCGGCATCGTAGAGGGGGCGCTTGGCCTTGTCCGGTCTCCGGATCATGCTGTCCCCCTCTCTTAAGTCCGTTCGAGCGGGTCGGACGGCCTCGTTGAAGGGAGGTTAGGAACCCCCCGAGAGAGTGTCAAGCTGGCTTTACGTCAAAACGAATTTACGCGCTGAGTGCAAAATAGTTATACAATTTGCATTGATAAAGCAGACCTGAAGCGTATCGTGCGACCGTCACGTGCATCGCGTCCGGGTTTGCCCCGCGCGCGGTGGCGGACAGGCGCACAACGTCAGACGTCCGGAATTCGACGCGCAAGATCGAACCGAGAATCACGCCGTCAGAATCATTGGGGAGGGACCAATGGATGATGTGAGGCAATTCGGTGATTGCTTGCGATACGAATTAACAGGTCGTGATTTCAGTGAGTTGTTCGACATCGACCTCGGCGCCAAGCCGGTCGATGCGCGGCGGAAGCAGAGTCTTCAGAGGGAGCTGGCCTCGCTCGTCGAGGCGGAAATCATCCCGCGCCTGATGCTCGCGCACCGGCCCGAGCCCGTCGTACAACAATGCAATATTTTGCCGGATTCCGAGCAGATCGCGGCCTTCGCGGTCCTGGTCCTGGCGCCGGGCGACGACGGTCTGGAGGCGGGGGTCACGGACCTCCTCGGCAGCGGCCTGTCCCTCGACAGCCTGCTCCTCGACCTGCTCGCCCCCACCGCCCGGCACCTCGGCGTCCTCTGGGAGGAGGATCATTGCGATTTCGTGGACGTGACCCGCGCCATGGGTCGACTGCACCGGATCCTGCGGGACCTGACGCAGCGCGTCGGCGCTGAGGCCGAGGCCTCGCCGCAGGCCCGCGCGATCCTGCTGCTGCCCTGCCCGGGAGATTCCCACAGCTTTGGCGTGGCCGTGGTGGAGCGTTTCTTCGTGGCGGCCGGCTGGGACGTGACCTGCCCGGGCACCCGGCCGGACGGCGAACTCCAGGTCATCGCCCGCGACGGCTGGTTCGACGTTGTCGGCCTGTCGCTGGCCAGCGAAGTCCTGGTGCCGAGGGTGACCGAGACCATCGCGGCGCTGCGGCGCCATTCGCGCAACCCCGCGCTCCGGGTCATCGTGGGCGGAGCGGCGTTCGCGGGCAAGCCCGAGCTTTTCCGTGAGGTCGGGGCCGACGCGGCGTCCGACGACGCCCGTCGCGCCCCCGCGCTTGCCGAAAGCCTGCTTGATCTGCCGGCCAGACCCTGCTGAAAGACAGACCCGACCGAGACGGCCTGCCTGATCGAACAGTCCCGATCGCTCACAACGAGATCCGGTGACCCGTGGCCAGCTTGGCGCTTCCTGCCGCGAGCCAAGCGCTTGCGGCGCTTCAAAAGTCCCTCGGCCCACTCGACGCGCAGGCGGCCGGGCTGCTGGTGGCCGCCGCCACGGACCTTTCCCTGGTCATCGACGGCGAGGGCATCGTCCGCGACGCGACCTTCGGCAGTTCGGACCTCGCCGGTGAGGGCTGCGAGACCTGGCTCGGCCGCCCCTGGATCGACACGGTCACGGTGGAGAGCCGGCCGAAGATCGCCGCCCTCCTCAAGGACGCCGCGCCCAACGCCGTGACGCGCTGGCGCCAGGTCAACCACGTCTCGCCCACCGGCACCGACCTGCCGATCCGCTACGCCGCCATGCGGCTGGCCCAGGATGGCCAGATCCTGGTGCTGGGGCGCAACCTGCGCGCCATGGCCTCCCTGCAGCGGACGCTCGCCGAGACGCAGCAGGCCCTGGAGCGCGACTACCTGCGCATGCGCGGCGCCGAGACCCGCTACCGCCTGCTGTTCCAGCTCGGCTCCGAACCCGTCCTGGTGGTGGATTCGGGCACCCGGCGCGTCACGGAGGTCAATCCGGCCGCCGCCCGCCTCATCGGCCGCGCGGACAAGCGCATCGTCGGGCAGGACGCCGTGGACCTCTTCGACGCCAGCAGCGGGCGCGATCTCGAATCGCTCTTCGCGGGCCTGCGCGTGACCGGCCAGGCCGCCGATCTCGAGGCCCGCCTCGGACACGGGCGCGGGCCGGTGCGGGTCGCCGCCTCTCTGTTCCGCCAGGAGAACGCCACCAGCGTGCTCCTGCGCCTGGCCGCTGCCGAGCCCCCGGGAACCGAGCCGGGCCCCGCCCGGGCCGGTGCCCTCGACGTCATTCAGAATCTTCCCGAGGGCTTCGTCGTCACCGATCCGGGCCGCCGAATCCTCACCGCCAACCCGGCCTTCCTCGACCTCGTCCAACTCGCCACCGAGGAGCAGGTCCGTGGCCAGCGCCTCGACCGCTGGCTCGGCCGGGAGGAGACCGAGGCGACGGCCCTGTTCACGACCCTGACGCAGCACGGCTCGGTGCGCCACTTCCCCACCCACATCCGGGGGCAGTACGGCGGCATGGAAGAGGTTGAGGTCGCCGCCGTCTCGGCCGGCGGCGGGACCCAGGCTTGCCTCGGCTTCACCTTCCGGGCCGCGCCGCGCCGGGCCGCCCCGACGACGGGCGGGCGCGAACTCCCGCGCTCCGTGGAACAGATGACCGAGCTCGTCGGACGCGTCTCCATGAAAACCCTGGTGCGCGAATCCACCGATCTGATCGAACGCCTGTGCATCGAGGCCGCCCTGCGCATCACCCGGGACAACCGCGCCTCGGCGGCGGAGATGCTCGGCCTCAGCCGCCAGGGCCTCTACGCCAAGATGCGCCGCTACGGCATCGGCGACCTCGACGCGCCGGACGCGAACGACGACTCGGTCTAAGGACGCGCCATCCGGCCCGAGGCCATGCGCGAAAGACCTCCGGTCGCAAGCATCAAGTGTAAATCAAACTTGACACACGGCGGCGTTAATTTAGCGTCGTCTCCATGGCAACGCCCGCACCCAGCGCCCTCGTCGAGCTCCTGAAGCCGATCACATGGTTCGCGCCGATGTGGGCCTTCACCTGCGGGGTGGTCTCCTCCGGCGCCTCGCCTACGGGGCAATGGCCCGTGATCGCCGCCGGGGTGATCCTCGCCGGCCCCCTGGTTTGCGCGACCTCGCAGGCGGTCAACGACTGGTACGACCGCCACGTGGACGCCATCAACGAGCCGCACCGGCCGATTCCCTCGGGGCGGATGCCGGGCCGCTGGGGCCTCTACGTCGCGGCGGGCTGGACCGGGCTCTCCCTCCTCGTCGCCGCCGCCCTCGGACCCTGGATCCTGGGCGCGGCCCTGTTCGGCCTGGTGCTCGCCTGGATCTACAGCGCGCCGCCCCTGCGCCTGAAGCGCAACGGCTGGTGGGGCAATTCCGCGGTCGCCCTCTGCTACGAGGGCCTGCCCTGGTTCACCGGCGCCGCCGTGATGGCCGCGGCGGTGCCGGACGGGCGCGTCCTCCTGGTGGCGCTGCTCTATTCCATCGGCGCTCACGGCATCATGACGCTCAACGACTTCAAGTCGGTGGAGGGCGACACCCGCACCGGCATCCGGTCCCTTCCGGTGCAGCTGGGCACGCTCGGCGCCGCGCGCCTCGCCTGCCTCGTCATGGCCCTGCCCCAGGTCGCCGTCATACTGGCCCTCTTCGCCTGGCAGCGCCCCTGGCACGGCGCGCTCATCGGCGCGTTGCTGGTCGGGCAGTTCGTGCTGATGCGCCGGCTCCTCGCCGAGCCGCGCGGACGCGCCGCCTGGTACAACGGCACCGGCACGACGCTCTACGTCCTCGGCATGCTGGTGGCGGCCTTCGCCCTGCGGCCCCTGGTGGGAGGCCCGTGATGGCGACGCTCCCCTTCGGCTGGGCCGCCATCGTCCGGCTCGGCCTCGTGCAGACGGCGCTCGGCGCCGTCGTGGTCCTGATGACCTCGACCATCAACCGGGTGATGGTGGTGGAACTCGCGCTGCCCGCCATCGTGCCCGGCGGCCTCGTCGCCCTGCACTACGCGGTGCAGGTGCTGCGCCCGCGCTGGGGCTACGGCTCGGACCGGACGGGGCGGCGCACGCCCTGGATCGTCGGCGGCATGGCGGCCCTTGCGCTGGGCGGCTTCGGCGCGGCGGTGGCCACGGCGCTCACCGAGACGCATCAGGCCGCCGGCCTCGCCCTGGCGGTCCTGTCGTTCCTCACGGTGGGCATGGGCGCGGGGGCGGCCGGTACCTCGCTCCTCGTGCTCCTCGCCACCGGGGTCGAGCCGCGCCGGCGCGGGGCGGCGGCCACCATCGTCTGGGTGATGATGATCGCGGGCTTCGCCATCACGGCGCCCATCGCCGGCCATTTCCTCGATCCGTTCTCCGGCGCCCGGCTGGTCGCGGTCTCCGGCACGGTCTCGCTCCTCGCTCTCGCAGTGGCGCTCCTCGCGGTGCGCGGAATCGAGCCGGTGCGCGGCGCTCCCGACCTGAGCGCGGACGCGGCGCCCAAGCGCCCCTTCGGCGAGGTGCTCGCCCGGGTCTGGGCCGAGCCCGATTCGCGCCGCTTCACGATCTTCATCTTCGTGGCGATGCTGGCCTACAGCGCGCAGGAACTCATCCTCGAGCCCTTCGCGGGCCTCGTCTTCGCGATGTCGCCCGGGGTCACCACCAAGCTCGCGGGTCTGCAGCACGGCGGTGTCCTCGCCGGCATGCTGACCGTCGCGGGCCTGACCATGGGCATCGGCGGCCCGGTTCTCGGGTCCCTCAAGCTTTGGACGACGCTGGGCTGCCTCGGCTCCGGCGCGGCCCTCCTCGGTATCGCGGGCGGCGGCCTGATCGGCGCGGACTTCCCCTTGCGCGTCCCGGTCTTCGCCCTCGGCCTGTTCAACGGCATTTTCGCGGTGGCGGCCATCGGCTCGATGATGGCGCTGGCGGGGGCCGGCGGCGAGGCCGAGCGCGGCACCCGCATGGGCGTGTGGGGCGCGGCCCAGGGCCTCGCCTTCGGAGCCGGTGGCTTCCTCGGGACCGTCGCGGTCGATCTCGCCCGCCTCGTCACGCCCCGGGCCGTCGACGCCTATGCGGGCGTCTTCGCGGTCGAGGCCGTGCTGTTCGTGGCTGCAGCCGCCCTGGCGCTGCGGATCGCCCATGCCCCCGGCACCCAGGTTCCGCGCGCCCGGCGCGCGGTCTCCGCCTTCGGGACTCCCCTGTCCGCCCGATGATTCCACGAGCGAGGTGACGTCATGTCGAGAGGTCACGAGATGCCGGCCGTCCGAAGCGATACACCCGTGAACGGGGCCGGGCCGGAAACCTACGACGTCGTGGTGGTGGGCGGCGGCCCGGCCGGCGCCACGGCGGCCACCGACCTCGCCCGTGCCGGGCGGCGCGTCCTCCTCCTCGACAAGCCCGGCCGGATCAAGCCCTGCGGCGGCGCGATCCCGCCCCGCCTGATCCGCGACTTCGCGATTCCCGACCATCTCCTCGTGGCCCGCATCCGCTCCGCCCGCATGGTCTCCCCGAAGGACAAGCGCGTGGACATGCCCATCGGCGACGGGTTCGTCGGCATGGTGGACCGCGCCGATTTCGACCCCTGGCTGCGCGCCCGGGCGGCGGAGGCCGGGGCGGTCCTGCGGGCGGCGAGCTTTCGGCACATCGAGCGCGACGGGGACGGCGCCACGGTGCACTACCTGGAGGACGGGTTTCCGAGGGCCGCCCGCGCCCGCCTCGTCATCGGGGCGGACGGCGCGAGTTCCTCCGTCGGCCGGGCCGAGATCCCCGGGCACGTCGCCATGCGGCAGGTCTTCGCGTATCACGAGATCGTCAGGTTGCCCGAGACCGGTGTCCACGATGTCGAGGCGACCCGCTGCGATGTCTATTACCAGGGCAAGCTCTCGCCGGATTTCTACGCCTGGGTCTTCCCGCACGGCGAGACCGTGAGCATCGGTACCGGCAGCGCCCGCAAGGGCTTCTCCCTGCGCGGCGCCATCCGCGACCTGCGAGCCTCCACGGGCCTCGAGGCCGGCGAGACCGTTCGCCGCGAGGGCGCTCCCCTCCCCCTCAAGCCGCTGAAGCGTTGGGACAACGGCCGCGACGTCCTTCTCACCGGGGATGCGGCCGGCATCGTCGCCCCCGCCTCCGGCGAAGGCATCTACTACGCGATGCTCGGCGGGCGCCTCGCGGCCGAGGCGGCGGAGGCCTTCCTCGTCACCGGGCGGGCGAAGGCCCTCTCCGAGGCGCGCCGCCGCTTCATGCGCCTGCATGGCCGCGTCTTCCTGATCCTCCGGATCATGCAGGGAGTCTGGTACCGCAACGACGGTCTGCGCGAGCGCTTCGTCTCGATCTGCCGCGACCGCGACGTGCAGCAGCTGACCTGGGATTCGTACATGAACAAGGAGTTGGTGCGGGCGAAGCCGGTGGCGCACGCGCGGATCTTCTTCAAGGATCTCGCGCACCTGTTCCGCTGGGTCTCGCCGTGAACGCGGCGCTGACGGGCGACTGGGGTCCGCCTCTGGTCGCGGCCGGCGTCGCCGTGGTGGTGGCCCTGGCCGGCGGCCTCCTGACGACGACCGGACCCTGGTACCACGCCCTGCGGCGCCCCTCCTGGAAGCCGCCGGACTGGGCCTTCGGCCCGGTCTGGACGACGATCTTCACCCTGACGGCGATCTCGGGCGTGATGGCCTGGAACGCCGATTCGGGTCTGGCCTCCCGCACGGCCCTCGTCGTGACCTACGGGATCAACGCGGTCCTCAACATCGCGTGGAGCGGGTTGTTCTTCCGCATGCGCCGGCCGGACTGGGCTCTTCTCGAAGTTGTGTTCCTGTGGGTCTCGATCGCCGCACTGATCCTCGTCACGGCGCGGGTTTCCGGTCTCGCCGCCACCCTGCTGCTGCCCTATCTCGTTTGGGTCGGGATCGCCGCGTGTCTCAACAGGGCGATCGTCCGGCTCAACGGGCCCTTCCGGAGCGCCTGACCCCGATGGAATCGCTGTTCGCCGGCGGACGCATCATGGACGCGATCCTGGTCCTCGTCGCAATCGAGGCCGTGGTTCTGTCCCTGATACTTCGGCGGCGCGAGACGGCCCTGCCCCCCGTCCTGTGCAACCTCGCCTCGGGGGCCGCGCTGATGCTCGCCCTGCGCGGGGCGCTCACCGGTGCGCACTGGACCGCGATCGCCGGGTGCCTCGCCCTGTCGGGGCTGGCCCATGGCGGCGAGATGGTCCTGCGCCTCGGCGGCCGCCCCCACCCAGAAGCGACGCCCCTTCGACTCGACCCGCACACCTGACGTTCCACGCAGATTCCACGCCCCCAGACCCAAAGCACGGAGAGACGCAATGAGGAATCGCCGCACCGCTCTCCGCCTGGGAGCTGCGCTCACGTTCGGATTCGGGGCCGGGGCCGCCTCGGCCCAGACCGTCGCGTCACAGGATGCGGACCTGATCAAGCGCGGCGAGTATCTGGCGACGGCCGGCGATTGCGTGGCCTGCCACACGGCGCCGGGCGGCAAGCCCTTCGCGGGCAACTACGTGCTGAACACGCCGATCGGCAAGATCCGGACCCCCAACCTGACGCCGGACAAGGAAACCGGCCTGGGCAACTGGAGCGCCGACGACTTCTACCGCGCCTTCCACGACGGCATCACGAAGGACGGGTCCTACCTCTATCCGGCCTTCCCGTTCGCTTGGTACACCAAGGTCACGCGGGCGGATTCCGACGCGATCTTCGCCTACCTGAAATCCCTGCCGGCGGTGCACGAGCCGCGCAAGGATTCCGAGATTCCCTTCCCGTTCAACATCCGCACGGCGCTCATCACCTGGCGCACGGCCTTCTTCACGGCGGGCGAGTTCCAGCCCGATCCGCAGGCCAGTGCCGAGGTCAATCGCGGGGGCTACCTCGTCGAGGGGCTCGGCCATTGCGGTATGTGTCACAACGCCAACAAGATCGTGGGCAACAGCGGCCTGGCCGGCAAGCTCGGCGGCGGTGTCATCGACGGCTGGTACGCGCCCAACATCACGCCGGACGACCACACCGGCATCGGCGCCTGGAGCGACGACCAGGTGGTGACCTATCTCAAGACAGGCGCGGCGCCCGGCAACCTGCCGGGGGTGGCCGCCGGTCCGATGCGCCAGACCATCGAGGAATCCCTCTCCAAGATGACCGACGCCGACCTCAAGGCGATGGTCGCCTACCTGCGCACGCAGAAGGCCAAGGAGAGCTACAAGTCCAAGGATCTGCAGGCCTTCAACGCCGCCGGGGCCCCGGGGGCCGCGACCTACCTCAGCTACTGCTCCTCCTGCCACAAGCCGGACGGCCGGGGCGTGGAGGGCGCCATTCCCGCGCTCGCCGGCAACACCTCGGTCCAGGCCGAGGGACCCGAGACGGTGATCCGGGTCATCCTGGGCGGCCTCTCCGCTCAGAACGGCTACGCGCCGATGCCCGCCATCGGCGCCGGCATGACCGACCAGGAGGTCGCCGACGTCACCGATTATGTCCGCAACGCCTGGGGCAATGCCGCCCCGGTGATCGGCGAGCGCGGCATCGTGGCGACCGCGCGGAAGGCGACGGAGACGATGCTGGCCGGTTCCGCGCCCTGCGCCGAGATCGCGCAGCCCGAGATCGCGAAGGCGATCGCCGAATCCGGGGCACCGCAGAAGCTCAAGGGCTTGGCCCAGGAAGACTTCATCCCCGTCATCAACAGCCTGCTGCCGCCGATCAAGGCGGCCGTGCCGGACGCCAAGGGCGACGACATCGTCAACGGCCTGACCACGGCGTTCTGTCAGGCGGGTCGCAACGATCCGGCCTATGAGAAGCTCTCCTGGCATGCGGTGATCGGAAGCTTCTCCAGCATCGTCTACAGCCAGATGAAGAACCCGGAGGTTCGGGCCTCAAAGAGCGGCGCGATGCCGACGCCGTGACGGACGCCGTGCTCGCTCGGTGACGGCCTGCACGGGAAGGCAGGTCGGTGCGTGGGCCGGAGACTCCTGATGACACCCGGAAACCGGGCTGCTAAATGGCTTCTGCCGCGTGACTCCGTAGCTCAGCTGGATAGAGCAGCCGCCTTCTAAGCGGCAGGTCGAAGGTTCGAGCCCTTCCGGGGTCGCCAG
>NZ_JAIEOF010000392.1 GCF_019750675.1 Methylobacterium sp.
TACATCGCCATGCCGCCGTTCACGTGGAGGGTCTGGCCGGTGACGTAGGCGGCCTCGTCGGAGGCGAGGTAGATCGCGGCCGCCGCGATGTCGGTGCCGGTGCCGAGCCGCCCCATGGGCACGCGGCCGAGGATGCCCTCGCGCTGCTTGTCGTTGAGCGCATCCGTCATCGGCGAGGTGATGAAGCCCGGCGCGATGCAATTGACCGTGAGGTTGCGGGTGGCGACCTCGGCGGCCAGCGCCTTCGTCATGCCCACGAGACCGGCCTTGGCGGCGGCGTAGTTGACCTGGCCCGGATTGCCGGTGGCGCCCACCACGGAGCCGATGTTCACGATGCGGCCGTGGCGGCGCTTCATCATGCCCTTGACGGCCGCCCGCGAGAGCCGGAACGCCGCCGAGAGATTGACGGCGATGACCGCATCCCACTCGTCGTCCTTCATGCGCAGCACGAGGTTGTCGCGCGTGATGCCGGCATTGTTCACCAGGATGTCGAGGCCGCCCAAAGCCGCTTCCGCCGCCGGCACCAGAGCCTCCACCGACGCCTTGTCGGAGAGGTCGCCCGGCACGACGTGGACGCGTTCGTTGCCGAGCTCGGCCGCGAAAGCCTCGAGCGCCGCCTGGCGGGTGCCCGAGATGGCGATGGTGGCGCCCTGCGCGTGCAGGCCCCGCGCGATGGCGCCGCCGAGGCCGCCGGTGGCGCCGGTGACGAGGGCCTTGCGGCCGGTCAGGTCGAACATGGGCTATCCTGTCGTTCAGCCGAGGGCGGGGAAGCTGGCGATGTCGTCGGGCGTGCCGACGGTACCGGCCGCGACCCCCGGGGCGATACGCTTGACGAGGCCGGTGAGCACCTTGCCGGTGCCGACCTCGGTGAACTGGTCGATGCCGGCCGCCGCCATGGCGGCGACGGATTCGCGCCAGCGCACGGTGCCGGTGACCTGCGCCACCAGGGCCTCGCGGATGGCGCCCGGCTCGGTGACGGGGGCGGCCAGCACGTTGGCGTAGACCGGGACCACGGGGCTGTGCATCGCCACCTCGGCGAGCGCCGCCCGCATGGCCTCGGCCGCCGGCGCCATCAGCGAGCAGTGGAACGGGGCCGAGACGTTGAGCATGACCGCGCGCTTGATGCCGCGCCCCTGCGCGATGGCGACCGCGCGCTCCACCGCCGCCCGGGTGCCGGAGAGGACGACCTGCCCGCCGCCATTGTCGTTGGCGACCTCGCAGACCGCGCCCTCGGCGGCCTCCTCGGCGATGGACTGGGCGGTCTCGGCATCGGCCCCGATCAGGGCCGCCATGGCGCCCTCCCCCGGGGCCACCGCGCCCTGCATGGCGGTGCCGCGAATGCGCAGGAGTCGGGCGGTGTCGGCGATGGAGAAGGTGCCGGCGGCGGCGAGCGCCGTGTACTCGCCCAGCGAATGCCCGGCCACGCAGGCCACGTCGCGCTTGAGGTCGAGGCCGCGCTCGGCCTCCAGCACGCGCAAGGCCGCGAGGCTCGCGGCCATCAGGGCGGGCTGCGCGTTGGTGGTAAGCGTCAGCTCCTCCACCGGGCCCTCGAACATCAGGCGCGAGAGCGGCTGGCCGAGGGCGTCGTCGACCTCCGCGAACACGTCGCGGGCCTGGTGGAAGTGCTCGGCGAGCGCCCGCCCCATGCCGACGGCCTGGCTGCCCTGGCCGGGGAAGATGCAAGCGCGCGCCATGTGAACTCCTCGTCGTCGTGCCGAACCAGCTTCGGTGCCGAATGGACTTCGGGACGGAAGTGATTCCGGTGCCGGGCTGCCCGGGAGCCGGTCAGCCCCCGCGCGAGGGCGGCGCAGTGGCACCGCCCGCCCCCTGTGTCAACATGGCACCGCAGCACGAGCGGGGCGGTTCAGGCCTCGTCGAAGAAGTCCACGGTGCCGTTGTCGAGGCTGTAGGAGGCGCCGACGATCCGCAGCCGGCCCGCCTTCAGGGGGTCGAGCAGGGACGGCTCCGAGGCCGAGCGCAGGCGGCTCACCACCCGGCTCACGTTGGCCCGCACGCAGTTCTCCACGAAGTCGCCCGGCTTGTCGCGCTGCGAGAGCACCGCGGGCACGATCGGCTCGATCATCCGGCCGATGGAGCCGGGGAACACGGTGTTGTTCTTCACGACATCGACGGCGGCCTCCACGGCGCCGCAGCGGCTGTGGCCCATCACCAGGACGAGCGGCACCCCGAGTTGCGAGACCGCGTACTCGATGGAGCCCAGCGCCGCCGTGTCCACGCAGTTGCCGGCATTACGCACGATGAAGAGCTCGCCGAGCCCACGCCCGAAGAGGATCTCCGGCGAGACGCGCGAATCGGAGCAGCTCACCAGCACCACGAACGGCGTCTGACCGAGGGCGATCTCGATCCGGCGCTCGCGGCCCTGGACCGCCCGGACCGGGCTGTCGGTGTGGTAGAGGCGGTTGCCCTCCTTCAGGGCCTCCAGGGCCTGGTCGGCGCTCATCGTCGTCTTCTTGGACGAGGGGGCGGCGGCGAAACTCATGTTCGGCAAAGTGGTGGCGGCGAAGCAGGCCGCGCCGATTCGGCATCCGCAGGCAAGCAGGCCCCGGCGGCTGAGCATCATGGTCATGGTCGCGTCTCCCCCTCGTCGGACCGGTTCTGAAACTCGGCCGCGGACCTGTATACAGCGGTCGTCCGGTCCGTCGCTGAGACGTTTTGCGTGACACGTCGCGCGGATGCACCCCCGGGGGCCGGACGTGCGCCGCATGATGCACCTGTGCGCACCGCTTGTTGCGCGGGCCCATCGGGTGTAAGAGGCGGGCTCAGCCCAGAAATTCCGTCCGAGGAAGGAGCCGTCCGCCATGGCTCGCGTCACCGTTGAAGACTGCATCGACAAAGTCGAGAACCGCTTCGAGCTGGTTCTGCTGGCGAGCCACCGGGCCCGGCTGCTCGCCGCCGGCGCCCCGCTGACCATCGACCGCGACCGCGACAAGAACCCCGTCTGCGCGCTGCGCGAAATCGGCGACGAGACGATCACGGCGGACGACCTCAAGGAACAGCTCATCCATTCGATGCAGAAATACGTCGAAGTCGATGAGCCGGAGGCGGAAACCGTTCCGCTGCTCTCGAGCTCGCCGGCCGCCGCCGCCGTGGCTCCCCAATCCTCCAGCGACGACGGCGCCGTGCAGTTCGATCGCATGAGCGAGGAAGACCTCCTGCGCGGCCTCGAGAATCTGGCGCCCCCCACCGAGACGGACGACGAGGCCGAGTAAGGCCTCACGCCCCGTCAGCCTTGACAGAACCCGGCCTCCGCGCCGGGTTTTTTCATGGGCGAACCCGGAAATTCGATCCCGCTGCGACGCCGTGGGGCTGGCGCCCCCGCGTGCGATGCGGGACACATCGAAAGCGCGCGTCCGCTGCCGGACCCGCCGTGTCGTGAAAGGGTCTCTCGGCGGATGATGCGCCAATACGAGCTTGTCGAGCGGGTCAAGCGCTACAATCCTGCGACGAACGAGGCCCTGCTCAACCGCGCCTACGTCTACGCCATGCGCGCCCACGGAACCCAGAAACGAGCCTCGGGCGACCCGTTCTTCGCGCATCCCCTTGAAGTCGCTGCGATTCTCACGGACCTCCGACTCGACGACGCCACCATCGTGGCGGCGGTCCTGCACGACACGGTGGAGGATACGGCCGCGACCCTCGACGAGATCCGGGAGCTGTTCAGCCCCGAGATCGGGGCCCTGGTGGATGGCCTGACCAAACTGAAACGACTGGACCTCGTCTCGAAACGGGCGGCCCAGGGCGAGAACTTTCGCAAGTTGCTCCTCGCCGTCGCGGCCGATGTGCGTGTCTTGCTGGTCAAGCTCGCCGACCGCCTGCACAATATGCGAACGCTCCACCATATGCGGCCGGACAAGCGCGAGCGGATCGCCCAGGAAACACTGGATATCTATGCCCCGCTGGCCGGCCGCATGGGGATGCAGGAACTGCGCGAGGAACTCGAAGACTTGGCGCTTCGAAATCTGAAGCCCGAGATCTACGCGACCATCGCGCAACGGCTGAGCGACCTGTCGTCGAAATCCGAGCGGCTTGTCGAGAGCATCGAGCAGGATCTGACGGCGAAGCTCGCGGCACAAGGCATCGAAGCGGTCGTGACGGGGCGGCAGAAACGCCCCTACTCGATCTCCGCCAAGATGGAGCGGAAATCCGTCGCCTTCGAGCAGTTGTCCGACATCTTCGGATTCAGGGTCGTCGTCCAGACACTGTCGGATTGTTACAGCGCACTCGGCGTGGTCCATACCAGCTGGCCGATGGTACCGGGACGATACAAGGATTACATCTCGACCCCGAAGCAGAACGACTATCGCTCCATCCACACTACGGTGATCGGCCCGAAAAGCCAGCGCGTCGAACTCCAGATCCGCACCGCCGCGATGGAGGAGATTGCCGAGTACGGAATTGCGGCCCACGCGCATTACAAGGAAAGTGGACGCAAGGGCGAAATCGGCGGCGTTCATCCGCGGCTCGCGACCGAGAGCGGGGCCTACCAGTGGCTTCGCCGAACGATCGAACTCCTGGCCGAGGGCGACAGTCCCGAAGAGTTTCTCGAGCACACGAAACTCGAACTCTTTCAGGATCAGGTCTTTTGCTTCACCCCGAAGGGGCGTCTGATCGCCCTCCCGCGGGGCGCCACACCGATCGATTTCGCTTACGCGGTCCACACGGATGTCGGAAACTCGGCAGTCGGGGTGAAGATCAACGGCCGTATGGCTCCGCTTCTCCACGAACTCGTCAACGGCGACGAAGTCGAGATCGCGCGCTCCGACGGCGCTTCGCCGCCTGCCGCCTGGGAATCCCTCGTCGTCACGGGAAAAGCCCGTTCGGCGATCCGACGCGCGACGCGCTCGGCCGTGCGCCGGCAATATGCTGGATTGGGACGTCAGATCTTGGATCGCGCTTTCGAGCGGGCCGCCAAGAGCTTCTCCGAAGATAAACTGCGTGGCGCGTTGCCACGTCTCGCGCGCCAGAGCACCGAGGACGTTTTCGCCGCCGTAGGCCGTGGCGAGATGTTCTCTGGCGACGTGGTGCGGGCTGTCTACCCCGACCATAAAGACGAGCGCCGTGGCGCCCCGGCGCGTCTCCCTCAACCAGCCTCCACGGATGGAGCCGGCCGCCTCAGCTTGGCCAAAGATCAGACGATGCGCCTGACGTTCCCGGAGGGCAGCACCGGCGAAATCGGCCGTACGGATGGAATTCCAATTCGCGGCCTCGATGGTGATTTGCCAGTGAGCTTTGCGCCCAATGGGGGGGCGGTCCCCGGTGATCGCATTGTCGGAATTCTCACGCCTGGCATCGGCGTCACGATCTACCCGATTCAATCGGCGGCATTGGCCGCGTTCGACAACGAGCCGGATCGCTGGCTCGACGTGCGCTGGGATGTGGAAGCTGGCACGAGCGAGCGGTTTCCCGCGCGTCTCGCCATGCAATCGATCAATGAGCCCGGTGTGCTCGCACAGATCGCTCAAGTGATCGCGGATCACGACGGAAACATCGATAACGTATCGATGAAGCGAAAGACTCAGGATTTCACCCAAGTCGTGATCGATCTATCCGTATGGGACCTCAAGCACCTGAATGCGATTATCGCCGAGCTGCGCGGGAAGCGAACTGTCAATAAGGTCGAGAGAGTGAACGGATAAACCGCCGCCAGCATGCGCCGAATCGACCTTCTGAAGGGCGGATCGACTCGATCGTTGGAGTGGCAGTAACCATCCAAATACCGGATCAAATGCAAACGGCCGTCGGAGAAAAATTCTCTCTTGGCCTGATGCAAGATGTGCGACCCGAACCTGATCTGACAGAACCACTGAGTGGTTGCAAATGGATGGAGGCTCGATCTGCCGCCATCGCATGTCCTTTAGGCGGATGCGGCGTCGCCCCCTGAAGGCCGGCCCCTTGTTGGCGCAGGGAATCGAGATGACGCCACGCTCTTGGCGCCATTGATGCATCCGCACGGATATCGATGGGCTGCCACCGGAAACCGACGAACGTGATCACGCTACCCTGCGCGGCTGCACGCCGAGCACACATCCATTCATCCGGGGCGTTTCGGTCGGAGCGGGACCATCGCGTGAAATGCGGTGCCGTCGAGCTATGCGCGTGAGTGAACTTGACGGTTGGGCCGAGCGCCGCCGGATCGCCGAACAGGCGCGGGCCGAGCGCCCATGGTCTCTGTGGGGCCCCTACCTCGCGGAGCGCCAGTGGGGTACCGTGCGCGAAGATTACAGCCGCGACGGGAATGCTTGGCGCTCCCTCCCCCACGAAGAAGCCCGTTCCCGTGCCTATCGCTGGGGCGAGGACGGTCTGGCGGGACTCTGCGATGAACGCGGACAGATGTGCGTTTCTCTGGCCCTGTGGAACGGGCACGATCATATTCTGAAGGAGCGCCTGTTCGGCCTGGCGAACGAAGAAGGCAACCACGGCGAAGACGTCAAGGAGATCTACCACTATCTCGACGCGGTCCCGAGTCACGCTTATCTCAAATTTCTCTATCGCTACCCGCACGCCGCTTATCCCTACGACGAATTGGTGCGTGAAGGGCAGCGGCGGGGTCGCGATGAGCCGGAATACGAACTCGAAGACACTGGAATATTTGTAAGCAACAGCTTCTTCGATGTGACGGTCGAGTATGCGAAGGAGGATGTCGACGACATCCACGCAGTCATCACGGCGATCAATCGGGGAGCCGAAGCTGCCGATCTTCACATCGTCCCGCAGGTCTGGTTTCGCAACACTTGGTCGTGGCAGGAGGGGACGACACAGCGGCGCCCGAGTCTGACGCTGCGACCCGATGGCGGCGTAGCTTGTGAACATCCTCGCCTCGGGTCGTACCGCCTCTCCTTCGACGGCTACCCCGATCCGTTGTTCTGCGAGAACGATACGAATTTGCGTCTCCACGGCTGGCAGCCCGATGCCATCGGTCCGTTCAAGGACGGGTTCCACGCTGCCATCGTCGACGGCGACGACGCCGCGGTGAGCCGCGAATCCGGGACGAAGCTCGGGCTGCATTATTTCCGCCGGCTGGAGCCGGGGGAAACCACACGGGTGACGCTGCGTCTCTCGGCCGGCACGCGCCTGCGTCCGGTGGATCGCGAAGGAACGATCGTTCACCGCCGCATTGCAGAGGCGGATGCCTTCTATGATTCGCGACAGGATGGCATCACGGACGCGGACGCGCGCGGAATCTTTCGTCAGGCCGCCGCAGGTCTCATCTGGTCCAAGCAACTGTACTCCTATGACGTTCGGCTCTGGCTGAAGGGGGACCCATCCCAGCCGGCGCCGCCGAAAGAGCGAAACGAAGGCCGCAACATTCACTGGCGCCACTTCGCGGCGGCCGATGTGCTCTCGATGCCGGATAAGTGGGAGTATCCCTGGTTTGCCGCCTGGGATCTCGCCTTCCATTGTCTTCCGCTCGCCCTGCTCGACCCGGACTTCGCCAAGAAGCAGCTCCTTCTCCTGACCCGCGAATGGTACATGCACCCGAACGGCCAGCTTCCGGCCTACGAGTGGGAATTCGGCGACGCCAACCCGCCGGTTCACGCATGGGCGACCTATCGGGTGTTCGAAATCGATCGTGACCGACGCGGCGGGCGCGGCGATCTCGCCTTCCTGGAAGGCGTGTTCCACAAACTTCTGCTCAACTTCACCTGGTGGGTAAACCGCAAAGACGCCGAAGGCCGGAACGTCTTTCAGGGGGGCTTCCTCGGCCTCGACAATGTCGGGGTATTCGACCGCTCGCGACCGCCGCCTGGATTCGGGCGCATCCACCAGGCTGACGGCACCGCCTGGATGGCGATGTACGCACTGAATATGATGCGCATCGCCCTCGAACTGGCGCTCCATAACGACGTCTACGAAAGCACCGCCTCGAAGTTCTTCGAGCACTTCCTGCTCATCGCGGAGGCGATGACCGACATGGGCGGCGAGGGCTTCGGCCTCTGGGACGAGGATGACGAATTCTACTACGACGAGGTCGATATCCCCGGCGGTGGAATGCTGCCCCTGCGCGTACGCTCGGTGGTCGGCCTCGTCCCACTGTTCGCTGTCGAGGTGATCGAACCGTGGGTGCTCCAGCGCCTGCCCGATTTTGCTCGACGCCTGAACTGGCTTCTCGAGAACCGCCCACATCTCGCCTGCCTCGTCTCACGTTGGGACGAGGGTGGGGTGCAGGACCGTAAGCTTCTGTCGCTGCTGCGCGGCCATCGCATGAAGGCGCTGTTGCGCCGCATGCTCGACGAGGCCGAGTTCCTCTCCGCCCACGGGATCCGCTCGCTTTCGAAGGCGCATCGGGACCAACCCTACGCCTTGAACGAGTTCGGCGCCTCCTTCACCGTCCGCTACGATCCGGCCGATTCGACATCCAACATGTTCGGCGGCAATTCAAACTGGCGCGGGCCTGTCTGGATGCCGATGAATTACCTCATCCTCGAGGCGCTGCGTCGCTTTCACACCTATTACGGGGACGATTTCCTGGTGGAATACCCGACCGGCTCGGGAGAGCACAAAACCCTCGATGCGATCGCGGACGCATTGGAAGACCGCCTCATCGCGCTATTCGCGAAGAATGAAGACGGACACCGCCCCTTTCAAGGCAATCGCACGCCGATTCCTGACGCCCCGGGCTCCGATGAGGCGCTGCTCTTCCACGAGTTCTTCGATGGCGATACCGGGCGTGGACTTGGTGCGTCACACCAGACCGGATGGACAGCGCTGATCTTGAATTTGCTGCACAGCCGGGCCTCCCGTTCAGAGAAATAGAAATGTGTCCGCAGCGTTAGTGCTGTCGAGAGCGACGGCTTTGTGCATCCGTCTGTCTTAGGTCGACGCGCATCACGTCGCCGATCCGAGCCTCCGAAGGCCCGAGCGATCGGACACAACGATCCGGCCAGCGGGTATCGACGTGACGCAATCAGGATTCGTCGCGTGGGGCCTCAGGGGTGCGGTCGACCTTCTCGATGTCCAGGGACAGATGGGCGCGATAGAGCACGCCTGCGGACTCGTCGCGCACGATCGCCAGGTAGTCCTGGCGTTCGGTATCCAGACTGAATTCCTGCGCGATCTTGGCCATGATCCGCGCGAGTTTACCGCGAACAGCGGTTTCATCGGCGAGTTCGAAGCCGACCTTGTCCTTGACGTAATGTGCGCCGTCGTGGAGATCGATGAAATAGCGGGGCATGAAGCTTAGAATCCGTGGGAATTTATCCCACCATTATGGTTAACCTAAGCCGTTGCCGGCTGAAGCGCAATCTCCGGAGCGCGCTTCGAGGCTCTGCGGGACATTTCTGTCACGCGCTTCGGGAGGGGCCTCGACCGCCACGCGGGCAAAGCCTATGGAACAGAAAAACGCAGGCAATCGCCGGTTGGACGATGGTCGGCGATGACGCGGGACAGCACGCCGCGCCTTGCTGTATCACCTCGGAACCGTCCCGAGAGTCCGCGCCCCGATGTTCTTCCCGCTCTCGAAACTTCTCTACTTCCTGGTCACGCCGTCGAATGCCCTGACGCTGCTGGTGCTCGTCGGTCTCGGCCTCGTGGCATCCGGATGGCTTCGGCTCGGCCTCTGGCTCGGGGCCCTCGGGAGCATCCTGCTCGTCACGGTCGGCTTCACTCCCATCGCGGGCTTGATCGCGCTGCCATTGGAAGAGCGATTTCCCGCCCATGTGGCCGATGACGCCCCGGTGGCGGGCATCATCGTGCTCGGTGGTGCCATAGAGACCCGCACTTCGGCGGAACGGGGCCAACTCGTCGTCAATGATGCCGGCGAGCGCCAGATCGCCATGGCGGACCTCGCCCGGCGGTATCCGCAGAGCCGCCTCGTCTTTACCGGCGGCAGTGGCAGCCTCAACGGCAGCACCGCCTCCGAAGCCGAGATCGTCGGGCGCTACGCGGAAACGATGGGCCTGCCGCGCACCCGGCTGATCCTGGAGGATCGCTCCCGCAACACCCACGAGAACGCGGTCTTCAGTGCCGCTTTGGTGAAACCGAAGCCCGGCGAGCGCTGGCTCCTGGTGACATCGGCTTGGCACATGCCCCGCGCCGTCGGCTGTTTCCGGCAGGCGGGATTCACGGTCACCGCCTACCCGGTGGATTACCGCACCAACGGGTGGGGCGATGCCTTGCGCTTCAACGGCTTCGCCTCGGACGGGCTGATGCTCCTCGACCTGATGGTCAAGGAATGGCTCGGCCTCGTGGCCTACAGGCTCGCCGGCTACACCGACGCGCTGTTGCCTGCGCCTCAATCCGCGTCGGCATCGTCCGAGGTCGCCGAGACGGCACCGAGCCGGTAGATCCCGCGAAAGTCGTCCGGGTCCTCGACGGGCTTGCCCTTGCGCAGGATCGCGACCTCGCCGGCCTTGGTCATCCGCACCGCAACCCGGCGGACAGGCTGCATCAGCGGGCTCCAGGCTTCCGGCTGCGGTCCGGCGAGATCACGCGCCACTTCCGAAGGGCAAACCGTCTTGCCGGTCTCGCGCGCCGCGACGAGGCGCAGGATCGTCTCGGCGATCGCCTCCTCGGAAGGGCCCTTGCGCTCGGGCCGGCTACCCGCCTTCGCGGTGGATGGTTTAGTGACCGGTTTGGCCGCCTCGGGCGGCTTCTTCGGGGAGGAGGTGCGCTGGCGCGTCGGCTTTTTTGGAATCGTCATGGCTGCCACCCCTGCCCTGTCCCGTCGTCTTCCGCCAGCAGGGCCGCGCGAATTTTCGAGGCGAATTGCCGCCGCCACATGACCAGGACCACCGCCGTGGTCGTCAGCATGAGAAGCCAGGGACTCACGAACCAGCCCAGATAGGCCAGGGCGAAGAAGAAGGCCCGCTGTCCGCGCGCGAAATGGCTGCCGGCGGCGATGTTCATCGCCGCTGCCTTGCGGGCGGCGCGCTGCATCTGTTCCGTCGTGGCGCCGGATCCCTTCGGCGGCACGGCGCCGAGGAGGATCGCGCCGTAATTGAACAGGCGGTAGGCCCAGGAAAACTTGAAGAAGGCGTAGACGAACACGACCGCCAGGCCCGCGACCTTGATCTCCCAGGTGACGCGCGTGGCGATGGCCCCGAAGGGCAGTGCGCCGAACAGGGTGAGCACGTCGTCGCCGGAGCGCGACAGGGTCAGCACGCCGCCCAGCGCGATCAATGAGGTCGAGGCGAAGAAGGCGGTCCCGTTCTGCAGTGAAGCGTTGATGGTGGTGTCGACCACGCGGTTGTCGCGCCCGATGAGCTGGCGCGTCCACTCGGCGCGCTGTGCGTTCATGATCTGGCTGAGGCTGGTACGGCGACCGCGCATGCGCGCGACGGCGACGCCGTATCCGGCCCAGGCCGCGACGAAGTAGCAGAGCGCCGCGAGGTCGAGATAGGAGAAGTCGGCGGTGAGCATCGGGTCCGGTCTCTGGGCGCCCGGTGGCCGGCCGCCTCGCACCGGGCGCTAGCCCGGATGCCGACTGGCTGTCCACCCGTCCCGTGCCCTGAAACCGATCGAAGGGCGTCCGGCGTCAGCGGATCGCGAATCCAGCCTGTGGCGGCGCCCCGCCGTGATCGGACACCACCACTTCGCTGACCCGCGCGCCGGGGGGCCCGTGCCGGCAGGCCTCCAGTATCCGGCCGACAGCGTCCACCGGCCCGGAGAACACCGCTTCGACACTGCCGTCGGGCCGGTTTCGGACATGGCCCGCGAGGCCCTGGCGCTCGGCCTCGTCCCGCGTCCACATCCGGTATCCGACGCCCTGGACCCGCCCACGGATGATGACGGCGACGGTACGGATCTCGGACATCACGGCGTTCGTCCTCGCTGCCAGGCCTGCAATTCCGCGCGATACGCTGCCGGCAGTTGCGCAGCGGCGGCGGCGGCCAGGACCGCTTCCAGGTAGCCCGGGCGGGGCGAACCCGTGACGCTCGTGCCGCCGAGGTAGATCAGCGCTCGCTTCGATCCACCCGGCACCGTGATCGGCTGCATCGCCTTGATGTAGAGGCCCGAGGCCACGCCCTCGTAGCGGTCGAGGGCCGCCACATCCCCGAGGGCGAGATCCCAAAGGATTCCGAACACGGTCGCACGCGGATCGCGTACGACCGAGGCATAGCCCTCGCGCATGATGATGAAGCGATGCCGGTTGAGGCGGCCCTGCCCGATCAAAGTCGAGCGCGGGCAGCGCGCCGCCATCGCGCCGGCGTCCATGTTCGCGCCGTAAGCGAAATAGAGGGGCATCGACCCGTCCCTGGCACTTGTCACGCACGCTTCGTTCGGGAGGCGAAGCGTGCGCGGCGGCGGATCCTCAGGCGAATTCGAGGATGACGGCGTCGACCGCGAGGCTGTCGCCTTCCTTCGCGGCGATCTTGGCGACGGTGGCGTCGCGCTCGGCGCGCAGCACGTTCTCCATCTTCATCGCCTCGACGATGGCGAGCGCCTCGCCGTTTTTCACCTCCTGGCCCTCACGCACCAGGATCGCCTTGACGAGTCCGGGCATCGGGCAGAGCACCTGCTTCCCCGAACCCGCATCCTCCTTGACGGGCATCAGGGCGGCGAGCGCCGCCTCGCGCTTCGTGTAGACGCGGGCCTCGGCGGCGGCGCCGGCATGCTGGAGCGCGACGCCGTTCAGGAGGCCACGCACCTGCATGGCGACCCGGGTGCCGGCGATCTCGCCCTGCCAGACCGGCTCGCCGGGACGCCAATCGCTCGACACCGTCCAGGTTTCACCGTCCTCGGCCTTGACGATGAGGGTGCCACCCACCGCCTCGACGGTGACCGGATAGGATTCGCCCGCCAGCACCACGA
>NZ_JAIEOF010000004.1 GCF_019750675.1 Methylobacterium sp.
ATCCTGGCCTCCGCGGGCCGCGACGTTCAGATGGGCGGCAATATCGGCACCGCGATCCTCTCGCTGGCGCCGCCAGCACCCGACCGGATCCACGTGATCGAGATGTCCTCGTTCCAGATCGACCTGACGCCGAGCCTCGACCCGAGCCTCGGCATCCTCCTCAACATCACGCCCGATCACCTCGACCGTCACGGCACGCTCGCCGACTACGCCGCCATCAAGGGACGGCTGGTGGCGGGTGCGGACCGCGCCATCGTCGGCGTCGACGACGATCTCAGCCGGGCCATCGCGGATGCGCGGACGGGGCCGACGTTACGCATCCATGTCGGGACGCCGCAGGCGGGCTTCGAGGGCCTGTCGGCTCGGGACGGAACGGTGTTCGACGCGGACGGCACGCCCATCGTCGATCTCACCGGCATCGGGTCGCTCCGCGGCGCGCACAACTGGCAGAACGCGGCCGTGGCCGCCGCCTGCGTCCGGGCCCTCGGGATCGGCGACGCCGAACTCGTTGCGGGCCTGCGCAGCTTTCCCGGCCTGCCCCACCGCATGGAGGAGGTCGGCCGGCGCGGGCGCGTGCTCTTCGTCAACGATTCGAAGGCGACCAACGCCGACTCCACCGAGAAGGCGCTCACCGCCTTCCACGACATCCACTGGATTCTCGGCGGCAAGGCCAAGGAGGGCGGGATCGTCCCCCTGGCGCCCCTCTTCGGCCGGGTCGCCTATGCCTATCTCATCGGCGCGGCGAGCGATGCGTTCGCCGCCACCCTGGAGGGCTGTGTACCCTACACGGCCTGCGGCACCCTGGAGGTCGCGACCGCCAAGGCGGCCGAGGCGGCGGCCGCGTCGGAGGCGGTGGAACCCGTGGTCCTGCTCTCGCCGGCCTGCGCCTCCTACGACCAGTTCCGCAGCTTCGAGGATCGCGGGGATCAGTTCCGGAATCTGGTGCGCGCGCTGCCCTGAACCCCGGCTTTTCTCGAAATCTCAATCATTCCCGCGCCTGATCTTGGTCATTAGCGCGCAGACGCCCAGTCGGCGGCGCGGAGTGAGTGAGTGCATGGCGTCCACGATCGCACCCGGCACATCGGGCTGGCAGGCCGGAGCCTGGGCGCACGTTTCAGTCCTCCGCGTCCTGAGGCGTCTGGCGACCCTGCTCCTCGTCGCCTTCATCTTCTTCGCCTGCTTCGCCTTCTCGGACACGTCGCCCTACGACATGGTGGCGATCCCCACCATCCTGCTCTGGCTCTGCCTGGGTCTGCGCCTGCACCGGGGCATGCTGCCGCTGCTCTGGCTTCTGATCCTCTACGTCAGCGCCATCACCGTCGCGCTACTGCCCTTCATCGACCAGCCGCTGCCGGTGACCTGGACGATCCAGCTCGCCTACCTGTCGATCACCGGCGTGTTCTTCGCGATGCTGTTCTCCGACGACACGCATGCGCGCATGGAACTGGCGCTCAAGACCTTCGTGGCGAGCTGCCTCCTGTCGAGCGCCTTCGGCATCGTCGGGTATTTCGGCTTCATCCCGACGGAGGACCTGTTCTACAAGTACGGACGCGCCTCCGGCACCTTCCAGGACCCGAACGTCTTCGGATCGTTCCTGACGCTCGGCGCCCTCTACCTCATGCACGGGCTGCTCCTCGGCACCACCCGCCGGCCGATCCTCTCCGCCGCCGTGCTCCTGGTGATCGTGGCCGGCATCTTCCTGTCGTTCTCGCGCGGCTCCTGGGGGGGGACGCTCATCGCCATCGCGGTGATGGTCGGCAGCGTCTACCGCACCACGCGGTCCACGGCCCTGCGCCGGCGCATCGTCACGCTCATGGTCCTGGCGGTCGCGGGCTCGGCGCTCGCCATCGTCGGCCTGATGTCGATCGGCGACACGGCGGAGATGTTCTCCAAGCGCGCGGCGGTCACGCAGGATTACGACACCGGCGAAAATGGACGTTTCGGCAACCAGATGCGCGGCATCGGCATGCTGGTGGACGAGCCCCTCGGGATGGGTCCCCTGCGCTGGCGCCTGATCTTCGCCCTGGAGCCGCACAACAGCTACATCGGCAGCTTCGCCAATGGCGGCTGGGTCGGGGGCGCCACCTTCATCGGCCTCGTGCTGATGACGAGTATCGTGGGCTTCCGCCTGATGAGCCGGGACACCCCCTTCCGGCGGCACGCGCAGATCGTCTGGCCCGCGCTGATGATGTTCTTCCTGCAGGCGGCGCAGATCGACATCGAGAAGTGGCGGCACGTCTACATGATGCTGGGCATGATCTGGGGGCTGGAGGCCGCCCGCCTGCGCTGGCTCGCGGGCCGGGTCCGCACCTGACCGGGATCCTTCACGCGTCCTGGGTCGAGCCGTCGGGTTCCGGCTCCTCCGGCTCGGGATCGGCCGTCCACGCGGTCGCGAAGGCCGCCAGGTGCCGGGCATCGGCGAAGGCCATCACCGCGACGGCTCGATCTTCCGGCATCGCCCCGGGATAGGGCGCCAGGAGCACCTTCTCCTGCGAGAACGTGGCGCCCGGGGCGTGCTCGGCGAGCCAGGCCTCCACTTCGGGCAGGAGGCGGTTCGGGTCGGCCGGGTCGCGTGCGCGGGAATCCCCGCGCAGCACCAGGACGTAGGAGCCCAGCGCCGGATTGCGCTGCTGCACGGCCTTCACGATGTCGATGAACATGGCGCTCGTGTCCGCTCGTTCTCAGTGCAGCTTCACGCGGGACTCGGTGCGCCGCGTCAGCGCGCGGGCGACCGCGTCGAGGGTGGTCTTGACCGTTCCGTGCAGAGCCTGCTCGTGCATCTTGTAGAGCGAACGGTACATCATCCGAGCGAAGAGCCCGGCGATGAACATGTTCTTGCCCTTGATGAACCCCATCAGGCTGCCCACCGTGGAGTATTCGCCCAGCGAGACCAGCGAGCCGAAATCGCGGTACTTGAAGGCCTTCAACGGCTTGCCGGCCATCTTGTCGGGAATGATCTTGATGAGGTGCGAGGCCTGCTGGTGCGCGGCCTGGGCGCGGGGCGGGATCGGCGTGTCGGAGCCCTTCTCGACCAGATAGGCGCAGTCGCCCATGGCGAAGATGTCCGGGTCGCGGGTGGTCTGCAGGGTCGGGGTCACCACGAGCTGGTTGTTGCGCGTGGTCTCGAGGCCGCCGATCTCGTGCAGGAAGGGCGGCGCTTTCACGCCGGCCGCCCAGACCACGAGTTCGGAGGGGATGAAACCGCCATCGGCGAGCTGGACCCCGTCGGGCCGGACCTCCGTCACCCGCGCGCCCGCGCGGACCTCGACGCCGATCTTGTCGAGCAGCACCATGACGTCGCGGGACATCCGCTCCGGCACCGCCGGCAGGATGCGGCTCGCCGCCTCGACCAGGGTGATCTTGAGGTCCTTGGCCGGATCGATCCGGTCGAGGCCGGTGGCGGCCACGGCGCGGGTGGTGCGGTGGAGCTCGGCCGCGAGCTCGGTGCCGGTCGCCCCGGCGCCGATGACCGTGACGTGGAGCTGGCCCGGCCGCACCGGACCCGGCTGGGTATGGGCGCGCAGCATGCCGTTGATCAGGCGCTGGTGGAAGCGCACCGCCTGGCCCTGGGTGTCGAGGGCGATGGCGTTCTCCTTCACGCCGGGCGTGCCGAAATCGTTGGTGGTCGAACCCACCGCCATCACCAGGGTGTCGTAGGGGATCTCGCGCACCGGCGTGACCTCGCGGCCCTCGGTGTCGTGGCTGGCCGCGAGGTGGATCGCGCGCTTGGCACGGTCGAGGCCGGTCATCTCGCCGATGCGGTAGCGAAAATGGTGCCGGTGGGCGTGGTGCAGGTAGTCGACCGCGTGGTGGCCGACATCGAGGCTGCCGGCGGCGACCTCGTGCAGCAGCGGCTTCCAGATATGGGTCCGGGCCCGATCGACGAGGGTGATATGGGCCTTGTTGGTGCGGCCGAGCTTGTCGCCCAGCTTCGTCGCGAGCTGCAGGCCCGCCGCACCACCGCCGACGACGACGATGCGGTGGAGTTTATCCTCGGTTTCGCCCGGTACCATGTCGATCAGGTCCTCGTGTGCCGCGAGTGTGCGGATGCGTGCCCCGACGTCGGGCGATGCGAGTTCATCCCAGGGTTCAGCTTAGAAGGATTGCAATCCGACCGCCATTCCCGTCACGCCGGTGCGCCCGGCTGGCGCAGGGGATGCGCCCGGGCGAAGGCGTCCTGCGCCAGGCAATCCTCGGCGATCCGGCGCACCGTCGGGAAGGGGGCGGTGTCGACGCCGAAGATGCCGGTGCCCACCCAGAGGCTGACGAGGCAGAGGTCGGCATGGCTGACCGCGTCGCCTTGTGCGTAGCGCCCGGTGCCGGGTTCCTGGGTGAGGCGGGTTTCCAGGGTCTTCAGCCCGGTCGCCATCCAGTGGCGCACGAAGCCGAGCATGCGCTCGCGCGGCAGGTCGTAGGTCTCCATCAGGAAGTTGCGCACCCGCGGCACGTAGAGCGGATGGGTGTCGCAGGCGACGACCTGGGCGAGCGACCGGGCGCGGGCACGCTCGCGGGGCTGGCTCGGCAGGAGCGGCGTCGCCGGGTGGATGTCCTCGAGGTAGTCGAGGATAGCGAGCGACTGGATCAGGGGCGGGCCGTCGCCGTCGAAGAAGGCCGGCACCGCGCCCTGGGGATTGATCGCCAGGAAGTCCGGCTTGAACTGCTCGTCGGCATCGAGGTCGAGGAAGACCTCCTCGTAGGGGATGCCCTTCAGGTTGAGGGCGACCCGGACCCGGAAGGCGGCGGCCGAACGCCAATTGCCGTACATTTTCATGCGCGCGACGTTTCCTCTTCGCGGACTCGGGTCCGTCTTTCGTCGCCCAGACCACACCCGACATCGTGTCCGCCCGCAAGTCCGTTCTGCGGGCGCGGGCGCCCGAGGCCCAGGATTTGGCAGCGCCGTGATCATCGCGCATAGGAGAACGCGAGGTGTCGAGCCTCGGCCGGTGATTGACGCGATGCAGATCGAAACGCCCTACCTGATGTTCCTCGGCGACGTGCCGGACCGGCTGGCCGCCAAGACCGCCTACGGCATCAAGGACTGGCGCCCCGAGTGGTGCGTCGGCCAGTTGCGGCTGCCGGGCTGCGCCGCCGATCTCGGCATTCCGGACCTGACGCTCGCCGAGGCCGTACAGAAGGGCTGCCGCACGATGGTGATCGGCGTCGCCAATGCCGGCGGCGTCCTGCCCGAGCACTGGATCGCGCAGGTCGTGGCGGCCCTGGACGCCGGCCTCGACATCGCCAGCGGGCTGCATGCGCGCCTCGGGGCGGTACCGGCCATCGCCGAGGCCGCCGAGCGCAACGGCCGCCAGCTGCACGACGTGCGCCACACCGCGGAGACGTTCGCCACCGGCAAGGGCACGAAGCGGCCCGGCCGCCGCCTGCTCAGCGTCGGCACCGACTGCTCGGTCGGCAAGAAGTACACCGTGCTCGCCCTCGAGAAGGGCATGCGCGAGCGCGGTCTCGACGCGGATTTCCGCGCCACCGGCCAGACCGGCGTCTTCATCTCGGGACGCGGCGTCGCCATCGACGCGGTGGTGGCCGACTTCATCTCCGGTGCCGTGGAGTGGATCGCCCCGGCCGCCGCGCCGGACCACTGGGACCTCCTCGAAGGCCAGGGCTCGCTGTTCCACCCCTCCTTCGCGGGGGTCAGCCTTGGGCTGCTGCACGGGGCACAGGCCGACGCCTTCGTGGTCTGCCACGAGCCGACCCGCACGACGATGCGCGGCGTCCAGCATCCGCTTCCCACGATCCAGCAGGTCATCGACCTCACGGTCCAGCTCGGGAGCCTGACCAATCCGGACATTCGTCCGGTGGGTATCGCCGTCAATACGCAGGACCTGGAGGAGGGCGCGGCGCGGGCTCTGCTGGCCGACCTCGCCCGGACGCACGACCTGCCCGCCACCGATCCGGTGCGTTTCGGCGTCGAGGGCATCGTCGACCGGATCGTCGCGGAGTTTCCGCCCGCCGTGACGGGGGCGAGCGCGTGAGCCGGCGCCTCGACGTCGCGGTCGAGCGCTTCCCCATCGCGGGGGCGTTCACCATCGCGCGGGGCAGCCGCACCGAGGCGGTGGTGGTGGTCGCCACCATCACCGACGCCGAGGGCCGGATCGGACGCGGCGAGTGCGTGCCCTATGCCCGCTACGGGGAGACCGTGGAGAGCGTTTCCGACTTGATCCGGGCACGCGCCGGCGACATCGCCGCCGGGGCCAGCCGGGCCGATCTGCAGACCGGCATGAAGGCGGGTGCCGCGCGCAACGCCCTCGATTGCGCCCTGTTCGACCTGGAGGCCAAGCAGCTCGGACGCCCCGCCTTCACGATCGCGGGCCTGTCGGCGCCGCAGGTCGCCACCACGGCCTACACGCTGAGCCTCGGCGACCCGGTGGATATGGAGGCGGCGGCGCGCAAGGCCGCGCACCGGCCGCTGCTCAAGGTGAAGCTCGGTGGTGCCGGCGACCCCGAGCGGATCGCCGCCGTCCGGCGCGGCGCCCCGGACGCGCGCCTCATCGTGGATGCCAACGAAGCCTGGCGCCCGGACACGATCGAGGCCAACCTCGCGGCCTGCGTCGCCGCCGACGTCCGCCTGATCGAGCAGCCCCTGCCGGCGGACGCGGACGCCCTGCTCGCCGAGATCGCCCGGCCGATCCCGATCTGTGCCGATGAGAGCCTGCACGACCGCGCCGGCCTCGACGCCCTGAGCCGGCGCTACGACGCCATCAACATCAAGCTCGACAAGGCCGGCGGCCTGACCGAGGCGGTGATGCTGGCCCACGAGGCCCGCGCGCGGGGCTTCTCGCTGATGATCGGCTGCATGGTGGGAACCTCCCTGGCCATGGCGCCCGCCATGCTGCTGGCGCACCACGCCGACTACGTGGATCTCGACGGTCCGCTGCTGCTGGCCCGCGACCGCGACCCGGCCTTGCGCTTCGAGGGGAGCCTGATCTACCCGCCCGAACCCGCGCTCTGGGGTTGAGCCCTCAGCCTTTCACGATGAAGCGCAGCAGTTAGACCGGCGCCTCGAAGGCGAGGAGGCCGTAGCCGCAGACGAGGCCGATGCCGGTGAGCACGCTGAAGGGGGTGAGCCAGTCCAGGGTGGCGCCGGTGGAGCCGCGGCCCTCGATCTGGAAGCCCTGCACGAAGGCGCCGAGCACCATCCCCTGCGCGAAGGTCGCCACCAGGGACCCGTAGTGGAAGGCGACGTCCTAGACGAACTGCGAGCGGTCGGCCTTGAATCGGAACTCGAAGGCGACGCCGCGAAAGATCAGCGCGATCAACATGAGGATGAGCGGCAGGTAGAGCGCCGGCAGCAGAATGGCGTAGGCGACGCTGAAGACCGCGAAGAGGCCGGCGCCGCCGAGCTCCAGCCAAGTGTCGTTGCCGTCCCAGATCGGCGCCGCCGAGACCATCATCCGGTCGCGCCAGTTCCCCTTGCGCGCTGCCGTGACCAGGAGGCCGACCCCGAGGTCGAACCCGTCGATGACCACGTACATGGCGACGGCCACGGCGAGCAGGCCCGCCCAGACCAGGGGGAGCCAGACGGCGGCGCCCTCGTATTCCATCCCGAAGCCGAATATCCGCGTGTTCCACTCCCGTGCCGCGGACGGATTGCCGCCTCAAGGGATCGAGCGTTCCCCGCGCTCGGCCACTCTAGCCCCGTCCCGCCGGCTTTGCGCGCCCCGCCAGGGCGGTTTCCGGTCACTGTCGGAGAGGGTGTCGCGGGATGACGGTGGCGGGCCGGCGACGCGCCGGATCACCTCGGCACCGCCCCCGTGCAGAACGTCGGTCCGCGCTTCCTCGGGCAGCGCCTCCCAGAGATCGAGGGCGGCGGCCGCGACGTCCGCCCGGTCCGGGACCAGGTCGGGCGCGGCCGGACCCTGCCGCTGCAGGGCGAGCCAGGACAGGACGCCGATGACCAGAGCGGCGCGAAGGAAGAACGACATGGGTCCGGCCCCGGGGTCCGGCCCGGACGGGGCCGGGACGACGCGAGAAGGAGCATTCGGGCCGATCGGTAAAGGCTCCCTGACGGCCGGGGGCCGAGGCCGCCGGTCGCCCGCCCCGAAAGCCCATATGGTAAATACAAGCTTAGCCCGGGTCCTCCGGACACTTCGTACGTGTTGCCCCGAAAACGACTGTGGCCCGGCTCGACGATAGTTACATCCCGGAAAGCATGCGGCGACAATCGGATCGTCTTGCGAAAGACTCGCTTAAGTCGCCTCTGCGAAGTTGCCTTTCGTCGAGTTTCAGTCGAGCCAAGGGGCGTCGGAGCGGCCAGTCGAGCCACCTCCGCGCTGTGCGTGTCGGTATTGCGTATCTACGGTGCCCTGGCTTCCCTCATCGACGTGCGCCTCGCGGGGCTCGTCCATGAGTCGGTGATCGAAGAGAGCGGCGTTCGCTTTCGGCACGAGCGTTTTCTGGTCTCGCGCCTGGCGACCGGGCTCATCATGATGCTGGGCCTGCCGCCCTATCTGGTGCTTCGCGGGGTGCCGACCGGCATCGAGGCCCTGGCCATCGCGAGCCTGATGCTCCCGGTCTTTGCCGCCGTGCTTCTGTCGCGCACCGGCATCCTCTGGCTCGCCCACGCCATCTCTTCCGCCGGCCTTACCGGGGTGGTGGTCTGCCTCGCCTCGATGACCGGCGGGGCGGAGTCGGCGGCCGTGATCTGGCTCGTGGCGATTCCCCTCGAGGCGGTGGTCTCCGGCTCCCGGCGGGCGACGCTGGCGGCGGCGATCATCGCGGGGCTCGGCGCGCTCGCCGTCGCCCTGCTGCCGCCCCTCGGGGACGGCACGGCGCTCCCCGATTGGTCGCGCGCCCTGGCCATGCCGGTCTTCGCCCTCACGGCCATCGGTCACATCGCCGCCCAGGCCTCCGAGCACTTCCGGCACGAGGGCCGCTGGCTGGCCCGCATGCGGGACAACGAGCGGCGCGACCGCATGCTGCTCTCGGCCATCGACGACCTCGTGACCTGGCATGACCATAACGGCCGCGTCATCGAGGCCAGCGCCTCGGCCGAGCGCTTCGTCGGCGCCGAGGCCGCCTGCCTGCAGGGCCACGGCCTGCTCGAGCGGGTGCATGTCGCCGACCGCCCGCTGCTGCTCCAGGCCCTCAGCGACGTCGCCGCCCACGGCCGCCCGGCCACCGTCCAGTTCCGCCTGCATCTCGACCCGTCCGCGATCCGGGCGCAGGGGGCCTCGCGGGTCATCTTCGCCGAGATGCGCATCCACCGGATCGACGAGGGTGCCGGCGATCGTTCGGCGTCGAGCGTGGTCGCGGTCACCCGCGACGTCACCGAGCATCGCCGTCACGCGGCCGAGCTCGAGCAGGCGCGGGCCGAAGCGGAGCGGGCCGACGAGGTGAAGAGCCGCTTCCTGGCCAATGTCAGCCATGAACTGCGCACGCCGCTCAATGCCATCATCGGTTTCTCCGAGGTGCTGGCGGGGGAGGGGAACCTGGCCACCGACGCCGGCCGGACGCGCGAATATGCCGGCATCATCCGGGAATCCGGCCAGCACCTGCTGGAGGTGGTCAACACGCTCCTCGACATGTCGCGGATCCAGAGCGGGCATTTCGACTACGTGCCCGAGCCCGTCGACATGAGCGCCCTGGTACACAGCTGCTGCGACCTGATGCAGCTCAAGTTCGACCAGGCCGGGATCACCCTGGCGCGCGACGCCGGCTCCATGCCGGTGGAGATCACCGCCGACTCGCGCGCCTGCCGGCAGATGTTCATCAACCTCCTGTCAAACGCGCTGAAGTTCACCCCGCGCGGCGGCCGGGTGGAGATCGCCCTGCGCGGATCGAGCCAGCAGCTCGATCTCATCGTCGCCGATACCGGCATCGGCATCGGCGCGAAGGACCTGCCGCGGGTGGGTAATCCGTTCTATCAATGCGGTGGCGGCTATGCCCGCACCCACGAGGGCACCGGGCTCGGTCTGTCCGTCGTGCAGGGGCTGGCCGGCCTGCACGGCGGTGCCATAGCCATCGAGAGCACCTCCGGCGAAGGCACCACCGTGATCGTGACCCTGCCGCGCGAGTGCCGCCGGGCGGGCGGACCCGTGCCCCTGGCGCCGATCCAGACGCGCCCACGTCCCCCCGTGCTCGACGGGCGCCTCGTCGCTCCCACCGGCCTCGTGCCGATACGCCGGCCGATGGGTCTGTTCGACGTCAGTCCCGAAACCGTTCGCGAGAGCTACGTCCCGATGCGGCGCGCCGGATGAGCGTGCGCCGAGATCACCCTGGACGCGCCCGGCCGGTCCTGTTTCGAGTCCCAAGGAGTTGTGATGCGCGAGCCGCAAGCACGCCGCGACCAGCGTGAGATCGTCGTTCCCGCCCGGCGCCGCGAACCGCGCGCTGCAGCCCGCCGCCGCCCGGCCGCCGGGGTCTCGGGGCGGTTCGCCGCCCTCACGGCGACGGCCGCCGGCGCCGGCCGGGCCTTCCTGCGTCACCCCGGCGAGATCCTCGGCGTCGGCGTCGTGCTGGGCGCGGTCTCGCTGATCTGCCTGAACGCCCTCGGCTATCAGGCCGGCCGTCACCCCGCGCCGATCTTCCCGAAGCTTCCGCCACAGGCGCTCGCGGGCCGGACCCCCGAGAAGCCGAAGGCCGCCCCATCGGGAGCCGCAGCCGAGACCGCGCCTTCCGCGCTTTCGGAGGCGCCCAAGGCCGACGCTTCGCGTCCCGGCCGCGACACGATCGGCGAACTGATCAAGGGTGCGGACGCCAAGGGCACAGAGACGACGGCCTCCGTCTCCACCGCGGGCAGCCTCTCGCTCGCGCAGGCGCAACGCGCCCTGGTCAAGCTCGGCTACGGCCCCCTGAAGGCGGACGGCCTGATGGGACCCGGCACCCGGGCGGCCCTGGAGAAGTTCGAACGCGACCGGAAGCTGCCGGTGAAGGGGGAGCCGACGCCCCGGACCCTGCGCGAACTCGCCGCCCGCGCCGGCGTCACCCGGGGCTGAGCCCCGCGCGCCCCATCCCGTGCCTGTTGGATGGGCGGCACGGCCGGGATGATGCTATAGGGCGGCCCATGACACGCCTGCGATCGGATTTCTGGGTTTCGGCCCATCTGCGCCGCCTCGGAATCGACGGCATCGCGGCCGTCCAGCGGCGGCGCGGCTCGCCCGAAGCGGGTGCGATCTTCGTGAAGGTCGACCGGCTCGACGGCAGCGCCGACCTCTACGGTCCGGCGCCGCAATCCCTCGTCGATACCGAGAGCGACGGCGACCGGCGTTTCGTCGCCCTGCTGACGCAAGCCTCGCCGGCCGACGTGGAACTGCGCCTGACCAAGGAGATGCGGTTCGACGCCGATCTCTGGATCGTCGAGATCGACGACCGCGCCGGGCGTCACTGTCTGGATCTGGCGGAGTAGAGTCGCTCAGGAAGTCTGGCGCTGACGCGCCGGGAGGGGCGTGCGCAGGGACGGCCGCTCCGTGACCGCCGCCTGCATGCGCGGGCGCTGGGCGTCGGGGGCATGGTAGGGCTGGTGCGCGCTCGCCGCACCCGCGCGGTCCTGCGGCGTCCAGTCGAGAACCGCGGCGAGGATGTCGCGCGCCGCCGCGCGGGGCAGGGTTCGGAACAGCTTCACGAGGTCGAAGACTCGGTCCACCGAGCGCGCCACGGTCTCGTTCAGGGTGAGGAAGATGTAGACCGCCTCCTCCTCGTGCAGGCCCGCAGCCCGCAGGGCCACCGTCAGCAACTCGTAGCGCAGGGACGGATCCGGCGTGGCCGCCAGGAAGCCCTTGGGCAGGCCGAGGAGATCCGTGAGGGCGGCGACGAAGCCGGCGATGTCGCCGCGCGCTGAGAAGCCGGTGAGCACGGCCCCGGCCTCGCGCGGCGCGGGCGGTAGGGGCCGCAGGGCGGCGGTCGCCAGCATCGCGTGGCCGATGGCCTCGCGTCGGGTCTCGTCCGCGACGAGGAAGAGGGGGGCGACGTCGCCATGCGCGAGCTCGGGTCGTTCGAGGAGGAGGCGCGCCAGGTCCGGCGCCTTGCGCGCGCGGGCCACGAGGCGGGCTAGCATCTCGCCCTGGAGGTTCACGGCACGGTTGGCCACGAGCGCCCGGTCGATCGCGGGCTCGTCGCGGGCGATCAGGTCCGCCAGGGTGGCGCGGTCGAGGTCGGGCCGCTGCGCGAGGGCGATGCCCACATCGGCTCCGTCGGTGCGGGCCGCCGCGATCATGGCTTGCGTGAGGATCGGCGCGCCCGCGAGGACGGCATCGCGCGCCGCTCCACCCCGGGCCGCGAGCGCGGCGAGCAGGGCAGGGGGCGTTTCCGGGAACGGCGCCAGCTTGCGCGCGACGATCTCGGCGGTCTCGTCGTCGACGATGGGAATGAGGCCGCCGGCGAGCGACGCGAAGGCAGAGATCGTCTTTCGGTCACGGACCGAAGCCGACAGGAAGAGGTCCGTCTGCACCCGAAGGATGACCGGTTTGAGATCGAGGTTGTCGAGGCGTGACAATTCGATCAGGCCGGAGAGGTCCGGCGCATCGTCGAGTGATGGGGACATGGCACTTCGGTTTACGCAGAACTCGCTGAAGCCAAGCTTTAGGCGAATTGCATGAACCGACCTTTAAGGACGGGGGCCCACCCCCGTCCCTTCCTGCGCCAGGGACGCGAACCCCTCGGCGGCGAAGCGTCCTTCGGGATACGCGGCGCGCGTCGCCTATCCCGGCCTTTCAGCTTGCCCGGCGTGGCTTGACGTCGTCCCCCGTGCGGGCCGGTGGGAACACCACGGGGCTCGGCGTACCGGAGGCGAGCGGACCCGAGGGGGGCTCGCTCATATCGGCCGACGCCTGTGCCATGCCGGCAGCTATGG
>NZ_JAIEOF010000037.1 GCF_019750675.1 Methylobacterium sp.
GTCGCACGCCGACCGGGTGCGGGACCTTGCGGAAACCCGGCCGGCGGCACAGGACCCCGTCTGGTCCCGCTCGTGCTTTCCGAACCGTCGGGACGCGCGGGAGGAAGCGGGACGACATGCGGGACGACGCGACACGGGTGGACAACCGGGATCGGGTGGGTTCGATCTGCCGCTCCCTGCGCCGGGCGATCGTCGAGCGGGCGATCATGCCCGGCGACCGGCTGCCGGAGGATGCCCTGGGCGAGCGCTTCGGCGTCAGCCGCACCATCGCGCGCCAGGCCCTCGGGCAACTGGCGGGGGAGGGGCTGGTGGAATTGCGGCGCAACCGCATCGCCGTGGTGGCGACCCCGAGCTGGGCGGAGGCGCGCGACACCTTCGACGTGCGCATCAGCCTGGAGCGCCTCGTGGTCGCCCGTCTCGCCGGGCGTCTCACGCCAGACCAGCAGGCGACGCTCGACGCCCATATCGGCCGGGAGGAGGCGGCGCAGGGCGGAGCGGACGGCGCCTCGATCCGTCTCGCCACCGAGTTTCACCTGCTGCTCGCGCAGATGACCGGCAGCCCCGTGCTGGAGCGCTACGTGGCCGAGCTCGGCTACCGCTGCGCCCTGGTGCTCTCGCTCTACAGCCGGCCGCATTCGGCGGAATGCGGGGTCGCCGAGCACCGCGCCCTGGTCGCCGCCCTGATCGCGGGCGATCCCGAGCGGGCCATGGCGCTGATGGACCACCACCTCGACGCGGTGGCCGAGCGGGCCCGGATCGTCGCGAGCCCGCCGCGGGAGCGCGACCTCGGCCGCCTACTCGCGCCCTATATCGAGCCCGTAGGCGGCTGACGGGCGCTCAGGTGTTCAGGCCGTGCCGGCTGAGGATGCGCTCGGCGCTGTCGTTCCAGACCTCCATGGTCACGATCAGGCCGTCGCGCACCGTGAACCGGTCGACGTAGCGGTTGCCCTCGAAGGGCGTTCCGTCCGGCCATGCGCCGTAGAGCGTGCCGAGGCTGTAGACCGTGGTGACACCATCGCCCGGCACCACGTCGAGGCGCTCCATGCGCTTCTTCACCCAGGCGTAGCGTCCGGCGTTGAAGGCCGTGACCTCGCGGGGATGGCCGAAGCTGCGCCCGCCCGTGAACACGATGGTGATGCCCGGCGCCATGTAGGTCGCCGCCCGCTCGGGGTCGGGCACCATCGAGGCCTCGAGATAGGCGGTGACGTTGGCGGCATCGCGGGCGGTATCACTGGCGGTGGTGTCGGTCGAATGCGCGGACATGGCGGTATCTCCGGGAACACGCCCCTCCCTGCCGCAAATGCCGTCAAAGTGCATGCAACAAGTGTATGCACTTTGACGATTCCGGAGGCAGAATCCCGGGGCATCGCGAAAATTCGTGAGTAAACGCAAGGCCGAAGCCAATGGCACGGGGGTTGCGGACCTGTGTCGCGAAGCACCCGCCGGAGACACCCCCATGCGCAGCCGTCCGATGCCGCCCCTGACCCGCCGCCTCGCCCTGGGCGCCTGCCTGCTCCTGGGCCTGCCCCTCGCGGGCGCCGCCCGGGCCGAGGATCCGATCCGGATCGGCCTCGTCACCGCGCTGAGCGGGCAGTCGGCCAAGTCGGGCGAGGCGATCTCCCGCGGCATCGGGCTCGCCATCGACGAGATCAACGCCGGCGGCGGCGTGCTCGGGCGGCCCCTGGAGCTGGTGGCGCGGGACGACGAGGCCAATCCGTCCAAGGGCGTGCTCGCCGCCCGCGAGCTGATCCAGCGGGTCGGCGTCGTGGCGCTGGTCGGCGGCCTCGACACGCCGGTCTCGATGGCGCTGGTGCCCATCGCCAACCAGATGAAGGTGCCGTTCCTCGGACCCTGGGCCGCCGGCACCGGCATCACCCGCAACGGGGCCTCCGACAACTACGCCTTCCGGGTCTCGGCCGTGGACGCCCTGGTCGACGAGGCCCTGGTGGCCTACGCGGTGAAGACGCACGGGGCGAAGAAGCCCGGGATGATCCTGGTCAACAACGCCTGGGGCGAGTCGAACCAGCAGGGCCTGACCGCGGCGCTGAAGGCCGCCAACCTGCCCGCCGCGGGAATCGAGAAGTACGAGGCCGCCGACCTCGACATGGTGCCCCAGCTCACCCGCCTGCGGGAGGCCGGCGCCGACACCCTGTTCCTCGTCGGCAATGTCGGGCCCTCGGCCCAGGTGGTCAAATCCCTCGACCGGATGGGCTGGAGCGTGCCGGTGGTCTCGCACTGGGGCCCGGCCGGCGGGCGCTTCGACGAGCTCGCCGGGCCGAGCGCGGCCAAGGTCCACTTCATCCAGACCTTCACCTTCGCGGGCAACACGAGCCCGAAGGCGCTCGCCGTCCTCGACGCCCTCAAGAAGAAGTACCCGGCGATCAAGTCGATGGCCGACGTGACCCCGGCGGTGGGCATCGCCAACGCCTACGACGCCACCCACCTGCTCGCCCTGGCGATCAAGGCCGCCGGCTCCACCAAGGGACCGGAGGTGCGCGACGGCTTCTACAAGGTCGCGGCCTATCCGGGCTTGATCAAGACCTACGACAAGCCCTTCGCGCCGGGCCAGCACGACGCCCTCGGGCCGCAGGACTACGTCTTCACCCGCTTCCAGAACGGCGAGATCGTCGCCGTCACCAACTGAAGGCGCCGGGCCGATGCTCACGGGAACACTCATCACCGGCCTCGGCCTCGGCAGCATGTACGGGCTCGTGGCGCTCGGCTTCCACATCACCTACGCGGTCTCCGGCACGGTGAACTTCGCGCAAGGCAGCGCCGTCACCCTCGGGGCGGTGCTGGGCTATACGCTCGGGGTCACGCTGGGCTGGCCGATGCCGGTGGCGATCCCCGGAGCGCTCCTCGGCTGCGCCCTCCTCGGCCTCACGGTCGAGCGGCTGCTGGTGCGGCCCTTCGTCGAGAAGGGCTCGGACGCGTGGCTGCTCGCCACCGTGGCGGGCGGCATCGTCCTCGACAACGCGATGCTGTTCACCTTCGGCAAGGAGCCGCGCAGCCTGCCCTCGTCGCTGGCGGTGTCGCCGGTGGAGATCCTCGGCACCGGCATCTACCCGCTCCAGCTCCTGATTCCGGTGGTCGGGCTCACGGTGGCGGTGGCGATCCAGACCCTGTTCCGCCGCACCGATCTCGGCCGGGTGCTGCTGGCGGTGGCGCAGAACGCCGACGCCGCGCGGCTGATGGGCATCGACGTCCGGCGCACGGTCGCCTGCGCCTTCGCGCTCTCGGCGCTGCTGGCCGGGGCCGCCGGCCTCCTCATCGCGCCGCTGTTCTCGGTCTCGGCCGAGATGGGGGCGCTGTTCGGGATCAAGGCCTTCGCGGTGGCGATCCTGGGCGGCATCGGCTCGGCCACCGGCGTGGTGCTGGCGGGCCTCCTCTACGGCCTCGTCGAGGCCGGCGTCACCGCGACCCTCGGCTCCACTTACACCCAGCTCGTGGTGTTCTCGGTGATCATCCTGGCCCTGGCCCTGCGCCCCGACGGGCTCCTCGGCCGTGCCGCGATCAACAAGGTCTGAGCCCGATGCACCGCTTGCGCGCTCCGGCCGCGATGCCGCTGACGATCCTGGCCCTCACCCTGGCGGGGCTCGGTCTCGTCGGGCTGACGGGGGGCTACAGCCACTTCGTCATCGCCCTGGTGGCCCTGACCACCGTGGCGGGGACCGGGCTGAACGTCCTCCTCGGCCTGACGGGGCTGATCTCCTTCGGGCATGCGGGCTTCTACGCCATCGGCGCCTATGCGAGCGCGATCCTCACCGGAGCCGGCCTGAGCTTCTGGCTCGCGCTGCCGGCCGCCGGCCTCGTCTCCGGGCTCGTCGGGGCCGGCCTCGCGGTGCCGGCCATGCGGGTGAAGGGCCCCTATCTCGCGATGGTCACCATCGCGTTCGGCTTCATCGTCGAGCACGCCCTGATCGAGGGCGGGTCGCTCACCGGCGGCCAGAACGGCCTCGTGGTCACCGCCGGGCCGAGCCTGTTCGGATTCCCCTTCGCGGAGCGCGAACTGGCTTTCCTCGCGGTCCTCGGCGCGGGTCTCAGCCTCTACGGCTTCCACCGCCTCGCCCGCAGCCGCCTCGGCCGGGCGATGCGGGCGGTGCGCGACGCCGACGTGGCGGCTGCCTCCCTCGGATTCGACCCGGTGCGGGTGAAGACCCTGGCCTTCGCGATCTCGGCGGCGCTGACGGGGCTCGCCGGGGCGGTGCTGCCGCCGCTCATGCTGTTCATCGCGCCGAGCTCGTTTCCCTTCGCGCAGTCGATCCTGTTCGTGCTCTCCGTGGTGGTCGGTGGCGCCGGCACCGTGCTCGGGCCGCTCTTCGGCGCCCTCGTCACCGTGCTGTTGCCCGAGACGCTTGCCGGGCTCGCCGAGTACCGGCTGCTGTTCTTCGGCCTCGCCACCCTGGTGGTGCTCTGGCTGGTGCCCTCGGGGATCGTCGGCAGCGCGGCGCGGCTGCTGCCGCGGCCGCGGACCGGCGCCCTGCCGCCGGCGATGGATTTCGCCCGGCTCATCGGGCAGCGCGGGGCCGAGGCCCTGGTGGTCGAGGGCATCGGCATCAGCTTCGGCGGCATCCGCGCGGCCGAGAGCGTCTCGGTCACGGCGCAGGCCGGGGCGGTGACCAGCCTGATCGGGCCCAACGGCGCCGGCAAGACCACCGTGCTCAACATGGTCTCGGGCTTCTACCGGCCGCAGGCCGGGGCGATCCGCCTCGGCGGCCGCGACCTGGCCGGGGCCCCGGCCCACGTCATCGCCCGGGCCGGCATCGCCCGCACCTACCAGACCACGCGCCTGTTCGGCTCGCTGAGCGTCCTCGACAACGTCGCCCTCGCGTTCGAGCCCGGCCGCCTCCGGCGCCGCTCCGGCGGGCAGGACCGCGCCGCCGCCGCTTCCTTGCTGGCGTTCGTCGGCTATGCCGGCGACCTCGACCGGCCGGCGGCGGAACTGCCCCATGTCGACCGCCGCCTCGTGGAGATCGCCCGGGCGCTGGCCGGACGCCCGCGCATCCTCCTCCTCGACGAGCCCGCCGCCGGCCTGACCCGGGCCGACACCGACGCGCTCGGCGGTCTCCTGCGCCGGATCGCCGGGCAGGGCATCGCCGTGGTGCTGGTGGAGCACGACATGCCCCTGGTGATGGGCGTCTCCGACGCGATCCTGGTGATGGATGCCGGGCGGCCGATCGCCCACGGGAACCCGGCCGCGATCCGCCGCGACCCGGCGGTGATCCGCGCCTATCTCGGCGGCGCCGACACGCCCGCCCGGCCCCGTGCGGCCGCCTGGGCGCCGCCCGCCGACGCGGTGCTCTCCACCCTGGGTCTCACCGCCGGCTACGGCGCCGCCCCGGTCCTCGACCGCGTCGCCATCGAGGTCCGCCCCGGCGAGACCGTGGCGCTGCTCGGCGCCAACGGCGCCGGCAAGTCGACGACCATGCGGGCCCTCGCCGGCCTGCTCCGGCCCGTCACCGGCGCGATCGTGCTGGAGGACCGCGCCATCGCGCACCTGCCCGCCCACACCATCGCCCGCCTCGGCCTCGCCCTGGTGCCCGAGGGCCGGCAGGTGTTTCCCGAACTCACCGTGATCGAGAACATCCGCCTCGGGGCGCATGGCCGCGCGGCGCCGATCGACCCGGCCGAGATCGAGGCGCTGCTCACCCGCTTTCCGCGCCTGCGCGACCGGGCGACGAGCCGGGCCGGGCTGCTCTCGGGGGGCGAGCAGCAGATGCTGGCCATCGCCCGCGGGATGATGGCGCATCCCCGCATCCTCCTCCTCGACGAGCCCTCCCTCGGCCTGGCGCCCGCGATGATCAACGCCCTCTACGCCGTGGTGGCGGACCTGCGCGACCAGGGCGTCACCATCCTGATCGTCGACCAGATGGCGGCCCTGGCCCTGACGGTGGCCGATCGCGGCTACGTTTTGGAGCAGGGCCGCGTCGTCACCGCCGGGACGGCCGCCGAACTCAGTGCCGATGCCGGCCTGGAGGCCGCCTATCTGGGGGCCGCCTGACGAAGTGACCGATCCGCATCGGCGCAGCGCGGACGCAGTGTTCGCGCGCCGGTTTGCGATGACCCTGGCGGCAGAGCTGTCGGATCGAATTCCGGTCCGTTTCCATGGAGGCGGGGGCGGATTTCGGCCGTTTGCGGACGTTCCGCACGCCCGCTTCCGAGCGCTCTTCGCAGTTGGGCATTCCACCGCCAGCGATCGCGAAGCACGCACGTCTCCTAGTGACCTCCAAGTCATTTTTATTGATAAATGACTCGGGGGTCATTAGATTGCTCGCGACCGAGTGATCCAAACGGGCGATCCGCCCCCCAGGAGATCGCTTCGACCGGATGCCAGTCCCCCGGCGGACTGCCCGCGCAGAGTGGAGCCATTCATGAGCAAGACCGACGTTCTGATTGTCGGAGCAGGACCGACCGGCTTGGCGCTAGCGCTTTGGCTGACGAAGCAGGGGGTCGGCATCTGCATCGTCGACAGGAGCGCTGGCCCCGGGGAGACGTCCCGCGCCATGGCGGTGCAGGCCCGCACGCTCGAACTCTACCGCCAGCTCGACATGGCGGACGATGTGGTGGCGAAGGGCAATCCGAACCCGGCCATGAACATGTGGGTGCGCGGCAAGCGCCAGGCGCGCGTCTCGCTGGCCGATGCGGGCGAGGACATCACGCCGTACCCCTACCTGCTGGTGTTCCCGCAGGACCGGCACGAGCGCCTCCTGATCGAGCGCCTGGAGAAGCTCGGCGTCACGGTCGAACGCCGGACCGAGCTCGTGTCGTTCGAAGATCATGCGGATCATGTCTCCGCCCGCCTGAAGCGGCCCGACGGGAGCGAGGAGGTCTGCGAGGCGCGCTACCTCGCCGGCTGCGACGGGGCGCGCTCGCCGATCCGCCACGGGATCGGCGCGGGATTCGAGGGCGGCACCTACCGCCAAGTCTTCTACGTCGCCGACGTCGAGGTCGGCGGCCTCGAACCCGCCGGCGAGGCGCACGTCGCCCTCGACAGCGCGGACTTCGTGATGGTGCTGCCCTACGGCCACGACAACCAGAGCCGCCTGATCGGCACGGTGCGGGACGAGCGGGCGGACCGCGCCGAGTCCCTGACCTTCGAGGACGTCGGGCGCGAGGCCATCGACAACCTCGGCCTCACGGTGGGCAAGGTGAACTGGTTCTCGACCTACCGGGTCCACCACCGGGTCACCGACCGCTTCCGCAGCGGGCACGTGTTCCTCCTCGGCGACGCCGCCCACGTGCACAGCCCGGCCGGCGGCCAGGGCATGAACACCGGCATCGCCGACGCCATCAACCTCGCCTGGAAGCTCGCCGCCGTGGTGAAGGGCCAAGCCCCCGACAGCCTGCTCGACAGCTACGAGCCCGAGCGCCAGGCCTTCGCGCGCAAGCTGGTGCAGACCACCGACCGGTTGTTCACCTTCGCCACCGCCGAGGGCGGGTTCGCCAATTTCGTGCGCACCCGGATCGCGCCGCTGTTCATGCGCGTCGCCTACGACATCGACCGGGTGCGCGAGTTCATGTTCCGGGTCGTCTCGCAGACGATGCTGGAGTACCAGGACAGCCCGCTCAGCGCCGGCAAGGCGGGCTCGGTGAGCGGTGGCGACCGCCTGCCGTTCGTGCGCTTCGACGGCGGCGACAACTACGGCTCGCTGTCCGCCATCGGCTGGCAGGTCCACGTCTACGGCGCGGCCAAGTTCGACCTGCGGACGTGGTGCGAACGGCATGGCATCGCGTTGCACGAGTTCGCGTGGCGACCCGAGCACATGCAGGCGGGGCTGGCGCGGGATGCGGCCTACCTGCTGCGCCCCGACACCTATGTCGCCCTGGCCGACCCGCACGGATCGCCCGACACGTTGGGGCGGTACTTTGCCGAGCGCGGCATCACCCCGGCGGCCTGAGGCCGCCGAGCGACGGGACGGGACCGGACGTGACCGAAACCAAGCCCAAGTGGAACCGGCGCAAGGACGCCCGTCCGGCGGAGATCATCGAGGCGGCCGTGGACGTGTTCATCGCGCATGGATTCGCGGCCGCGAAGCTGTCCGACGTCGCCACCCGTGCCGGTGTCGTGAAGGGGACGCTGTACCGCTACTTCGACACCAAGGAGGACCTGTTCCGCGCAGTCGTCCAGCACGTCGTCGCCACCAACCTGCAGGCCATCGAGCAGGCGGCGCAGGCCTTTCGGGGGGCCCTCGCGGAACTCGTGCCCGTCCTTCTGATACGGGCGGCCGAGGGGATGGGCGACGGCCGTGTCCCGGCCCTGGCCCGGATGGTGATCGCCGAGAGCCGCGCATTCCCCGACCTTGCTCGCATCTGGCACGACAACGTCGTGTCCCGGATCCTGGGGCTTCTCTCGGGGCTGATCGCCGACGCCCAGGCTCGCGGAGAGGTTCGCGCCGGCGACCCGACGGCCTACGCCTTCTCCATCGTCGGCCCGATGGTGACGGGCATGCTGTTCCACGAGCTCTTCGGCGCGGCCAGCCCCCATGCCCCGAACCTCGTCACCCTGGCCACCCAGCATGCCGAAACCGTCCTGCGGGGCCTCTCCGTCAAGTCCGATACCCGCCGAAGCGATCCGTCCGCTTCGCGATGAACGGGTCGAGGTCAGGTGACCACCCTCCGCGGCCGTCGACGCGGCAGAGCGGATGGTGGCGCAACCCCCGGACTCAGGGTCTCCGGTCGACCGGCCCCGGTCGGGAAACGCCGTCACGAAGCAGCCCGTCTCGCCCACTGCCTCCGCGATCACCCGCCGAACCGAGCGGATCCGGGGGCTGCGGCCAGCGCACGATGTGGCGAGTTCCCTCGCCTTGGGCACAGTGCGCATCCGCGAACCGCAAGGGCGCGGTCGGCCTTCGCCGTCATACCCCTCATCCCACCCCACGGGCGGCCTCCTCTCGGAGCAGCGCCTCGGCGCGGTCCCGGGCGCGGGCCCAGCGCCGGCATTCGCGACGCGCATCCGACAGGGCGCGATGCTCCGGGGCCGGATCGTCCCGCGCTTCCTGACGCAGCGTGGCCAGGAGCTTGCCCGCCAGGGCGTCGCGCGCCGTCGGGGCGAGGCCGCCCGCCGCGAGCACGTCGAGGACCGCGCGGCGCTGGGCCTCCGCCGTCGCCTTCAGCCGCAGGGCGTGGCGCGGTAGGCCGGCCGCGCGCAGGAGCCGGCTCAACCATTGCCCGTCCCAGGAGGGGGCCGAGGCGTAGAGGGCGACGTCGCGCAAGGTTGTCAGCATGTGCAGCGCCACCCATTCATGGGCGACGCCCTCCCGCACCAGGCGCTCCCGGGCGAGCCCGTGCACCGCCTCGGCCTCGGGCGCCCAGTCGGTCCAGCCCGGGGCCGGACGGATGAGGAAGCTCTCCGAGCCGCCCTCGGGAAACACCCACGCGACCTCGATCGGGTAGCCGGTCTTGGCGAGCGAGGACGCCTCGAAATCCAGGAAGGCGATGCGGCTCAACGGCGGACCCTCGGGGCGGAAGCCGGCTCGGGGCGGGAAAAGAAGCGATGCCGGGCAACAAACCGGCGCAAAGCCGAGTTCCGGCTTCGACGAACCGCGAAGGACCCCGGGTGAGCGACGCAACACCGATCTCGATGCCCGCGCGCGGGACGCGCCGCTGGCTCGCCGATTCCGTCCCCATCCCGCTCACGCGCTTCCTCCCCGCAAGACCCGTCCTCCATAGCGGCCGGATCTCGGCCGCCCTGGCCGCGCCGCATCCGGCGCTCTGGGGCCTTGCCCTGGCGGTGGCCGTCCTCGACGCGGTGTGGCTGCGCCGGGCCGGGATCGCCCTGGCGCCGTTCGGCTTTGGCGTGGCGGCGGCGCTGGTGGCGGCGCTGCTCGCGCTCGCCACCCTGTTCGGCCCCGTCCTGTCCGAGCCGAAGCTGCGGGCGATGGCGCTGGCGAGCGCCGCCCTCGTCGCCGTGACCGTGCCGCTCGCGGTGCTGCACTACCTCACCGCGACCTGGGCCCTGCCGCTGGCCGATGCGCGGCTGGCGCGGGCCGAGGCTGCGCTGGGCTTCGACTGGCCGGGCTACCTCGCGACCCTCCGGGCGCATCCGCGCCTCGCCTGGTGGCTGGCCCTCGCCTACCACACCAGCGGTCCACAGGTCGGCCTCACGGTGATCGCGCTCAGCGCGACCCTCCGGGTCGGCCGGCTCTGGGCCTATGTGCGGATGTTCGCGGTGCTGCTCTTCGCAGTCGTTCTCGTCGCCGCCCTGGTGCCGGCGGCCGGGCCCTTCATGCATTACGGCCTCGCCACCGTGCCGGACGGATCGATCGAGACCATGGGCGCCCTCTGGCACCTCGATGCCCTGGAGCACCTGCGCGCCGGCACCCTGCGCGTCCTGGCCCTGGAGGACATCCGCGGCCTCGTCACGTTCCCGTCCTTCCATGTCTGCCTCGCGGTGCTGACCGCCTGGGCGCTGGCGCCGATCCCGATCCTCGGCCCCCTGGCGATCGCCCTCAACGCCGTCGTCATCGTGGCGACCCTCGGGGCCGGCGGGCATTACCTGCCCGACCTGCTCGCCGGCTTCGTGCTCTCGGTCGCGGTCATCGGCGGGCACGCGATCCTGCGGGGGCGCCGCGCCCGGCCATCGGGCCGCAGGCCCGAACCCGCCCCGTGCGGGTCGCGTTGTCCGGGGTGAGGGCGCGGGACGCGGTCCGTGCGCCCCGTCCCGGAGTTCCATCCCGGAGAGGATCGACATGCGCCGTCCCAGCCTTCGATTCGCGGCGGCCCTGGTCTGCGCAGGGGCCTGCGCCCTGCCGCTGCCGGCCGCCGCCCAGAGCACGGGCTACGTCACCGGCTTCCCCGGCAAGGACCCGGCCGGCGACGACGAGATCGGCTGGGGGCCGGCCTATCGCCCGGAGACCAGCTTCTCGCAGCCGGGCACGCCGCCGACCCCGGGCGACTTCGCCGGCGCCGCCTACCGGGCGCGCACGGGGCGCGGCCCCTACGACGCCGTCCAGGGCACCGGGCTGCGCGGCGCCCGCTTCGCGCCGGACGACGCGGTCGCGGCGCCGTCGCGCCGTCCGCCACCACCCGACCCGGGGACGGCACGCCGACCGCTGATGGCGTGAGGTCCGGACGGGACCGTCCCGCGCGCGCTGTCGGGGCTGACATGATTTGCCTTGACGGGCGCCGCACCCCACCTCGTGCTCAGAGCCGCCCGCCGCGCCGCATACGGGACCCAAGCCCTCGATGACAGCCGCCATCCCCTTCGCCAACACCTATGCCCGCCTGCCGGAGCACTTCTTCGCGTCGGTCGATCCCACGCCCGTGGCGGCGCCGCGGCTGATCCGGGTCAACCGGGACCTCGCCGCGGAACTCGGGATCGACGCCGCCTGGCTCGAGAGTCCCGAGGGCGTCGCCGTGCTGGCGGGCAACCGGGTGCCGGAGGGCGCCGAGCCCCTGGCGATGGCCTATGCGGGCCACCAGTTCGGCAACCGCGTGCCCCAACTCGGCGACGGACGGGCGATTCTCCTCGGCGAGGTCGTCGGCCGCGACGGCCTGCGCCGCGACATTCAGTTGAAAGGGTCGGGCCCGACGCCGTTCTCCCGGCGGGGCGACGGCCGTGCCGCCCTCGGACCGGTCCTGCGCGAATACATCGTCAGCGAGGCCATGACGGCGCTCGGCATCCCAAGCACTCGCGCCCTGGCGGCGGTGCTCACGGGGGATTCGGTGATGCGCGAGACGGTGCTGCCCGGCGGCGTCCTGACCCGGGTCGCCACCAGCCATATCCGCGTCGGCACCTTCCAGTACTTCGCCATGCGGGGCGACGTGGACGGCGTCCGGGCGCTGGCCGACCATGTCATCGGCCGGCACGACCCGGACCTGGCGGAGGCCCCGAACCCCTACGCCGCCTTGCTGACCCGGGTGGTGGAGCGGCAGGCCGACCTCGTCGCGCGCTGGCTCCTCGTGGGCTTCATCCACGGGGTGATGAACACCGACAATTGCGCGGTCTCCGGCGAGACCATCGATTTCGGGCCCTGCGCCTTCCTCGACGCCTACGATCCCTCCGCCGTGTTCAGCGCCATCGACGAGTACGGCCGCTACGCCTACGGCAACCAGCCCGGCATCCTGCACTGGAACCTGACCCGGTTCGCCGAGGCGCTCCTGCCCCTGCTTGCGCACGAGGCCGAGGCGGGCATCGCCGTGGCGCAGGATGGCCTCGCCGTCTTCGGCCCCCGGTTCGAGGCGGCCTATTACGGCGGCCTCCGGGCCAAGCTCGGCCTCACGACGGACCAGGACGCGGACGGCGAGCTCGGGCGCGCCCTCCTGGAGGCGATGCAGGCCGGCGGCGCCGACTTCACCCTGACTTTCCGGCGCCTCGGGCAGGCCGCCCTCGGCCCGGAGGGCGACGCGGCGGTGCGCGCGCTGTTCGGTGACCCGGGGCTCTACGACGCCTGGGCGACCCGCTGGCGGGCGCGGCTCGCCACCGAGCCACTGGACCCGGCCGCGCGCCGGGCGGCGATGGACCGGGTCAACCCGGCCTTCATCCCGCGCAACCACCGGGTCGAGGCAGTGATCCAGGCGGCGATCGCCCGCGACGACTTCGCGCCCTTCCACGAACTCGTGACGGTTCTGGCCCGACCTTACGACGACCAGCCCGCCTTCGCGGCCTATGCCGAGCCACCCCAGCCGCACGAGCGGGTGCTGCAGACCTTCTGCGGCACCTGACGGCATAGACCCGGCGCGGGCGGCCTGACGAGGGAGACGCGCGATACCGTGGCGGACAGGATCGGGGAAAGGCCCGGCCGAACCGCTGGAGCGACCGGGCACCGGGAGGGCCGAGCCGGCCGGGCGCGCGATCGACAGTGCCCGCCTGACTCACAGGTGCGGCTTGCAAACGCTCTGGTATACCGTATTCCATTGGTGCGTTAGCCCAAGCGGACAGGTGCCCCGATGA
>NZ_JAIEOF010000428.1 GCF_019750675.1 Methylobacterium sp.
CCCTGGGCCTGGTAGTTGGAGCCCGCCCCCGATCCGTACAGGGTGGCCGGACGCTCGGCCATGCGCTCGTAGACGAGGCGGCCGACGATCTGGCCGTCCTCGAGGAGGAACGGCACGTCGCGCGAGCGCACCTCGAGGACGGCGCGGGCGCCGGCACCGCCGGCGGCGGCGAAGCCGAAGCCCGGATCGAAGAAGCCGGCGTAGTGGACCCGGAATTCGCCCACCAGGGGGTCGAACGGCACCATCTCGGCGGCGAAGTCGGGCGGCACCTGCACCGCCTCCTTGGAGGCCAGGATGTAGAACTGGCCGGGATCGAGGATCAGCGCCCGCGTGGGATCGGCGTGCAGCGGCTCCCAGAAGTCCACCGCCCGGTGGGCGCCGGGCGCGTCCACGTCGACGAGGCCGGTATGGCGCCGGGCGCGGTAGCCAACGAGGCCGGAGAAGCCCGAGAGGTCGATCGAGACGCCGATGCCGCCCTGGAAGGTCGGGCTCAGGGCGTCGACCAGGGGCGAGGCCGCGTGCAGGGCGGCGAGCTCGGCATCGGTGAGGCGGGGCTCGCCGCGCCGGAAGCGGATCTGCGACAGGCGCGAGCCGGTGCGGACCTTCACCGGGAAGGTGCGGGGCGAGATCTCCGCATAGAGCGGCCCGTTATAGCCGGCCTCGACCTGATCGAAGGCGGCGCCCCGGTCGGTGATGACCCGGGTGAAGACGTCGATGCGGCCGGTCGAACTCTTCGGATTGGCGCTGGCGGCAAGGTCGTCCGGCAGGGCGAGGTGCTCCTGCAACTCGGCGATGTAGACGCAGCCCGTCTCCAGCACCGCCCCCTGCGCCAGGTCCATCTCGTGCAGCGCGAAGGCCGCGATGCAGGCCGAGACCGTGCGGGCGCCGGGCAGGAAGCTGGTGCGCACACGGAACACCCGGGCGCCGAGGCGCAGGTCGAGGCTCGCGGGCTGGATCTGGTCGGGGGCGTAGGGCGTGTCGGGCCGGATCGCGCCCGCGCGCGTCAGGGCATCGATCCCGGCCGCGGCCAGAATTCCGTGCTGGCGGCTGTCCGCCCCGTCCTGCATCGCGTCCGGCATCCGTTCGCACCACCCGCTGATCACTCGGGCACCGCCCCGGCGACCGGGGCGGGAACGCCGTATCCTGCACGATTGCGGCCGGATCGCCTAAGGTCCGGTTAAGCGTCCGGGTCTCGGTCGATCCGCAGGACGATCCAGGCGAGGACCAGGCGCGCGATGGCGCCCATGGCGACGAGCCCGGCCAGTGCGCTCGCCAGCAGCGGAAACCCGGCGGGCCACGCCAGCAGGGCGGCGGCGAACAGGACGGCCCCGAGGCCGGCGCCCGGCCCAAAGGCCAGCACCAGCGAGGGCAGGCCGGCGATTCGGGGCGGGCCATCCCCGCGCCGTGCGAGCCAGGCTCCCGCCGCCTGCGCCAGCCCGTCGAGGATCAGCGCCCCGGCGAGCGCCCCCGCGGCCCAGCCGTTGCGCTCGGGCGCGGACCAGGCGAAGGCCCCGGCCAGGCCCGCGATGGCGAGGCTGGCGAGGAGCGCCCGGCCGGGCGACGGCAGGGCGGAGCGCGAAACGGTCTCCTCGACCACGGGACACGGACCTCGATCTTGGGCGGGCATCCCCGCATTCGTCGCGATTGACGCGGTTTTGCGAGGGCCGTACCACGACGCCCTGTGCTTGTCGCGAACGCAGCGCGCTCGGGGTTCAGGTCCGGCCAGGGAGGCAGAGACGGCGATGTACAAGGCTCAGACGCGCGGGATCAGCGTGACCGTCATGCCACGCTTCGTCGAGGAAGAATCGTCCCCGGCCGAGAGCCGCTACTTCTTCGCCTACACGGTCGAGATCGTGAACAACGGCTCGGAGCAGGTGCAACTGCGCTCGCGCCACTGGCGCATCGTCGATGGGCGTGGGGAAACCCAGGAGGTCCGCGGCGCCGGGGTCGTCGGCAAGCAGCCGGTGCTCGAGCCCGGCGAATCCTTCAGCTACACCAGCGGCTGCCCCCTCACCACGCCGGACGGCCTGATGGCCGGCAGCTACACCATGGCCACCCATGGCGGTGAGAGCTTCGAGGCGGAAATCCCGGCCTTCTCGCTGGATTCTCCCCATGTCCGGCGCAGCGTGCATTAGGGCCGTGTCCACCGAAGGCCCGCGCCCGGAGACCCTCGACTGGCTGGCGCGGCTCGTGGCCTTCGACACCGAGAGTTCGAAATCGAACCTCGCGCTGATCGACAGCGTGGCGGCCTCCCTCGACGATCTCGGCGTGCCCTTCGTCCGCGTGCCGAACGCGACCGGCGACAAGGCGGCCCTGTTCGCCACCATCGGGCCGAACGTCGACGGCGGCGTCGTGCTCTCGGGCCATACCGACGTGGTTCCGGTGACGGGCCAGGCCTGGAGCACCGACCCCTTCATCCTGCGGGTGGCGGACGGGCGCGCCTACGGGCGCGGGGCCGTCGACATGAAGGGCTTCTGCGCCCTGGCCCTCGCGGCGATCCCGCGCTTCCAGGCCGCCGACCTCAAGCGCCCGATCCACATCCTCCTGTCCTACGACGAGGAGACGACCTGCCTCGGCGTCGCCGACACCATCGCGCGCTTCGGCGCCGACCTGCCGCGCCCCGGCGCGGTGATCGTCGGCGAGCCCACCGACCTCGAAGTGGCCGACGCGCACAAGAGCATCGTCACCTACCTCACCACGGTGCACGGCCACGAGGCGCATTCGGCCAAGCCGATGCTCGGCGCCAACGCCGTGATGGCGGCAGCCGACCTCGTCTCGGAACTGAACCGGATCGCCGACGCGATGATCGCGCGCGGCGACGCCTCGGGGCGCTTCGACCCGCCCGCCACCACCGTGCATGTCGGCACCATCGCGGGCGGCACGGCCCGCAACATCCTGCCCAAGGTCTGCACCTTCCACTGGGAGTTCCGCGGCCTGCCCGACCTCGACATGGGCGAGATCCCCGCCCTGTTCGAGGCCAAGGTGCGCACCGTGCTGCGCGACCGGCTCAACCGCTACGGCGATTACGGGCGGATCGAGACCCTGGAGGAGGTCTCGGTGCCCGGTCTCGCCTCCGAGCCCGGCTCGGCGGCCGAGCGGCTGGCGCTCCGGGTGGCGGAGCGCAACCACACGATCTCGGTGCCCTACGCCACCGAGGCCGGGCGCTTCCAGGTCGCCGGCATCCCCACCGTGGTCTGCGGCCCGGGCTCCATCGACCAGGCGCACCAACCGGACGAGTACATCACCCTGGCGGCCCTGCAGGCCGGGGAGGCCTTCATGGACCGGCTCATCGCCGCGTGCGTGGCGCCATGACGGCCTTCGTGTCCCGGACCATCGCGGCGGACGGGCCGGTGAAGCTGCGCCCGCTGGAGCGCGAGGACCTGATGTTCGTGCATCAGCTCAACAACAACGACAGCATCATGCGCTACTGGTTCGAGGAGGCCTACGAGTCCTTCGCCGAACTGGCGCAACTCTACGAGCGCAACATCCACAACCAGACGGAGCGGCGCTTCATCATCGCCAATTCGGAGGGCGCGCCCGCCGGTCTCGTCGAGCTGGTCGAGATCAACCACCTGCACCGGCGCTGCGAATTCCAGATCGCGATCCACCCGGCCTTCCAGGGCCAGGGCTACGCGCCGCGCGCCACCCGCATCGCCATGGACTACGCCTTCAGCGTCCTCAACATCCACAAGCTCTACCTGCACGTGGACAAGGACAATGCCCGCGCGGTGCGGATCTACGAGCGCTGCGGGTTCAAGCCCGAGGGCATCCTGAAGGACGAGTTCTTCGTCAACGGCAAGTACCGCGACGCGGTGCGGATGTGCCTGTTCCAGCCGGCCTATCTCGCCCGCCGGGGCGGCGGCGACATCGCCGATCCCGTCCTCAAGGCCTGAGCGCCGGGCCTCCGCGTGGAGGTCCGGCGCCGCGTTCAGGTCCTGTGGTCGACGCTTAGCGATCAGTTGCGACCCGCACCGCCCTGACCGCCGGTACGCTCGCCGGCGCCGCCGCCATTCCCCATGCCGCCGCCGGACTTGCCGCCCTGCGCGCCGGTATTCATGCCGCGCTCGTTGCCCCCGGTCTGGTTGCTGGTGTTCATGGTGCCGCGCTCGGCGCCGCCCGACCGGTCGGCCGCGTTGCGGATGCCCGAGCCCTCGGTCCCACGGTCGCGGTTCATGCCGCGCTCGGCCGAGGCGCCGTTGCGGCCGCCCTGCTGGCGGGTATCGGCGTTGCGGATGCCGTCCCGCGACTCGCTCTGCGTCGAGCGGACGTTTCGGGTGGTCTCCTGCCGGCTGTCACGCCGCTCGTCGGTGCGGGACGAGACGGCCTTGCCGCGGAAGCCGCGCTCCTCGAAACGGGCGCCGACGGTGACGCCGCGGCGCTCGGTCACCGTCAGGCGGCGATATTCCGGCGAGCCGTAGAGGACGCGCTGGCCGCGCACGACGACGTAGCGGGTGCCGGGACGGCGGGTCGTCGTCTCCTCGACGCGCACGAGGCGCCGGTACTGGGGCGAGCCGTAGAGGACGCGCTGGCCCCGGATGGTGACGTAGCGCCGGCGCGAGCGCTCGACCACGCGGTCACCGCCGCGATGCTCGACGGTGACGAGGCGGCGATATTCCGGTGAGCCGTAGACCACGCGCTGGCCACCGATGAAGACGAAGCGACCCGAGCGGCGCCCGCCCTCGAAGCGCTCGCTGCGCGTCTCGCTCCGCGACTGGACGGAGACGCGGTCGCGCTGCTCGCGGCCGCCGACGCGGTCCTCGCGGGAGGACGTGCGCGTCGCCCGGTCATCGGAACGGTCGCCCCGCGCACCGTCCCGGTCACCGCGCTCCGCGCTGCGGCCCTGCGCGTCCTTGCCTCGGGATTCTTTGCCTCGGGATTCCTGGCCCTGCGAATCTCGGCCCTGCGAATCTCGGCCCTGCGAATCCCGGGCCGCCGTGTCGCCACGGCCGCCGGCCTCCATGCCCCCGCCATCACGGCGCCCGCTGGCCTCGGCCCGGCCGCCCATCTCGCCGCGGGCGCCCGAGGCCCCCTCGCCGCCGCCCTGGCTCCGCGCGGCGGCCCCACCGCGCGCGCCAGCTTCACCACCGGCGCCGCCCGCCTGGCTGGCACCCTGCGCATAGGCCGACGTCGTCATCAGCAAAGCCGTCAAACCGACCACGAAAGTTTTCATCGACGTTCCTCCAGGACTCTTGTTGAGCACATTTGAGAAACCCGAAACGTCGAACCCTCAGGAACGGTTCAATCGGAAACTTCTGAGCCGATGGTGACCTGCTACGCTGTACTGCAATATGATACGGTCAAGCTTGCTTCTCGGACCGAAACTCTTGTCGCCGGAGCCCGAATTCAGCCGTTCGATCGGCTGGCGACGTCCGAAGCGGCAACGTCAGGCGGTGCGATGCCCTGCGCCGCAACCTCCGCTTCCACCGCCGCCGGATCGAGGTCGTAGCGCCGCGAGCAGAACTCGCAGGTGATGCCGATGCGGCCATCGTCGGCGATCATGTCCCGGCGCTCCTGGGGCGAGAACGAGGTGATCATGCCCATCACCCGCTCGGGGGAGCAGCGGCACTGCTCGCGCACGCCCTGCGCCTCGAATACCCGCACGCCGCGCTCGTGGAACAGGCGGTAGAGCAGGCGCTCGGCCGAGACCTCGGGGTCGACGAGTTCGTGGTCCTCGATGGTGGAGACGAGGCTGCGGGCCTCGACCCAGGCATCGTCCTCGGGCATCCCATGCGCGTCGAGGTGGACGTGGCCCTCGGGGATGTCGCCGGGCGGCAGGTCGGCCAGGCGCGCGCGGTCGATGGATTGGGGCAGGAACTGCACCAGCAGGCCGCCGGCCCGGTAGGTCCGGGCGCCGCCGGCATATTGCTCGGCCACCGCGAGGCGGACCTGGGTCGGGATCTGCTCCGACTGGCGGAAATACTGGTGCGCCGCCTCCTCCAGGCTCTGGCCCTCCAGGGCAACGACGCCCTGGTACCGGCTGCTGGTCGGGCCCTGGTCGATGGTCATGGCCAGATGACCCTGCCCGATCAGGTCCCCGTCCTGCAGCGGTCCGGCGCCGAGGGCCTCGACCCGGCCGGTATCGAAGCGCGCGGTGGCGCGCAGGCGGTCGGGCGCCTCGAAATCGACGACGATCATCGCGACGGGGCCGTCGGTCTTGGTCTGGAGCTGGAAGCGGCCCTCGAACTTCAGGGACGAGCCGAGGAGCACCGTGAGGGCCGCCGCCTCCCCGAGGAGGCGCGCCACCGCGTCCGGATAGCCGTGGCGGCGCAGGATGGTGTCGACGGCCGGGCCGAGCCGGACCACGCGGCCGCGCACGTCCAGCGCCTCGACGGCGAAGGGCAGCACGACGTCGTCGTCGCCCTCGATGAGGAGGGGGGCTCCGTGTCCGGCGGTCGTTCCAGCAGGCGTTCCAGAAGTCATGGCAGCTCCGATCGGGCTCGACGAACGCGAGGGCTGGGCCACGGACCACGCGACCCCTCGGGGTCAGGATCATGGTCAGGGGATCGCCGAGGGGAATCGGCGGCGCACCGGTCGGAACGGCCGCGCTCGTCGCGCGGCCGCGCCCAACCCTCGGGCAGGGATGTAAGCCCTATATAGGCATCCGGGCGCGGCGGCGCGACGGGGCCGGGCCGCGGCGCGTGCGGGATGCCCGCCTCAGAGGCCGTGGGCCCGCAGGCACCAGGCGAGGATTCCCTTCTGGGCGTGCAGGCGGTTTTCGGCCTCGTCGAAGATCACGGATTGCGGCCCGTCGATCACCTCGGCGGTGACTTCCTCGCCGCGATGGGCCGGCAGGCAGTGCATGAAGATCGCGTCCTTGGCCGCGGCCGCCATCAGGCGGGCATCGACCCGGTAGGGCACGAGCAGGTTGTGCCGGTGCTGGTCGTCCTCGTCGCCCATGGAGACCCAGCAATCGGTGACCACCGCGTCCGCTCCGTCCACGGCCGCGTAGGCATCGGTGGTGACGTTGACGGTGGCGCCCTCCGCCTTGGCCCAATCGAGGAGCGGCTGGGGCGTCGACAGTTCCGGCGGCGCCGCGATGTTGAGGGTGAAGTCGAAGCGCGCGGCGGCGTGCACCCAGGAGGCGAGCACGTTGTTGGCATCTCCCGACCAGGCCACGGTGCGGCCCCGGATCGGCCCGCGATGCTCCTCGAAGGTCAGAAGGTCGGCCATGATCTGGCAGGGGTGCGAGACCTTGGTCAGGGCGTTGATCACCGGCACGGTGGCGTACTCGGCCAGCTCCAGCATCAGGCCGTGGTCGAGGATGCGGATCATGATCGCGTCGACGTAGCGCGAGAGCACGCGGGCGGTGTCGCCCACGGTCTCGCCACGGCCGAGCTGCATCTCGCTGCCCGTCAGCATCAGGGTCTCGCCGCCGAGTTCGCGCATGCCGACGTCGAACGACACGCGGGTGCGGGTCGAGGGCCGGTCGAACACCATCGCCAGGGTCTTGCCGATGAGGGGACGGTCCTCGGCCAGCTCGCCCTTGCGGCGGCGCGCCTTGATGCGGGCGGCGGCGTCCAAAACCGTGCGCAGCTGCTCGGCCGAGAAATCCTTGAGGTCGAGGAAGTGGCGGGTTCCGTGGCCGGTCCCGTTCAGTGTCGTGGTCATCGGTCCGTTCTTCGTGTGCGTGGTCCCGGTTCGGGCGGTTCCGGTCGAGGCTGGCCCGGTCCGGGCAGGTCCGGCGTCGCGGCCGGAAGGGCGGGCGGCGGTCCGGCTACTCGGCGGCGCCGCGCAGGCGCGTCCCGAGGCGCCCGGCCGCCGTGTCGAGGCGGGTGACCGCCTCCGCCACGTCGGCTTCCGTGATGATCAGCGGCGGCAGCAGGCGCACCACGTTGTCGCCCGCCGGGATCACCAGCAGGTGCGCGTCGCGGGCGGCGGCCGTGAACGCGGTGTTGGGCACGTGGAGCTTGAGGCCGAGCATCAGGCCTTCGCCGCGGATATCGGCGATGACGCTCGGGTGTCGGTCCTGCAGGGCGGCCAGGCGCTGCTTCAGGATGAGGCCCATGCGCTGGACGTGGTCGAGGAAGCCGTCGGCCAGCACCACGTCCAGGACGGCGTTGCCCACCGCCATGGCCAGCGGGTTGCCGCCGAAGGTGGTGCCGTGGCTGCCGGCCGTCATGCCGCGCGCGGCCTCTGCCGTGGCGAGGCAGACGCCCAGCGGAAACCCGCCGCCGATGCCCTTGGCCGCGCTCATGATGTCGGGGGCCGCCCCCGCCCACTCGTGCGCGAAGAGCTTGCCCGTGCGCCCGACCCCGGTCTGGACCTCGTCCATGATCAGCAGGATGCCGTGTTCGTCGCAGAGCGCGCGCAGGCCGCGCAGGCATTGCGGCGGCACCGGGCGGACGCCGCCCTCCCCCTGGATCGGCTCGATCAGGATCGCGGCGGTCTCCGGGCCGATGGCGGCCCGCAGGGCGTCGTGGTCGCCGAAGGGCACCTGGTCGAAACCGTCGACCTTCGGGCCGAAGCCCTCGATGTACTTCTGCTGGCCGCCGGCCGCGATCGTGGCCAGGGTCCGGCCGTGGAAGGCGCCTTCGACGGTGACGATCCGGAAGCGCTCCGGATGGGCGCCGGCCGCGTGGTACTTGCGCGCCATCTTGATGGCGGCCTCGTTGGCCTCGGCGCCCGAATTGGCGAAGAAGGCCACGTCCGCGAAGGTCGCGTCCACGAGACGCCGGCCGAGCCGCTCGCCCTCCGGGATCTCGAACAGGTTCGAGGTGTGCCAGAGCTTGCCCGCCTGCTCGGTCAGGGCCGCCACGAGGTGCGGGTGGGCGTGGCCGAGCGCGTTCACCGCGATGCCGGCGCCGAAGTCGAGGTATCGCTCGCCCCCGCGCGCCTCGAGCCATGCGCCCTCGCCGCGCTCGAAGGCGATGGGGGCCCGGGCATAGGTCGGCAGAAGGGCGGATGTCACGATTCCGTCTTCCCGTGTCTCGCGGCGGCGCTTCGGCAGCGCGACCGCACCAAATGAAAGTGCCGCCTCGGATGGGGCGGCACGCGCGCGATTACTAGAGAAATGTCCAATTCTGTCAACGACAGACCGGGTTCATATCCCTGACATGCCTGCCAATTAGGCTGTCGTGCGCGGCACGCGGTTCGCCGTGCGTCATGCCTTGCACCCTGCGCCCGGAAGTGCTCAGAGCCGCGTCAGGCCGGACACGCCGACCCGCCAGAGTCGGCCGCACACGAGAGGAACGACGCAGCATGAGCACCGTCACGGAACGCCTGGAAGCCCTCGGCCTGACCCTGCCGAAGGCCGCCGCACCCGTTGCGAATTACGTGCCGTTCGTGCGCAGCGGCAACCTCGTGGTGATCTCCGGCCAGATCTGCTTCGGCGCCGACGGCAAGATCGCCGCCGCCCACACGGGCAAGCTCGGGGCCGAGGTCTCGGCGGAGGACGGCATCGCCGCGGCCCGGCTCTGCGCCCTCAACGTGCTGGCCCAGGTGCAGGCGGCGGTGGGCGACCTCGAGCGCGGGGTCGTGCAGTGCATCCGCCTCGGCGGCTTCATCAACGCGGTCCCGACCTTCGCGGGGCTCGCCGGCATCATGAACGGCGCCTCCGACCTCATGGTGGAGGTCCTGGGCGACCGTGGCCGCCACGCCCGCTCCACCGTCGGCGTCGCCGAACTGCCCCTCGACGCGGCCGTCGAGGTCGAGGCGATGTTCGAGGTCAAATGACCCCGAACGCCCCCGACTGGCTCACCGCCCGTCCCATCGCCCATCGCGGCCTGCACGACCGGGCGGCCGGCGTACCCGAGAACACGGCTGCCGCCGCCGAGGCGGCGATGGCCGGCGGCTACGCCATCGAGTGCGACGTGCAGCTCAGCGCCGACGGCGAGGCGATGGTGTTCCACGACGAGACCCTGGGCCGCCTGACCACGGCTGCGGAGGCGGTCGGCGCGCGCCCCGCCGCCGCCCTCGCGGGACTGGCTGTGGCGGGGAGCGCCGAGCGTATCCCGACCCTGCCGGATTTCCTCGCCCGGATCGGCGGCCGCACGCCCCTCGTGATCGAGGTGAAGTCGCGCTACACCGGTGACCTGCGGCTCGCCGAGCGCGTCGCCACCCTGGCGACCGCCTATGACGGCCCCGTGGCGCTCAAATCCTTCGATCCGCACGTCGTCGCCGCCCTGCGGACCCTGGCGCCGGAGCTTCCGCGCGGCATCGTCGCCGAGACCCGACAGGAGGACCCGGCCTACGCGACGCTGGCGCCGAGCCTGCGGCGCGCGCTCTCCGACCTCCTGCACTTCGACGAGACCCGGCCGGATTTCCTGTCCTGGCGGGTGGACGACCTGCCCTGCGGGCCCGCGTTCCTGTGCCGGCTGCTGGGACAACGGCCGGTGATGACCTGGACCGTGCGCAACCCGGATCAGCGCCGGCACGCCGAGACCCATGCCGACCAGATGGTGTTCGAGGGGTTCTGTCCCTAGGTCGACCCGCCCCTGCGACGGCGCGGGACCCCGCGCCGCCCTTGGCCCGCCGGGTCGCGGGGCCTAGATTGCCCGTCCATGGATATTCCCGGCGAAACTCCTCGGTCCGGCGATGAACCCGGCGCCCCGGCCGAGACCGTGACGGAGCTGCAGGTGCGCGCGGTGCCGGGGCTCGCCGGGATCGCGGCGGACGCGTGGGATGCCTGCGCCACCTCGGCCGAGACCCTCTCGGGTGGTGACGAGACCCACAACCCCTTCGTCTCGCACGCCTTCCTGTCCTCGCTGGAGGATTCCGGCTGCGTCTCGCGAAAAGTCGGCTGGCTCCCCCTGCACGTGATGGTGGAGCGCGAGGGCCGCCTCGTCGGGGTGGCGCCCTGCTACCTGAAGTCCCACAGCCAGGGCGAGTACGTCTTCGACCATGGCTGGGCGGACGCCTACGAGCGGGCCGGGGGCAGCTACTACCCGAAGCTCCAGGTCAGCGTGCCCTTCACCCCCGTCACCGGCCCGCGCTTCCTCATCGCGCCGGGGCAGGACGTGAACGAGGCGGCCTCGGCGATCGTCGCCGGCCTGCGGGCGCTGCGCACCGAGACCAAGGCCTCCTCGATCCACGTCACCTTCATGCAGGAGCGCGAGTGGGACCAGGCCGGGGCTCTGGGCTTCCTCCAGCGCGTCGACCAGCAGTTCCACTGGGACAATGCCGCCTATGCCAGCTTCGAGGATTTCCTCGGGGCGCTGGCCTCCCGCAAGCGCAAGGCGATCCGGCGCGAACGCCGCGACGCGCTTGCGCCCGGCATCACCATCGAGCACGTCACCGGCGCCGACCTGACCCCCGCCCACTGGGACGCATTCTACGAATTCTACGCCGATACCGGCGCGCGCAAGTGGGGGCGGCCCTACCTGAACCGCAAATTCTTCGAGCTCATCGGCGCGCGCATGCCCGAGCGGGTGCTGCTGGTGATGGCCCGGCGCGAGGGCCGCTTCATCGCCGGTGCCATCAACTTCATCGGGGATGTGGCTCTCTACGGCCGCAACTGGGGCTGCGTCGAGGATCATCCCTTCCTGCATTTCGAGGTCTGTTACTATCAGGCCATCGACTTCGCCATCGCGCGCGGACTGAAGCGCGTCGAGGCGGGGGCCCAAGGTGAGCACAAGCTCGCGCGGGGCTACCGCCCCGTCCTCATGCATTCGGCCCACGACATCGCCGATCCGGCCCTGCGCCGGGCGGTGGCCGATTACTTGGCGCGCGAGCGCGAACACGTGCTGGAAGCCGCCGAAGTCCTGGACACGCTGACGCCGTTCCGGCGCGAAACCGGGGACTGTCCGGCATCCGACTTGCCTGAGGCCGCGCCGGAGGCGACACCCTCCGCAGACCAGACGCCAGAGACCTGAGGAAACCCCGTGAGTCCCATCGACCGCATCAAGAGCTTCGCCGACGACCTCGTGGCCATCCGCCGCGACTTCCACGCCCATCCCGAGCTCGGCTTCGAGGAGGTCCGCACCTCCGGCATCGTGGCCGAGGAACTGGCGCGCTACGGCATCGCCGTGCATCGCGGCATCGGCGGCACCGGGGTGGTGGGCGTGCTGGAAGGGCGCACCGGGTCCGGCCGGCGGATCGCCCTGCGCGCCGACATGGACGCGCTGCCGATCGAGGAGGAGACCAACCTGCCCTACCGCTCGACGGTCCCGGGCAAGATGCACGCCTGCGGGCATGACGGGCACACCACGATGCTGCTGGGTGCGGCGCGCTACCTCGCCGAGACCCGCGACTTCGACGGCACCGCCCTGTTCGTGTTCCAACCGGCCGAGGAGGGCCAGGGCGGCGCCCGCGCGATGATCGCGGACGGTCTGTTCGAGACGTTTCCCTGCGACGAGATCTACGCGATCCACAACCAGCCCAACGGCCCGCACGGCAAGATCAAGCTGCGGCCCGGCCCGGCCATGGCGGCGGCGGATTTCTTCGACATCCGCATCACCGGGCGCGGCGCCCACGCGGCCCAACCGCAGCAAGGCATCGACCCGATCGTGGTCGGCTCCACCCTGGTCCAGGCGCTGCAGTCGATCGTCTCGCGCAACGCCGACCCGCTCAAGAGCGCGGTGCTCTCCATCACGCAGTTCCACGCGGGCGCGGCCTACAACGTCATTCCGGAGGGCGCCCACATCACCGGTACGGTGCGGACCTTCGATGCGGACCTGCGCACCCTCGTCACCACCCGCATCCACGAGATCGCCAAGGGCATCGCCGCGGCCTACGGCGCCACCATCGACGTCGACATCCGCGACGTGTTCTCCGTGCTGATGAACAGCCCGGAGCATGCGGCGGCGGCGGCCGACATCGCCCGCGAGCTGTTCGGCCCCGAGGGCGTCGACGACCAGTCGAAGCCCCGCATGGGCAGCGAGGATTTCGCCGACATGGTCGCGCGGGTGCCTGGCGCCTATGCGTGGATCGGCTCGACGCCGGGCCCCGGCCTGCACAATGCGAGCTTCGACTTCGACGACAGCATCATTCCCCTCGGCTCGGCCTTCCTCGCCCG
>NZ_JAIEOF010000280.1 GCF_019750675.1 Methylobacterium sp.
CGCACCCGGCGCCGCCTCGCCCAGAAGGCCTATGCGCGAACCGCCGCCTACGACGCCGCCATCGCGAATTGGCTCGCGGGCCAGATCGAGCCGGACCCGGCGCCGGCCTTCCGGACCTTCGGCGGCAGCCTCGCCCAGTCGCTCCGCTACGGAGAGAACCCGCACCAGGGCGCGGCCTTTTACCGGTCGCCCGGCCCGACCCGGCCCGGCGTCGCCACCGCCCGCCAGCTCCAGGGCAAGGAGCTCTCCTACAACAACCTCAACGACACCGACGCCGCCTACGAGTGCGTGGCCGAATTCGACCCGGTCCGCTCGGCCGCCGTGGCGATCATCAAGCATGCCAACCCGTGCGGCGTCGCCGAGGGGACGAGCCTCGTCGAGGCCTACGAGCGCGCCCTGAGTTGCGATCCGACCTCCGCCTTCGGCGGCATCGTGGCCCTGAACCGAACCCTCGACGCGGAGGCCGCACGCCGGATCGTGGAGATCTTCACGGAGGTCATCATCGCGCCCGACGCCACCGAGGAGGCCATCGCGATCGTGGCCGCCAAGAAGAATCTGCGCCTCCTGTTGGCCGATGGCCTGCCCGACCCGCGCGGGGCCGGCGAGACCGTGAAGACCCTTTCGGGAGGGCTGCTGGTGCAGGCGCGCGACGCCGCGGTGGTCGACGACATGCCGCTGCGCGTGGTGACGCGGCGCGCGCCGAGCCCGCAGGAATACGCCGACCTGCGCTTCGCCTACCGGGTGGCCAAGCACGTCAAGTCGAACGCCATCGTGTATGCCCGCGACGGGGCCACGGTGGGCATCGGCGCCGGCCAGATGTCGCGGGTGGATTCCTCCCGCATCGCCGCCTGGAAGGCAGCGGAGGGCGCGCGTCGCCTCGGCGTCGCCGAGAGCCTCGCGAAAGGCTCGGTGGTCGCCTCGGACGCGTTCTTCCCCTTCGCCGACGGACTGATCGCAGCGGCGGAGGCCGGCGCCACGGCGGTGATCCAGCCCGGCGGCTCCATGCGCGACGCCGACGTGATCGAGGCCGCCGACGCGGCCGGCCTCGCCATGGTGTTCACCGGACACCGCCATTTCCGGCACTGATTCCCCGCCGGAACGCGGACGCGCGCGAGCGCTCGCCGCATCGACAAGGCTGCCTTTCCATGACCGACACGAACACTCCGACCAGCCGCGAAGAGCGACGCGCGGCCGGCAAGCGCCTGCGCGAGCGGGTCTCGCGCGAATCGCACGGCCAGTGGCGGCCGGACCCGGCCCGCGATCCCCTCGCGATCCTGCGCGCGGGCGATCAGGGCCGGCTCCCGCCGCTGATCCCGCTCCGCTATGAGCGGATGCGCGAGACGCCCTTCGCCTTCCTGCGCGGGGCAGCGGCCGTCATGGCGGCCGACCTCGAGGGCGTTCCGGTCCCGGGCATCCCGGTCCAGGCCTGCGGCGACTGCCACATCGGCAATTTCGGCGTCTACCGCAGCCCCGAGGGACAGACCCTCTTCGACATCAACGACTTCGACGAGACCCTGTGGAACGTGGACTTCACCCTCGACGTGAAGCGCTTGGCCGCCAGCGTCGCCCTGGCGTCCCTTCCACACGGCGAGGAGAAGGCGCGCCGTGCCGCCAAGGCCCTCGCCCGCGCCTATCGCGAGCACATGCGCGACCTCTCCAACCTGTCGCCGCTGGCGGTCTGGCACAGCCGCATCGACCTCGAGCACGAGGTGGGCCGCCTCGGTGACGGCGATCTCTGCCGCCGGCTTCTCGCGGAAGCCGAGACGGAGAACGCGGACGGCCTGAGCCGGGGCGATGCCCCGAAGCTCTCGACCGCCCCCGACGAGGCCGCGCCCGCCGCCTGGCGCATCGCCGACAAGGATCGGGTGATCTTCCACGAGGGGGAGGACGGCCTCACGCAGGCCGTGGAGGATGCGGCCGCCGCGCTCCTCGCCTATCCGCACAGCCTCAGTGCAGATCGCTGGACCCTGGTGTCGCGCTACGCGCAGCGCGACGTCGCCTTCAAGGTGGTCGGCATCGGCTCGGTCGGACTCGTCTGCGCCGTCGCGGTCTACGCGGACGCCGACGGCGCGCCGCTGTTCCTGCAGATCAAGGAGGCGCGGCCGTCCGTGATCGGCCAGCACGCCCTGCGCCCGTTCTCCGTGATTTCGGAAGGCCAGCGGGTGATCGACGGCCAGCGGGTCATGCAGGCGGCGAGCGACCCGTTCCTTGGGACCTCGTTCTCGGATAAGAGCGGGCGCTCCTACTACGTGCGCCAGCTCAAGAACCGGAAGCTCTCGGCCGTGGCCGAGATCCTCGCGGAGAGCGGGGCCAAGGCCTATGCCCGCCTCTGCGGTACCACGCTCGCCCGGGCGCACGCCCGCTCCGGCGACGCGACGATGATCGCCGGCTACCTCGGCAAGGGCTCGGCCTTCGACAAGGCGATCGCCGACTTCGCGATGGCTTATGCGCGCCAGAGCATCGCCGACCACGCGCTGCTCCTGGAGGACTTCCAGACCCAGCCCCCGAACAACGGCGCCCAGTGAAACGAAGAAGGGCCCCGCCTCGCGGCGGGGCCCTCCGGCAGCGTACCCTCTGCGTTCAGCGGGCCGGCGCCTCGTCGTAGGTGAAGATATCGCGATCCTTGGTCTCGGGGATGAACAGAGCCCCGATGATGGCGGTCGCGACCGCGATGACGATGGGGTACCAGAGGCCGAAGTAGATATCGCCGGTCTGGGCCACCATGGCGAAGGCGGTGGCCGGCAGGAGGCCGCCGAACCAGCCGTTGCCGATGTGGTAGGGCAGCGACATCGAGGTGTAGCGGATACGCGTCGGGAACAGTTCGACGAGAGCCGCCGCGATCGGGCCGTAGACCATCGTCACGTACAGAACGAGGATGGTCAGGATACCGATGATGGTCAGCTTCTGCGCCGAGAAGATGTCGATCATCTTGGCGAAGTTCGAAAGGCCGTCCTTCGGGTCGATGACGATCTTCACGATGCTCGGGTTGTTGGCGCCCGGGTAGCCTGCGGCGGTGAGTGCGGCACCCACATCCTTGGCGAAGGTCGGATCGGAGGCGGCGAACTCCTTGCCGGCGACCGTCACGGTGGCCTTGGTGCCCGGGGCCGCCGGCTCGGTGGTGTAGTTCACGGCGGACCGGGCGAGCAGCGCCTTGGCGATGTCGCACGAATTGGTGAACTTGGCGGTACCGACCGGATTGAACTGGAACGAGCAATCCGCCGGGTCGGCCTTGACCACCACCTGCGTGTTCTGCTGGGCGGCATGCAGGGCCGGGTTGGCCGCCGCCGTCAGCGCCTTGAACAACGGGAAGAACGTCAGCGCCGCGATCACGCAACCGCCGAGGATGATCGGCTTGCGGCCGATCTTGTCGGAGAGCGCGCCGAAGAACAGGAACCCGCCGGTCCCGAGGATGAGCGACCAGGCGATGAGCACGTTGGCGGTGAACTGGTCGACCTTCAGGATCGTCTGCAGGAAGAACAGTGCGTAGAACTGGCCGGTGTACCAGACCACGGCCTGGCCGGCGGTGAGGCCGAGCAGAGCGAGGAGGGCCCACTTGGCGTTGCGCCACTGGCCGAACGCCTCGGAGAGCGGGGCCTTCGAGCCGGTACCCTCTTCCTTCATCTTCTTGAAGGCCGGGCTCTCCTGCATCTGCAGGCGGATCCAGACCGAGACGCCGAGGAGCACGATCGAGACCAGGAACGGAATGCGCCAGCCCCAGGCGGCGAACGGGGTGATGGTGCCGGCGGTGCCGTCGGCGAGCGTCGTGGCGACGGGGGCGTAGTTCGCGTTCACGTAGATCTGCGTGAACAGGATCACCATCAGCGACAGCAGCAGGCCCAGGGTCGCGGTGGTCTGGATGAAGGCGGTGTAGAAGCCGCGCCGGCCGCGGGGCGCGTGCTCGGCCACGTAGACCGCCGCGCCGCCGTACTCACCGCCGAGCGCCAGACCCTGGAGCATGCGCAGAGCCAGCAGCGCCACGGGGGCGACCCAACCGACACCGTACTCGTTCATGGTCGCGTAGGAGGGCAGCAGGCCGACGACGAAGGTCGAGATGCCCATGATCAGGATGGTGACGAGGAAGGTGTACTTGCGTCCGACGAGGTCGCCGAGGCGGCCGAACACGAGGGCGCCGAAGGGGCGGACGAGGAAGCCGGCGGCGAAGGCGAGCAGCGCGAAGACGTTGCGCGTGGCTTCCGGATAGGCCGAGAAGAACTGCGCGCCGATGATCGCCGCGAGCGACCCGTAAAGGTAAAAGTCATACCATTCGAAGACGGTACCGAGGGACGAGGCGAGAATGACCTTCTTCTCGCCGGCGCTCATCGGCCGTGTGGCCGAATCGCTGACGGGCATTGCGCTCGACGCAACCATGAGACGTTTCTCCAGAAATTTTTCAGCCCGAGCGTTCAGTCACCCGTGGCGTGTTGAACCAGCGCGCAAGAACGGGTCGACTGGACGGCGCGAATTCTCATCCGTCGACCTGTGTAGGGCGCGCGTGCCGGGATGCTAAGCGACGGCATCTGCTTGCCCAATAGAGAAAAGCGTGGCCGCACTACCGAATTCAGATATTTTTGAGCCGTTGACCAAGTATATTTTTCGCGCGCTCAGGGATTAAGACCCTGGCGAAAACGAAGAGGGGCGCAGCTCGCGCCGCGCCCCTCTCGTCCCAGTGAAGCTCGCGTCTTCGTTTCAGTGAGCGTGCGCCCCGTCGGCGCCGATGCCGGTCTCCGAGCGGACGAACTGCGCGTCGAACAGAGCCCGCTCGGCGCGCGCGCGCCGGGTGTTGTCGAGCTTCGAGACGACGAAGATCGTCAGGAAGGCCAGCGGCATCGAGAACAGGGCCGGGTTGTCGTAGGGGAAGATCGCCACGGGATTACCGAAGGTCGTCACCCAGACCGCCTTCGACAGCACCACCATGCCGACCGCCGCGATGAGGCCGACGAGGCCGCCGATGAGGGCGCCCCAGGTCGTGGTGCCCCGCCAGAGGATCGACATCGTCAGAACCGGGAAGTTGCAGCTCGCCGCCACCGAGAAGGCGAGGCCGACCATGAAGGCGACGTTCTGGTTCTCGAAGACGTAGCCGAGATAGATCGCCACGATGCCGATGACGACGGCGGCGATCTTGGAGAGCCGAACCTCGGCGCCCTCGTTGACGCGCCCGCGGGCGATCACCTGGGCGTAGAGGTCGTGGCTGACCGCGGAGGCGCCGGCGAGCGTCAGGCCGGCGACCACCGCCAGGATGGTCGCGAAGGCGACCGCCGAGATGAAGCCGAGGAAGTACGGGCCGCCCACGGCGTTGGCGAGGTTCACCGCCACCATGTTGGTGCCGCCGATCATGCCCTTCAGCTTGTCGAAGGCGCCGGCCGCGTCGAGGGAGAAGTAGGCCGGGTCGGACATCAGGAGACTGATTCCGCCGAAGCCGATGATGAAAGTGAGAATATAGAAGTAGCCGATCAGGCCGGTGGCGTAGAACACCGACTTGCGGGCGGCCTGCGCATCCGACACCGTGAAGAACCGCATCAGGATGTGCGGCAGGCCGGCGGTTCCGAACATCAGGCCGACGCCGAGCGAGATCGCCTCGATCGGGTTCGAAACGAGGCCGCCCGGCGCCATGATCGCGTCGCCCTTGGGGTGGGTGGCGACGGCGGCGGCGAACAGGGCCTCGGGGTTGAAACCGTACTTGTAGAGGACCGCGCCGGCCATGAAGGTGGCGCCGCCCAGCAGCAGGCAGGCCTTGATCACCTGCACCCAGGTGGTCGCCTTCATGCCGCCGAAGGCCACGTAGACGATCATCAGCACGCCGACGATGATGACGGCATAGAGGTAGGGCAGGCCGAACAGGAGCTGGATCAGCTTCCCCGCGCCGACCATCTGGGCGATCAGGTAGAACGCCACCACCACGAGGGTGCCGGTGGCCGAGATGATGCGGATCGAGGTCTGGTCGAGGCGGAAGGACGCGACGTCCGCGAAGGTGAACTTGCCGAGGTTGCGCAGGCGCTCTGCGATGAGGAACAGCACGATCGGCCAGCCGACGAGGAAGCCGGTGGAGTAGATCAGCCCGTCGAAGCCCGAGGTGTAGACCAGGCCCGAGATGCCCAGGAACGAGGCGGCGGACATGTAGTCGCCCGCGATGGCGAGCGAGTTGGTGCCGGCCGAGATGCCGCCGCCGGCGGCGTAGAAGTCGGCGGCCGACTTGGTGCCCTTGGCGGCCTTGTAGGTGATGCCGAGGGTGAACAGCACGAAGAACGCGAACATGCCGATGGCCGGCCAGTTCGTCGCCGACTGCTTGACGGCGCCGAGATCGGGACCGGCGGCGAAGGCCGCGGTGACCGCGACGACGGCGAGCGCGCCGCCGAGGACGAGGGGGTGCTTGAGCTGGTTCATCGGCCGACGTCCCGCTTGAGAGCGGCGGTCAGCTCGTCGAAGCGGCCGTTGGCGCGCTGGACGTAGATGCCCGTGAGGATGAAGGCGAGCACGATCACGGCGACGCCGAGGACGAGGCCGAGGGACGCGGTGCCGCCGCCGATCTTCACGGCGAGCAACGCCTTGTCGAAGGCGATGAGGCCGATGAAGCCGAAATAAATCACCAGCATGATGATGGTGAGCGTCCAGCCGAACCGCGTGCGCTCGTGAACGAGCTCCTTGAAGCGCGGGTTCTGCGCGACCCGCGCAGTCTCGATATCAGACATGACATGACCCTCCCGGGGACCGCCTGTTGGCGGACCGGCGTCCCGTTACGATGAAGCTTGGATGCTGGCATGATGACGCGCGGCCTGCCCGAGGGAGGCCGCGCGTTCGAGAAACCCGACGTCGTTCAGTGCGTCCGGTTCTGCCGATTCTCGATGAGGTCATCGACCACCGCCGGTTCGGCGAGCGTCGAGGTGTCGCCCAGGGACGAGAACTCGTCCTCGGCGATCTTGCGCAGGATTCGGCGCATGATCTTGCCCGAACGGGTCTTGGGCAGGCCCGGGGCGAACTGGATCAGGTCCGGCGAGGCGATCGGACCGATATCCTTGCGGACCCAGGTCACGAGTTCCTTGCGCAATTCGTCCGAGCCCTCCTCGCCCTCCATCAGGGTGACGTAGGCGTAGATACCCTGGCCCTTGACGTTGTGCGGGTAGCCGACCACGGCCGCCTCGGACACCTTCGGGTGCGCGACGAGGGAGGACTCGACCTCCGCCGTGCCCATCCGGTGACCCGATACGTTGATGACGTCGTCGACGCGGCCGGTGATCCAGTAATAGCCATCCGAGTCCCGGCGGCAGCCGTCGCCGGTGAAGTAGTTGCCCGGGTAGGTGGAGAAGTAGGTCTGCTCGAAGCGCTCGTGGTCGCCGTAGACCGTGCGCATCTGTCCGGGCCAGGAATCCTTGATGCAGAGGTTGCCCTCGCAAGGTCCTTCCAGGGTCTTGCCCTCGGCATCGACCACGATGGGCTGGACACCGAAGAACGGTCGCGTGGCCGAACCGGGCTTGAGCTTCGTGGCGCCGGGAAGCGGCGTGATGAGGATACCGCCGGTCTCGGTCTGCCACCAGGTGTCGACGATGGGGCAGCGGGATTCGCCGACCACCTTGTAGTACCAGTCCCAGGCTTCCGGGTTGATCGGCTCGCCGACCGAGCCGAGGACGCGCAGCGAGGCACGGGAGGTCTTCTTCACGGGGCCTTCGCCGCCGCCCATGAGCGAGCGAATCGCGGTGGGCGCGGTGTAGAAGATGTTGACCTTGTGTTTGTCGACCACGTCCCAGAAACGCGAGTTCGAGGGGTAGGTCGGAATTCCCTCGAACATCAGCGTCGTCGCGCCGTTCGCGAGGGGGCCGTAGACGATGTAGGAGTGGCCCGTGACCCAGCCGACATCGGCCGTGCACCAGTAGACCTCACCCTCGCGGTAATCGAAGACGTACTGGTGCGTCATCGATGCGTAGACGAGATAGCCGCCGGTGGTGTGGACGACGCCCTTCGGCTGGCCGGTCGAGCCGGAGGTGTAGAGGATGAAGAGGGGGTGCTCGGCCTCGACGGGCTCGGCCGGGCAATCGTCCGTCACCTGTGCGGCGGCCTCGTCGTAATAGACGTCGCGACCCGGCTCCATGGCGATCGACGAACCGGTCCGGCGCACCACGACGACGTGGTCCACGCTGTCCTTCGGCAGGCGTGCGATGGCGGCGTCGACATTGGCCTTCAGCGGCACCTTGCGGCCGCCGCGCAGACCCTCATCGGCGGTGATCACCATCTTCGAGGCACAGCCCTCGATGCGTCCGGCCAGGGAGTCCGGCGAAAAACCACCGAACACGATCGAGTGGATCGCGCCGAGGCGCGCGCAGGCGAGCATCGCGTAGGCGGCTTCCGGGATCATCGGCAGGTAGATCGTGACCCGGTCGCCCTTGGCGACGCCGCGATTGCGCAGCACGTTGGCCATCTTGCCCACTTCGGAGTGAAGCTGGCGATACGTGATGTGCTTGGATTCGTTCGGGTCGTCGCCTTCCCAAATGATGGCGACCTGGTCGCCGCGCGTCGCGAGATGGCGATCAATACAGTTATGCGCGACGTTGGTGCGCCCGTCCTCGAACCACTTGATCGCGATATTGCCGGGCTCGAAGCTGGTGCACTTCACGCGCGTGAAGGGGGTCATCCAATCGATACGCTTGCCGTGTTCGGCCCAGAAAGCCTCCGGGTCGCTCACGGATGCCTGATACATGGCCAGATACTTCGCGTCGTCGACGTGAGCGCCCTCGCTCCATGCCGAACGGACTTCGACCACCTTCTCGTCCATCGCTTCTTCCCTGTCGGTGCCCGATCGTATCGCGACTGTTCACGCAGCCGGGTCTTCCGAATACCGTCTTAGGCACAAGGACATACTGGCCGCAAGCGCGGATCGGGAAAGTTCCGGGACAGACAGGCAAAATTGTTCACGCGCGCTTTAATTGCACCCAATGCAGATTCCGGTCTCGATCTTCCGGTCGATCGCCTGCTGCTTTCGGGTCGAATCGGAAACGCGATTCTCGTTGGGAGCCCCCGCACCGCCCGGCGGCTTCGTCACACCGGTGGAGGTGATGTTCCGAAATTGGCCGGCCGAGCCGAGATTGGCGTCCGCCGGCAGGCGCCCGGCATCCTGCGCCTGGGCGGCGATGGGCAGGTTCAGCGCGAGAGCGAAGATGAGGATTGAGGCACGCATCGGAATCTCCATGGCTGGAGGTCCAACGCGAAGGCGGGGCGTGGGTTTCCGCGCCCGCGAGGTCCGGGCTCAGGCCCGCTTGGTTGCGGCGGCGCTGGGAAAAAGCATCTCCACCAGGGTGCCATCGTCCCGTCGGCTGTCGATGCGGAACCGCCCGTGATTGGCTTCCACGAGGGCCTTGGTGAGCGGTAGGCCGAGGCCGGTTCCACTGCGAACACCGTCCTGCCCGATCTGTCGGAAAGGCTGCAGCGCACCAGCCACCTCCTCGGCCGTCATGCCGACGCCGGTATCGCGCACGCGAAGCGCGATATCGCCGCGATCCGCCATGCCGGTCGATACGATGACCTGTCCGCCGGCCGGTGTGTAAGCGATGGCGTTGGCGATCACGTTGAGGATGGCCTGGCGCACCGAGCGCTCGTCGGCCATCAGGATCTCGAGGTCGGCGGAGAAGCTGGTGCGCAGGACGATCCGCTCCCGGGCGGCCTGGGGCTGGAGTTGCGCGACGCAGAGCGCGACGACCTCGTTCAGCGGGATCGGCGCCACGCGCAGATCGAGGCGCCCGGCCTCGATCTGCGCGAGTTCGAGGAGGCCGTTCACGCGGTCGAGCACACGGGTGCCGGAGGCATGGATCTCTCGCAGGGACGCGCGGTAGCGCTCGGATCCGAGGGGGCCGTGCGGCTCACCGAGCATACGGTCTGCCCTCGCCAGGATGGCATCGATCGGCGTTCGAATCTCCTCGGCCACCTGGGCGAGGAGATCCAAGGGCTGCCGGCGCACGGTGGTGTCATCCGCGTCGGCACTCGCATCCTCCACCTCGGATCGGTTTCCAGGGACAGCGCGGGCGATCACGGCGCAGAGACGAACCGGCCCATCCCCGTCCATCGGAAGCACCTTGACCCGCAACGCGATGCCGGTGGCCCGCGCCGTGACGGCGGCGTCCATCGGCTCGACACCGGGCTCCGCATGCAGTCGCGCCAGCAGGTCGACCGCGTTCTCGGGTACGAACAGGCTTAGGAAGCTCGCACCGACGATTTCGCGCGCCTCCAAGCCGAAGATCACGGCGGCGCTGCGGTTCAACGCGAGGATGCGGGCCTGCCCGTCGAGGGTGGCGATCCCGTCCTCGATCCGGTCCAGCACCGCGATCGCCTCGGCGCCCCGGCGGCCGGCGAAATCCTGCGCCAGGGCGTCGGCGGCGTTGGCGCGGACGCTGTCGCTGGGTTCGGAGTCCCGGGCCAGGAGCAGTTCGGCCGGTTGCCCGGCCCAGTCGAGGACGGAGTGCTCGATCAGAGCGCCGAGGCGGCCGCCATCGCGGGCCGTGAGAACGACAGGGGTGTCGCTCTCGGCCCGGGCATGCGGCATCAGACCACCGAACAGGCGCTCGATGCCCCCGGCCGCGTCGAGCGTCGCCGTGTCCGCATAGCCGGTCAGATCGAGGAGGCGCCGGTTGGCGAACAGCACGGTGTTGTCGCGGTAGACCAGCACCCCGGCCGGCATGCGCTCCAGGGTCGCCACCATGGCGGCGTCCGGGTTAACCGCATCGACACTGCGGGAAGCCGATGCCGGAAACGGCATCACGGCGCAGGGTAGGCCACGCTCGGCCGGCGCCGCGCCCGCGTCATCGCCGGCAAACCGCGCTCCCAGCGCGCGCGCGATCTCCCGGAACGCCGCGTGCTCGTGGCTCGAGAGGCTCGGATCGGGCGGGGATGCCTCAGCCTCTTCGTTCGTTTCGATTACCGGGGGCAATGCCGCGGCCGGCTCGGCCAGCCCTGCCGGCGCGGATTGATCCTGAATCACGATGGGCGGAGCCGCATCGGGGGCCGCATCATGGCCCGCTCCGGGCTCCGCGACCGGCGGAGACGTCGCCGGCGGCGCCACGGATCGAATCTGACCGAAGCCGCGAAAGCCGCGCCCGGACCGATCGGCCGGCGATCCGGAGAGTTCCAGTTCGAAGGCGCTTCCGTCGCCCGTGACCAGGGTCACGGGAATTGCGCGGAAGGTTCTGGCCTCGCCCAGAGCCGCGAGGAGCCCGTCCGCGTCCCGCAATGTCCTGGTGTCCGCGAGAGCCCGCCACGTCCGACCCAGCATCCGCTCGCGGAGGCGATCGCCCGGAACCCATGAAAGATCCGACACCGTGCCGTCCGCGTCGCTCTTCCAGGTAAAGCGTCGGAACACGGCTTCGGGACCCTCCTCTCGCTTTGCCCCCGCCGGAATGAGGTTCGCAGCGTCGGGCGGAACGTCGAGGGGAACCGGCCGGGTCGGCACCTCGACAGGGTCCGCCACCGGGCGGGTGCGCAGACGGGGCAGGGGCGTGGCGGCGAGCAGGATCAGGGCATCGATGCCCGCCTCGGTTCGCGTGCGCAGGATCGTGACGAGGGCCGGCGGCGCGATCCGACGCGCATCGATGTGAAGACGCAGCAGCAGAGGATGACCCGGACGCGGCCTTGCACGTGCGATCTGCGCTCCAACCCGCAACGCCGATAGGATGTCCCCGTTCGCATCCGAGATCGCTTGGCACAGGCCCGTCGCTGCCTCAGAAGCATGCAGGATGCGTTCGCCGGCCCCGTCGAGCACGAGAATCACTGCCTCCGAATCAGCCATACGGGATGCGAGAGCCGAATCACCCCCGGCTGCACGCCGGATCAGCACCGTCGCCGCGTCGATCCCTAGCACCGCCTCCGACCCAATCTTGTCCAACATCCGCACCCGTTTCGCGTGACGATTCTCGAGACGTGAAGCCCTTTTTACTGCGTTGCGGCCCTCCGGTAAGCCACCGAGGGGGATGAAGCGCGTTTACCTGTTGTCAACGTTAATGCGCCCCAGCAGGGTGGCATAGGGCTGGAGCTGTGCTATGTTGCAGCGCACAACAAGCCATCAACAAGTGTGAACAAGGAGAGGACAATGAGCAGCACCCCGAACTACGAAGTGCCCGCCGAGATGCGCGACTTCGCCGAGAAGAGCGTCGACCAGGCGCGCAAGGCGTTCGACTCGTTCATTAGCGCCGCCCGCCGCACGGCCGATACCGTGCAGGGCTCGGCCGAGATGGCCCGCACCAACGCCCAGGACGTCTCCGCGCGCGGCTTCGAGTTCGCCGAGCAGAACGTGACGGCCGCCTTCGACCTGGCCCAGAAGCTGGTCCGCTCGCGCGACCTGCAGGAAGCCATGCAGCATCAGGCCGAGTTCGTTCGCAGCCAGTTCGCCGCGATCCAGGCTCAGGCCAAGGAGTTCGGCGGTCTGGCGCAGACCGCGATGCAGCAGAGTGCCGAGAAGGCCAAGGGCGCCATGCAGGAGACTGCCGAGCACGCCCGCAAGGCGATGGAGCAGGGCACCGAAGCCGCCCGCAAGGCCGGCAGCGATGCCGAGCAGGCCATGCGCAACGCCACCAACTCCTGATCATAGCCGAGGCGCCGCCCCGGCGGCGCCCACCTCGCAGCCCGTTCCGCCTCGCGCGGGCCGGGCTGTTCTCTTGTGTGCGCCCGCGCTTGCCCCGGACGGTCGGGTCTCCTAACCCTGGCCGCCGAGCAGCCGCGCTTCCCCTCCGAGGCCGGCGCTGTCGAGAGGGGCGAAACGCCATGCGGTGCATCTACCGAATCAGTCTCTTCCTCACGCTACTGGCGAGCCTTTTCGGTGCTCAGGGCGCGAGCGCGCAGTACTACGACGACGGCTACGACCGGCCCCCGCCGCGCCGCTACTACGACGATCGCCGCCCGCCGCGCCCGGATTACCGGGACGACGGCTACGCCCGGCCGGCGCCCCGCCGCGAGGTCGGCCTGAACTGCGATGCGGTCCAATCCGGACTGAGCGGTCTGCAACCGTATTCCTGCCCGCTGCCCGGCCCGCGGCCGCTCGGTGCTCGCTGCTTCTGCAACATGCCGATCGCGCCCTTGAG
>NZ_JAIEOF010000411.1 GCF_019750675.1 Methylobacterium sp.
CCGGCATGGCGGGCGCTCAGGAGTTTGACGGTGCGCTGGTTGGCCCGTCCCCAGCCTCCGGTCGCGAAATCCGACATAACCTGATCCAGGCTCGCGGAGTTGATCCAGCGATGCGCCTGTAGATCCGAGGTGATCAACACCGACCCTTGTGCGCCGGCGATCTCGGCGAGGTGATCGAGGACCGAAGGCCAAAGCTCTGGAAGAACCGCAGCCTCATAAATTAAGTCGATCAGTCTTTCGAAGTCCATTTGTCCGAGTTCGACGGTCACGGCACTCAATTTCCAGGATCGGAATTCTGTTCGACGTCATCCATTGATCACGAAATCTCATCCGCCGACAAGAGACGTGCGGCCCGCCGGATGACAACCCTGGGGAGCATCCGAGAGACCGGATGGCTTTCGACGGCGCGGTGGGATGACGAGGATGCGGCTCCAGATCGGGCGCCGCCGTGTTAGGGGACTATGGAGGCAGGAACCCCGACCCCGCGCGCCTGGATGCGTGACGCGGGCGGGCCCGAGGAGAATGGTGTGCGACACTGGCGTGAAGGACCGGGAGACCGGCGCAGCTACCATCACGGCAATCTCAAGGAAGCGCTGATCGAGGCCGCGCGCCGCTTCATTGCGGAGCGGGGTATCGGCGGGTTCACGCTGGTGGATGCCGCGCGCCTCGTCGGTGTCACGCCCGCCGCCCTCTACCGGCATTTTCGCGGCCGCGAGGCGCTCCTCGAGGAGGTGGCGGGGCGCGGCTTCGCGGATCTCGCCGAGCGTCTCGCCCGCGCGCTCAACGCCCGGGGTACGCCGCTGGAGCGCTTCACGCGGATGGGTGAGGCCTACCTCGCCTTCGCCGAGGAGGAACCGGGCTACTACGCGGCGATCTTCGAGACGCGAGGCCTCGCGGCGGGCGAACCGAACGCGGAGGCCGTGCCCCGCCCGAGCCCCTTCGACCTCTTGGTGGAGGCCCTGCAATCGACCTTCCCGGACGGCTTCGGAGGCGTCGCCCCTCGCTTCATCGCCCTGGAAGTCTGGGCCCTGTCGCACGGCTTGGCGACCCTCTCGGCCTCCGGGCATCTGCCGCAGGCGCCGGGGATGCCGGACAAGTACGAACTCCTTCGCGCCGGGGTCCTCGCCCTCGTCCATGGCGCCGGAGCTTCCCGCCGCCCCGCGTGATGCGGACCGTACGACGCCCCTTGAAAGGCCGGGCCCGCGTTCGCAAGTGAATGTCGTTCACATTTACATCGGAGCCGTGAGCCGTGAGCTTCTCCACTTCCTCCCCCTACGCCACCGGGAAGGCCTGCCGCAGCGGCCCCTTCCCCCGCCGGTCCTTCGAGATCGGCGCCATCGTCGTGGCCTTCATCTACTGGTGGCCGCTCGCGGCCGCCTACGTCGCCTGGAAGGTCGCGGGCTATCCGGCCCTCGGTGAGTTGCGCGGTCTGGCCGGACGCGGCCTGTCCTGGAACGCCTCCGCGACGCGCTCGCGCTTCGCCGCGGCGTTCGAGGCGGCCAACGGTGGTGGCATCACCGGCAACCGCGCTTTCGACGAGTATCGGCGCAGCGAACTCGACCGGCTCGACGCTCAGCGTCGCGCCCTTCAGGAGGAAAGCCGCGCCTTCGCCGAATTCGTCGAGGAGCTGAAGCGGGCCAAGGACCGCGAGCAGTTCGACGCCTTCATGCAGAAGCGCCGCAGTGCGGATACGACCCGCTCGGTCTGACCCGCGTTGAGCGATCTGACCCGACCAGGGGGGCTTCCGGCACAGGCCGGGAGCCCCTTTTTGATAGGGACGTCCACGTCCGGCACTCTCGCTCGCCTCGCCGTGATGCTCTAGGAATCCGGTTCCGGTTTCGCCTCGGTCTCCCCCGTGCCCCGGATCAGCCCCCGGCCACTCAAGTCCCTTTGGAGATCTCGCTATGCAGGCAGCCGCCGCGACCGTCCGGGTGGTGGACCACCCCCTCGTCCAGCACAAGCTGACCCTGCTGCGCCAGCGCGAGCGCTCGACCAAGGGCTTCCGCCAGATCCTCAACGAGATCGGCATGCTGCTGGCCTACGAGGTCACACGTGACCTGCCGCTCGAGTCCGTGACCATCGAGACGCCGATCCAGTCGATGGAGGCGCCGCAGATCGCCGGGAAGAAGCTCGTCCTGGCGCCGATCCTGCGCGCCGGCGTCGGCTTCCTCGACGGCATGCTGTCCCTGGTGCCCTCCGCCCGGGTGGCGCATGTGGGGCTCTACCGGGATCCGGAGACGCTGGAAGCGGTGGAATATTACTTCAAGGCGCCGTCCGACCTCGTGGACCGGACGGTGCTGGTCCTCGACCCGATGCTGGCGACCGCGAACTCGGCGGTGGCGGCGATCAACCTGTTGAAGCAGCGCGGCGCGCAGGATCTGCGCTTCGTCTGCCTGCTCGCCGCGCCGGAGGGCATCGCCCGCCTGCAGGCCGCCCATCCCGACGTCCCAGTGTGGACGGCGGCCATCGACAGCCATCTCAACGACCACGGCTACATCGTGCCGGGCCTCGGCGATGCCGGCGACCGGATGTACGGCACGCGCTGAGGCACCGCCGCCGAGCAGGCGCGATCTTGCCAAGGGCGGTCCGGACGGCACATGACGGGGCTCCCAGAAGGAGCCCACGATGACGACCAGCCTGCCCGAGACCATGCGACAGATCCGCTTCACCGGCGCCGGTGGGTCGGAGGTGCTGGCCCTGGAGACGGTGCCGTTGCCGCAGCCCGGCCCGGGCCAGGTCCTGATCGAGGTCGTGGCCGCCGGGATCAACCGCCCCGACATCCAGCAACGCGAGGGCAAGTATCCGCCGCCGAAGGGCGCCACCGAGATCCCCGGCCTTGAGGTCGCCGGCCGCATCGTCGGCCTCGGCGAGGGTGTCTCCGGCGTCTCCCTCGATGACGAGGTCTGCGCCTTGGTGATCAGCGGCGGCTATGCCGAGTTCGCCGTGGCGGAAGTCGGACAGTGCCTGCCGAAGCCGTCCTCGCTCTCGCTGGTGGAGGCCGGCGGGCTGCCGGAGAACTACTTCACCGTCTACAGCACCGTGATCGAGCGCGGCCGCCTGAAAGCCGGCGAGACCTTTCTCGTCCACGGCGGATCGAGCGGCATCGGTTCGACCGCGATCCAGATCGCCAAACACCACGGCGCCCGCGTCTTCGCCACCGCCGGCTCCGCCGAGAAGTGCGACTTCTGCCGCGAGCTCGGCGCCGAGGCCGCGATCAATTATCGCGAGGCCGACTTCGTCGAGGAGGTGAAGCGGCTCACCGACGGCAACGGCGTCGACGTCATCCTCGACATGGTCGGGGCGCCCTACCTCGCCAAGAACCTCTCGGCGCTCGCGATCGAGGGACGCCTCGTCCAGATCGCCTTCATGCAGGGTTACAAGGTCGATGCCTTCAGCATGACCCCGATCATGATGAAGCGCCTGACCTTCACGGGTGCCACCCTGCGGGCTCGGCCCAAGGCCGAGAAAGCAGCCATCGCGGACGGTCTCGCCCGGGATGTCTGGCCGCTGCTGGAGGCCGGGACAATCAGGCCGGTGATCCACGCCACCTTCCCGTTGGAAGAAGCACGCAAGGCGCACGAACTCATGGAATCCAGCGCCCATCTCGGCAAGATCATGCTGGTGACAGGGCGGTAACGCCAAGCCTGGGCGGGAACTCCGCTCTCGACCCTTGCGTTTCAGACCCGAGCAGGAATCACGAGTCCCCTCCACGGGAGGCGGTGCTCGGGTCGAAACATCGGTCTTCAGGACCGTTCAAGCGAGGATCGCATGGCAGAGAATCTACACGGTCAGGACGCCCGGCAGGGCAAGCGCGGCAAGCCGGTGCTCTACGTTCTCGTGGCCAGCCTCGTGCTGCTCGGGATCGCCATCACGGGCCTGATGACCTGGCAGGGCGCGAATTCCCCGAAAGATTATGCCAGCCAGAGCCAGGACGCCTCCCGCCAGGAGGTCACGGGTTCGGTCAAGGGTAACTCAAACGCCACGTCGTCTTCGAACACCGGCTCGGTGCCGGCGGCGAACCCGGCCTATCCGAGCCCGGCCCAGCCCGCCGCCAACGGCAACAAGCCGTAAATCGAATCGCCCGTGCCGGTCCGCCTCAGCGGGTCGGCACAGGGGTTTCGCCCCGATAATCGTAGAAGCCGCGCTTGGACTTACGTCCGAGCCAGCCGGCTTCGACGTATTTCACGAGGAGCGGACAGGGCCGGTACTTCGAATCGGCAAGCCCCTCGTACAGCACCTGCATCACCGACAGACAGGTATCGAGGCCGATGAAGTCGGCGAGCTGCAGCGGGCCCATCGGGTGGTTCGCACCGAGGCGCATCGCGGTGTCGATCGATTCCACGGAGCCGACGCCCTCGTAGAGCGTGTAGATCGCCTCGTTGATCATCGGCAGCAGAATGCGGTTGACGATGAAGGCCGGAAAATCCTCCGACATCGTCGAGATCTTGCCGAGCTTGGCGATGAAAGCCTTCGCCGATTCGTAGGTCGGGTCTTCCGTGGCAATGCCGCGGATCAGTTCCACGAGCTGCATCACCGGCACCGGATTCATGAAGTGAATGCCGATGAAGCGCTCCGGGCGGTCGGTTGAGGCCGCCAGCCGCGTGATCGAGATCGACGACGTGTTGGTCGCGATCAGCGCGTCGGGCCTGAGGGACGCGCAGAGCGTGCTGAAGATCTGGCGCTTGGTCGATTCATCCTCGGTGGCCGCCTCGATGACGAGATCGCAGGGGGCGAGATCGTCGAAGGTCTCGGCTCCCTTGATGCGCGAGACGGCGGCCCGGCGCTGCTCGTCCACGATGGTGCCCTTGGCGACCTGACGCGCTAGGTTGCCGTCGACGGTGGCCAGACCGTTGTGGATGCGGGCCGGATCGCGGTCGTTCAGGCGAACGTCGAGGCCCGCCATCGCGCAGACATGCGCGATCCCGCTGCCCATTTGACCGGCACCGATGATGCCGACCGTCCTGATATCGATGCCCATCGTCTGCACTCGCACCCTTGGGGCGTCGCCTGATCGGCGACCGGGCCCCCCGCCCGGCCGCCGAGGGCGCCCGTCTCGCTTATAACGTCGCGCGCCAGCGGCGTCCTAGAGCAATTCCATGCGCGGAGGCCACCGTGGTCGGTGACCGGCGCGCTGGAGGCGCCGGTCACGGGGTTACCGCGCGTCCTCGCGGTCTCGGCCCTTGGCCTTAGCCTTTGGCCTTGGCGAGCTCGGCTTGGAAATCGGGGACGACCTGGAACAGATCGCCGACGAGGCCGTAATCCGCCACTTGGAAGATCGGCGCATCCTCGTCCTTGTTGATGGCGACGATGACCTTCGAGTCCTTCATGCCGGCAAGGTGCTGGATCGCGCCCGAGATGCCGACGGCGACGTAGAGATCCGGCGCCACGACCTTGCCGGTCTGGCCGACCTGCCAGTCGTTCGGTGCGTAGCCGGCGTCCACCGCCGCGCGCGATGCGCCCACGGCCGCCCCGAGGGTGTCGGCCAGGGGCTCGATCAGTTCCTTGAACTTATCGGCCGAGCCCAATGAGCGGCCGCCGGAGACGATGATGCGCGCGGCTGCGAGTTCCGGACGGTCGGACTTGGCGATCTCCTCGCCCTTGAAGCTCGACTTGGCCGAGGCGGCGGCCGCTTCCTGCACCGTTTCGATGGAGGCCGCGGCCCCGCCCTCGGCCGCCGGCTTGAAAGCCGCCGTACGCACGGTGATGACTTTCTTGCCCGCGCCGGCCTGGACGGTCTGGATCGCGTTGCCGGCGTAGATCGGCCGCTCGAACGTGTCGGGTGAGACGACCGCGATGATGTCGGAGATCTGGGCCACATCGAGGAGGGCCGCGACGCGCGGCAACACGTTCTTGCCCGTGGTGGAGGCCGCCGCCACGACGACGTCGTAGGCTTGGGCAATGGCGGTGATCAGGGCCGCGGTGGGCTCGGCCAGGGCGTGATCGTAGGCGGCATCCTCGAGCAGAAGGACCTTCTCGACGCCTTCGAGCTTGGCGGCGGCTTCGGCCGCCGGGCGGCTGCCCGAGCCGAGAACCAGGGCGTGGACCGGGCCGCCGAGCTGCACGGCGGCGCTGAGCGCCTTCTGGCTGGCGTCGCGCACGGCGCCGTTGTCGTGTTCGATGAAGAGGAGGGTGGCCATGATGGGGTATGAATCCTCGAAAGGGCCGGAGCCGGTGCAACGGGCCCGTCGCCCTCGCGGCGCCGGGCCCCGACGGGGAGAGCGGAGTCGCTAGATGACGCCGGCCTCGACCTTGAGCTTCTCGACCAGAACAGCGGCCGACTCGACTTTGACGCCTGCCTTGCGGCCGGCGGGCTCGACGGTCTTGATCACCGTGATGCGCGGGGTGACGTCGACGCCCAGCGCGTCGGGCGTCATCTCCTCGAGGGGCTTCTTCTTGGCCTTCATGATGTTGGGCAGGGAGGCGTAGCGCGGCTCGTTGAGACGCAGATCCGTCGTCACGATGGCGGGCAGCGTCAGCGTGACGGTCTGGAGGCCGCCGTCGATCTCGCGGGTGACGTCGATCGAACCCTCGCCGAACTCGACCTTGAAGGCGAAGGTGCCCTGCGGCCAATCGAGGAGCGCGGCCAGCATCTGGCCGGTCTGGTTGGAATCGTCGTCGATGGCCTGCTTGCCGAGGATGACGAGGCCGGGGGCCTCCTTCTCGACGATGGCCTTGAGGATCTTGGCCACCGCCAGCGGCTCGACGAGGCCGTCGGTCTTCACCAGGATCGCCCGGTCGGCACCCATGGCGAGCGCGGTGCGCAGGGTCTCCTGCGCCTGCTGCGGACCGATCGAGACGGCCACGATCTCGGTGGCCTTGCCCTTCTCCTTCAGGCGGATCGCTTCCTCGACGGCGATCTCGTCGAAGGGATTCATCGACATCTTGACGTTGGCGAGATCCACGCCCGAACCATCGGCCTTGACCCGGATCTTGACGTTGTAGTCGACGACCCGCTTGACGGGCACCAGAACCTTCATGGCGTTCACAATCCTCCGCGCGGACAATTTTCTTCGACCAGGCCGGCGCGGCGCGCAGCGGAGATCCGGTCGAGCCGGAGATCCTGAACCCTGGTCATTGAGGCGGCGGACCGTAACGGCCTCATTTCGGCCTTGTCAACGCGGGCCCGCCGACGCGTAACGCGGCGGTTCGATCGCCGCGGCGAACGGACGGGCTCGCGCCTTCCGTCAACGGTTCTTGCCGGGCACCCAGAGCACGTCGTCGGCGCCGTTCGCATTCGCGGTCCGGCTCGCCACGAACAGGAAATCGGACAGCCGATTGAGGTACTGAAGGGCTTCCGGCGAGACGACCTCGCCCTCGGTGGCGGCCAATGCCACGGCGAGGCGCTCGGCCCGCCGGCATGTCGTGCGGGCGAGGTGAAGGGCGGCCGCGGCCGGAGAGCCGCCCGGGAGCACGAAGGATTTCAGGGGCGACAGGTCCGCGTTCAGGGCGTCGATGTCCCGCTCGATCCGCTGGACCTGCGTGGCGACCACGCGCAGGGGCTCGTATTTCGGCGGCTCCGCGCTCTCCGGTGTCGCGAGGTCGGCCCCGAGATCGAACAGATCGTTCTGGATGGCGCCCAGCATGGCGTCGAGCCGGGGATCGGCGTGCAGGCGGGCGAGGCCGATGCAGGCATTGGTCTCGTCGACGGTGCCGTAGGTCTCGATCCGCAGATCGGCCTTCGAGCGGCGTTCGCCGCTGGCGAGCGCCGTCGATCCCTTGTCACCGGTGCGGGTGTAGATGCGGTTGAGCGTGACCACGATGACGTCCGATCTCGAGGGGGCCAGACCTGCGGCAGGTAGAGCGGCCGTGGCTTGATGCCGGCCAACCTAGCGCAGTTTCGGTCGGGCGGAAGGCACTCCACAATACGAAGGGCCGGCCCCGCTGCTGCGAGACCGGCCCGGACGCCCGTAGAGGAAGCTCTGGCGTATCGCTCAGAAGGTGTAGCCGAGCTTGCCGCCGAAATTGGTCAGGCCGCGGTTGTTCGCGCACAGGCCGGCATTCGACATGTGCTCGACGGTGGCCATGATGCTCCAGTGCTCAGTCAGCCGGAAGCCGAGGGCGGCGGCCTCGCGGAACAGCGGATTGCAGCCCAGCGTGTTGAAGCCCTCGGGCGCCAGGGGCTTGGGACCCGTATAGCCGTTGTGGGCGCCGGCGCCGAAGAAGCCTTCGAGGAACACGATGTTGTTCAGGGTCTGCGGGAACAGGTCCACGGTCCAGGTCGCGCCGATATAGGCGTAGCTGGTGCGGCCGCCGAAGTTGTAGCTGCCGCCGACCGTCGGCCGCGGCACGAAGGCCTGCCAGAAGGGATCGACGCTGACGAGGGGCTTGGCGAAGAGGATTTCGCCGTTGATGTTGTTGGTGTTGTGTTCCGCGCTGCCCGGATCCTGCACGGCCCCGCCGATACGCACCTCGGAGACGATGCTCAGCGGCTTCACCGGGCTCACGTAGGCGGCCGGCGGCGGCGCGGACCGGAAGTCTGCGGCCTGGACCGGCGCGGCCGCGGCAAGGGCGAAACCGGCGGCGGCGAGGCGGAACGAGTGGGGATGCATGAAAACGGTTCCGGTGGGACCGACCCTGTCTAGCATGGCGTCGCGCATCGGCGGCAGGCGTTCCGGCACCGATAGCGGGCCAGGAACGCCGATAGCTGCCGAGTGAGACCGCCGCGCCACACATGAACACCACGTGTCGGACCATCACGCCCGAGCGGGATTAGACGCCGCGCGGTCGGGACGTGGATGCCACGGCGGGATGTGTCCCCGCCTGCTGCCGGCGCCAGACGTACCAGCACAGCAGCGCGACGGGCAGGCCGATCACCGACGTCGCCACGAAGAACCAGACGAATCCCGTAGCCTCGATGACGAAGCCGGACGCGCCCGCCAGGAGGCTGCCGGGGAGGGCGCACAGGGAGGTGAGCAGGGCATACTGGCTCGCCGCATGCTCCGTCACGGTCAGGGACGACATGTAGGTGATGAGAACGATCGACGCGAAGGCGTAGGCGAAGCTGTCGATGCTGACGGTGGCGGCGAAGGTCCAAAAGGCGCCGCCTCCGTCGCCCCCGTGCAGGGCGAGGTAGGCCAAGCTGAGATGCGAGGCGGACCCGAAAACCGTGCCGGCCACGAGGCTCGCCATGATGCCGATCCGGGGCACGATGTAGGAGGCCAGGAAGGTGCCTCCGAGGGCCACGCCGAAGCCGAAGAGCTTCGTCACCGTCGCGATGTCGGCGTTCGAATAGTGCAGGCTCTTGAAGAGCGGCATCGCCATCGCGCTGGAAACGTAACCGGGCATTCGGAAGCCCGCCACCATCAGGAGAACCGGGACCGCCATGGGGCCGAGGCGCCCGATGAGGTCGCGGATCGGGGCTACGATCGTCTCGACGAAGCCGGCATGCGAGGGAGCTCCGCTCCGGTCTGAGTCCGGTTCGGGGGCCAGGAGCGCGGCGACGAGCCCGGGCGCCATCGCAACGGCCATGCAGAGATAGGCGGCCCGCCAGCCATAGGCGTCGGCAAGGTAGAGCGCGCCGGCTCCGGCCACGAGGTTGCCCATGCGCCAGCCGATCTCGGCCCAGGACGACATCAGCGATTGCCGCTCGGCCGACGCCACGTTGATGCGCCAGCCATCGATGACCACGTCCTGCGTCGCGCCCGCGAAGCCGAGAGCGAGGGAGAACACGATGGTCCAGGCGAGCCAGTGCGCCGGATCGCCGAAGGCGATCCCCGTGAGCGCCAGGATCACGCCGATCTGCGTGACGATGATCCAGCCCCGTCGACGCCCCAACCAGCGGCCGAACACGGGTGCGTCGTAACGGTCGAGGAACGGCGCCCACAGGAACTTGAACTTGTAGGCCAGCGTCAGCTCGCTCAGGAGGCCGAGGATGCCGATCGGCACCTTCGCCTCCGAAAGCCACGCCGATTGCGTGACGTAGACGAGCAGGAACGGAATTCCGGAGCTGAAGCCCAGGCCCAGCATCGCCATGATACGGCGATCGCCGGTCAGACCCGTGAGCGCATCCCGGACGCCCATGGCGGGCGCGTCAGGCCGAGCGCCACCAGACCACGCCCATGATCAGGATGATCGCCAGGAACTGAAGCAGGACACGCAGCCTCATCAGCTTCTGGGAGACGTTGGCGCTGCCGCCCCGCATCATGTTGACGAGGCCGAGAAGCAGCACGACCGCCACCGCGAGACATGCGAGGAGCACGAGGGAATTGGAGGAGATCACGGCGTGACGTCTCGCGGCTGGCGGATCTTGTCTTCAGGTCTGCCCCATATGGACCCCGCACGACGCGGAGCCCATGGGGCAGGGCGGCGCATCGATGTCCCCCGTCAGTTCCGACGCAGCAGACGCTCGAAATAGTCGAGCTCTTCGCGCGGGCGGCTCGGGTCGCCGAGCTTGCGGCGCAGTTCCTCCATGATGCGGCGGGTCCGCTGGACGGCCGACTCGTCCGCCGTCGGCACGCGGGCATTGCCGTTGGACATGTCGCGGCCCTTGGTGGGGCGTCCGAGCGGATCGTCCTCGCGGTTGCCGGCTTGGCCCTGCTGGCTCGGCTGCTCGCCGCCCTCACCCTCGCCCTTGCCCTCACCGTCGGCTTCCGCCATCTCCTGCATCTGCTTCTGCATGCCCTCGGCGCCACGCTTGAGCCCGTCGAGGGCCCGGCCCTGGGCATCGACGGCATCGCCCTCCTTGCCCTGCCCGAGGGCGCCTTCGGCCTCGCGCATGGCCTCCTCGGCATCCGACAGGCCTTCCTCGCCCTGCATGCCGAGGTCCTTCATGCGACGCTGAAGGTCTTCCAGGCGCTCGCGCAGGGCCTGCTGGCGCTGGCCGGCGCCTTTCTGACCCTCGCCCCGCTGGCCTTCACCCTTCTGGTCCTGCTGTCCCTGACCTTGCTGGCCCTGGCCCTGCTGACCTTGGCCCTGCTGACCGGGCTGGCCCTTCTGCCCGTCCTGCTGCTGCCCCTGCTGGCCACGCTGCGGGCGCTGGCCCCGCTGACCCTGGCCCTGCTGGCCGCGCTTGTCCTGACCGTCCTTGAAGGTCTCGTCGCGCAGGTCCTGCTGCTCACGCGATAGCTTGTCGAGCTCGTCGGCCTGCTTGCTCATCTCGCGGCCGTTCGGATCGGACTTGCCGCCCGGCTCCGCCGTTTGAAGGTTCTCCAGGATCTCGCGGAGCTGGTCGAGGAGGCGCTGTGCTTCCGCGGTGTCGCCGCGCTTCATGGCCTCGGCCATGTCGTTCATCAGCTTGTTGAGATCGTCCGGCGTCACCGTCTTGGCGTTCGGGTTCGGTGGGCTCTTCTCGCCCTGCGGTTTTCCGTCCTTGCGCTGGCGCTCGGCCATGCCCTTCATGAACTTGTCGAGGGCCTGCTTCAGGTCCTCCGTGAGTTTCTTGATCTCCTCATCCGGCGCGTTGCGCTCGATGGCCTGCTTGAGGTTGTCCTGGGCGGCCCGGAGGCTCTTCTCCGCATCGGAGAGATCACCGTCCTCGATCTTGAGCGCCATCTCCCAGAGGAGGTCCGCAACCTCCATCAGCGCATCGTCGCTGCGGGCAGCCCGCAGGCGGCGCGAGGCGGTCTTCAACCCGAGGAACACGCTCGGCTGAGGGGTGAACCGGTCCGGCGCGATGAGCAGGGCGTCGAGGGCGGTCAGGACGCGCCCGCGGCTCTCGTCCGGCGCCGTGATCAGGCGGCGGCGCTCCTCGGCCAGCGCGCGCGCGAGGGGCTGGGCGAAGATGCGGGCCGGCAGGGTGACCTCGGCGGTCGGGGTACGCCCTTCCTGCCCGGCCTCGTCCTTGACCACCAGGGTCAGGCGCACGCGCGCGCCGGACCAGGGGTTGTCCGTGAGGTCGACCAACGTCTTGGTGTCGTGCTCGCCCGTGGCGTCTGCGGGCAGCGCGAGGACGATGCGCGGCGGCGGAACCAGGGCGCGTGTGTTCGCCAGCGGCTCGACGAGGCCCTCGGCCGAGGCGATGCCGTAATCGTCCTTGGCCCGGTAGGTCAGGTTGAAGGTGCCGCGCGCATTGACCTCGAGGCTGCCGATGCGCTGCACCTCGGGGGGGGTATCGGGAATCGTCTCGACGACGAGGTGCTGGGTCGCGCCACCCGTGGCGATGGTCAGGTCCGCGACGCCGCCGACCAGCTGGAAGCGGTCCTCGCGCAGATCCGACTGCGGCGCCTTGCCGGGCGCCTGCTGCAGCTTGCCGGGAAGCGCTTTCAGGCCCGCATTCGGGGTCAGAACCGCCTCGCCGTGGCCGGCGATGCGCACGATCAGCGTGGAATTGACGGGTGCGCGCAGGGTCTGACGCTCACCGTTCATCGTGACGACGAGGGGCGGCAGGCGTGTGTAGAGCGGTGGGTCGATCCACCCGTCGACGCGGAAGTCCGGGCCGGGCGATGGCGGGGCCCGCCAGTCGAAGGCGCCGAGGATACGCGGGCGCCACTCCGCACCGGCGACGAACAGGCTCGCAACGGCGCCCACGATCAGGGCGGCGCGCAGGGCGAACGGGTCGCGCCGCGCCATGGCCGGACGGGGCGGCCCGGCGCGCAGATCCGCGACGGACTGCGCCGCACGCGCCTTGTGCAGGGCCCAAAGCGCTTGCGTCGCCGGATCCTGCGTGCCCACCGCCAGGGTGTCTTCCAGCGACGAGGCCGGGGAATGTCGGGTGCGTCCGCTGGCCGCCGCCTCGCGGTCGATCCGCGCCAGGGCCTCGCGGCGCGAGCCAGGGCGCAGGCGCGCCAGGGGCAGCAGTACCATCGCGAGGGCAAGCGCGAAGAGTCCGAGCCCGACGATGCGGCCCAGGGGCGGCAGGTCGAGCCAGAGGCCGAGCCACGACAGGATCAGATACGCCAGCACGAGCCCGATGCCGCGCCACAGGATCGGCCACGCGGTTTCCCACAAACCCGCCGCCTGCGATCGGGCGACCAGCCGGTCCAGGCGCTGCCGCAGCGCGCTGTCGGCATCGCCCGCGGGTTCCTTGGATGTCAGGTCGCTGCCTCGTGAGGTCGCCGGGTCGGCCTCGCCCATCGTGTCTGGCTCCTCCGCGCGTCGCTCACGGCGCCGCGCCT
>NZ_JAIEOF010000382.1 GCF_019750675.1 Methylobacterium sp.
CGGCGCGGGCGATGCCCGGCGGACGGCGCGCACCCGGCGGCGGCGCGGGCGCGGGCTCTCGGCGGTGGACCCGATATAGCCGCCGACGATGCCGCCCACGACCGCACCCACGGGGCCGCCGACCAGGGCGCCGGCGACGACGCCCGTGCCGACGCCCACGGTGGTCTTGCTCGCGGCCTCGGCGGCCTGCGGCGCCGCCAGCGCCCCGACGAGCAATGCAGCGCAGGTGAGTTTCTTCATGATGGTCGCCCGATCCCTGAATTCAGGGGCGATCCCTGGCGAGCCACCGTGACGAAATCTGGGCCGAACCTGCGCGGATGTCCGCTGTATTGACCGAACCGCCCGCGAAACGAAGGGGCTGTGCTCCCCGCGCCGCACGGAGCGACCCGACCCCGCGTCCGATCGATTCACGAGGGCGCGAGCGGCCGCAGGATCTCGACCACCTCCGGAAAGCTCGGACGCGCGGCGTGGTCGGGCTGGGTGCAGGCCGCCGCGAGGGCGTGCAGGGGCCCGTCGCCGATCCCCGCCAGGGCGAGCACTTCGCCGAGCAGAATCCCCCAGGCCCGCATCTCGACCCGGCGCAGGGTCGCGCCGGCCGTGCCGTCGGGCAGGGTCGAGGCGGCGCCGAAATCGCTCACCACCGCCGCTCCCGCCGCCCCGTCCCAGAGGATGTTGTGGCCGTAGAGGTCGCCGTGCAGGATGCTCCGCTCGTGCAGGTGCAGGCAGGCCTGCGCCGCGGCCTGCGCGATGCGCAGCGCCGCCTCCGGCGTCAGCATCAGGGCGGGATCGTAGACGTCGCGGCTGCAGCTCGCGAGGCTCGGCGGGCCGGCGAGCACCTGCCAGTCCGCCGGCAGCAGCCGCATCACCAGACCCTCGGCCCCCTGCGGGTGGCCGGTGATGCGCCCGAGGGCGCCGGTCAGGTTGGGGTGCGTGCCGGCGGCGAGACAGGCCGCCATCTCGCGCTCGGGCAGGCCGTCGCTGGTCATCGCCCCCTTGAAGAGCTTCAGCGCCACGGCCTCGGGCGTCGCCCCGTCCCGCCGCCAGACCGCGCGATGGACGCGCCCGGAGGCGCCCTCACCCAGCAGCGCGCCGGGCTCGATGTCCAGCCAGCGCACGGGAGGCACCGCCGGGGGCAGGGGCGCGCCCTCGAAGGGATTGCCGGAAAACGAGGTCCAGGCGAGGCGCGGCAGGGCCGTGAGCCAGGGCGGCAGGGCGTCCAGGGCGTTGGCGGCCAGCCGCACCAGTTCGAGGTTGGGCGCCCCCGCGAGGCTCTCGGGCAGGGTTCGCAGGGCGTTGCCCGAGAGCATCAGCTTCTGCAGTCCGGGCCGCGCGCCGAGCGCCTCGGGCAGGTGGGCGATGCGGTTGTCCGTGAGGGTGAGCCAGCGCAGGGCCGGGGGCAGGGCCTCGCCCGGGACCTCCACGAGGCCGGTGGCCCGGAAGCCGACCTGGCTCAGGGCCGGGCAGTCGCCCAGCACCGGGGGCAGGCGCGTGAAGCGGTTGCCCGAGCAGAACAGCACGCGCAGGTGCCGGAGACGGCCGAAATCCTCCGGCAGCGCATCGAGGGCGCTGTTGCTCAGGTCGAGCAGTTCGAGGGTGTCCCCGAGAGCGAGGATCTCGCGCGGAAACTCGGTGAGGCCCGGGGGGAAGCGCAGCTCCCGCGCGCCCGCGCAATCGCCCCGGCGAAGGGCATCGAGGAGGCTCAGCGTCATCGTGCGGGCGCGGGATTCGGGCGGGGCATCGGCGGTCTCCTGGAGGGGGGGCGGCCCGCGGCCGCGCCGGTTCGCGATGATTCGGAGCGCGTCTCTTAGCGCGTCCGGCCGCGAAGGTCCGCCGGACACGGCCGATGCGCATCGCCCGGCCGCCGGTGCGATCCAGGGTTGGGCGGCACCGCGCCGGACTGCGACCGATCCGGCCGCCCGCGAACTGCGCGGCCTGGACCTTGCAACGACGTTCCGCAGCAATCGCCGAAGAACGGGAGGCACCGTGGCCCATCATTCGATCTCGCGCAGGACCCTGCTGGCCGGCACGGCCGTTCTGGGGGGCTCGGCCCTCTCCGGGCGGGGCGCGCTGGCGGCCGGGCCGATGACCGTCGGCGTCATCTACGTGGGGCCGAAAGACGATTACGGGTACAACCAGGCCCACGCCAAGGGCGCCGCCGCCCTGAAGGGCCTGCCCGGTATCGAGGTCGTGGAAGAGGAGAACGTCCGCGAGACGACCGACGTCCAGAAGACCATGGAGAGCATGATCAACATGGATGGGGCGAGCCTCATCCTGCCCACCTCCTTCGGCTACTTCGATCCTCACGTGCTCATCGAGGCCAAGAAGAACCCGAAGGTGCAGTTCCGCCATTGCGGCGGCCTCTGGACGGAGGCGAACCCGAAGAACGCCGGCTCCTATTTCGGCTACATCGCGCAGGGCCAGTACCTGAACGGCATCGTGGCCGCGCACGCCACGAAGTCGAAGAGGCTCGGCTTCGTGGCCGCCAAGCCGATCCCGCAGGTGCTCAACAACATCAACGGCTTCCTGATGGGCGCCCGCAGCGTCGACCCGGCGATCACCTGCCAGGTCATCTTCACCGGCGAGTGGTCGCTCGCGGTCAAGGAGGCCGAGGCCACCAACGCGCTCATCGACGGGGGCGCCGACGTCATCACCTGCCACGTGGACAGCCCCAAGGTGACGGTGGAGACCGCCGCCCGGCGCGGCGCCTTCGTCTGCGGCTACCACGCCGACCAGTCGGCCCTGGCCAAGGACAAGTACCTCACCGGCGCCGAGTGGGACTGGGCCCCGATCTACAAGGGCTTCGTCACCGGCATGCAGGCCGGCAAGGCGCCGCCGAACTTTTTGCGCGGCGGCCTCGCCGACGGCTTCGTCAAGATGAGCGCCTACGGCCCCGCCGTCTCCGAGGCGGCGCGCAAGAACGCCGATGCGGTCAAGGCCGAGATGATGAAGGGCGGTTTCGCCATCATCCGGGGGCCGCTGAAGGACAACAAGGGCAACGAGATCGCCGCCGCCGGCAAGGGGCTGCCCGAGAACGCGCCCGAACTCGAGAGCACGGGCTACCTCGTCGAGGGCGTCCGGGGCTCGGCCTGAGGGGCGCTCGCGGAGACGCCGCGATGGTCGCCGACACCGCCACGACGGACGCCGCCTCGGCGGACGGCGCGGTCGCCGCCCCGCGCGCGCCGGCCGGCCTCCAGCTTCGCGCCTGGGCGGCGCGGCGGGCGGAGGCCGCGATCATCCCCCTCGGGGCACTGGCCCTCGGGCTCGGGCTGTTCAGCCTCTTCCTCGCGAGCCTCGGCAAGTCGCCGGCCGCCTTCCTCGACCTCGTCTACCGGGGCGGCTTCGGCTCGTCCTTCGCCCTGCAGAACAGCCTCCAGCGGGCGGCGCCCCTGCTGTTCGCGGCCCTCTGCGTGGCGCTCCCCGCCCGCCTCGGCCTCGTGGTGATCGGGGGCGAGGGGGCCATCGTGCTCGGCGGCCTTGCGGCGGCGGCCGTCGCGACGCCCCTGTCCGGGGCGCCGGGGAGCCTCGGCATCGCCCTCATGGCCCTGGCGGCCCTGCTGGCCGGGGCGCTCTGGCTCGGCGCGGTGGGGGCCCTGCGGGCCTGGCGCGGCGTCAACGAGACCATCGCCAGCCTGCTGATGTCCTACATCGCCATCGCGCTCGCCAACCACCTGATCGAGGGCTGGCTGCGCGACCCGGGCAGCCTCAACAAGCCCTCCACCCGCACCCTCGACGAGGCGTTCCGGATCGGCCCGCTGCCGGGGCTGGAGGTGCATTGGGGCCTCGCCGTCGGCCTCGTGGCCTGCCTCCTCGCCTGGGTCCTGACCGAGCGCACCACCCTGGGCTTCGCCGCCCGCATCGCCGGGGGCAACGTGCGCGCGGCCCAGATCCAGGGCCTGCCCGTGGGTCGCCTCATCACCGGTTTCACCGCGTTGGGCGGGGCGCTCGCGGCCCTGGCGGGGTTCTTCGAGGTGGCGGCCGTTCACGGCAACGCCAACGGCTCGCTGGTGGCCGGCTACGGCTATACCGGCATCCTCATCGCGTTCCTGGCCCGCCAGAACCCCCTGGCGATCCCCCCCGTCGCCTTCCTGCTCGGCGGGATCGAAGCGTCGAGCGGCCTGATCCAGCGCCGCCTGCACGTGCCGGACGCCACGATCCTGGTTCTCGAAGGGCTGCTTTTCCTCCTCGTCCTCATGGGGGAGACCCTGTACGGCCGCTTCAAGGTGTTCAGCCCCCACCTGTGGGGCGACAAGCAGGCCGCCGCGGGCCTCAAGCCTTCGGGAGCGCCGGCACCATGAGCGGCCTCGACCTGCCGGGCGACCTCGGCCTCTGGAGCGTGCTCCTCGCGGTGATCGGCGGGGCCATCCGGGTCTCGACGCCGTTCCTCTTCGTCAGCCTCGGCGAGACCATCACCGAGCGCTCGGGGCGGATCAATCTCGGCCTCGAGGGCACCCTGGTGTTCGGGGCGATGTCGGCCTACGCCACGGCGGTGCTGACCGGCTCGGCCTGGGCCGGCGTCGCCGTGGCGGGCCTCGCGGGCGGACTGTTCGGGCTCCTGCACGGCTGGATCTGCCGGCTGCCCCGGGTCAACGACGTGGCGCTCGGCATCGCCCTGATGCTGTTCGGCTCGGGCCTGGCCTTCTTATTCGGAAAGGCCTTCATCCAACCCTCGGCGCCCCAGCTGCCGGCGATTCCCTTCGGCAGCTGGTCCGACCTCGCCCAGGTGCGGGCGGCCCTCCAGATCAACGTCCTGTTCCTCATCGGGGCGGCGCTCAGCGTCTTCCTGTGGTGGGCGTTGCGCAACACCCGGATCGGGCTCGTGGTCCGCATCGTCGGCGACAGCACCGACGCGGCCCGCGCGATGGGCTACGACGTCGACCGGGTGCGGCTGCTGGCCACCGGGGCCGGCGGGGTGCTGGCGGGCATCGGCGGGGCCTACCTGTCGCTGTACTATCCGGGATCCTGGAACGAGGGCATCTCCTCCGGTCAGGGCCTGATGGCGGTGGCCCTCGTGGTCTTCGCCCGCTGGAACCCGCTCGCCTGCTTCGGTGCGGCGCTGCTGTTCGGCGGGGCCGGGGCGCTGGGGCCGGCGCTGCAGTCGGTGGGCGTCTCCCAAGGGTACTACCTGTTCTACGCCGCCCCCTACGTGCTCACCCTCGGCGTCCTCATCGCCACCTCGTCGCCGAACCACGCCCTGGCCGGAGCGCCGGGCGAACTCGGTCATGCGAAGTAAGCCTCAGCAAACGGGTATTCCGAATGAACGGACTTGGCGGCCTCAACAAATCCCCGAATGGCGTCGTGCTCGGGCTGGTCCAGCTCCAGTTGCCGACGGTCGCCACGAAAGCGGACCTCGCCGCGCAGACGCGGCGCATCGTCGACATGGTCGGCAAGGCCCGGCGCAACCTCGCCACCATGGACCTCGTGGTCTTCCCCGAATACGCCCTCCACGGGCTGTCGATGGACACCAGCCCGGACATCCTGTGCCGGATGGACGGCCCCGAGGTCGCGGCCTTCGCCAAGGCCTGCATCGACAACCGGATCTGGGGCTGCTTCTCCATCATGGAGTTCAACCCGCACGGAAACCCGTACAACACCGGCATCATCATCGACGATACCGGTGCGGTGAAGCTCTACTACCGCAAGATGCACCCCTGGGTGCCGGTCGAGCCCTGGGAGCCCGGCGACATCGGCATCCCGGTGATCGAGGGGCCGAGGGGCGCCAAGATCGCCCTCATCATCTGCCACGACGGGATGTTCCCCGAGATGGCCCGCGAATGCGCCTACAAGGGCGCCGAGATCATGATCCGCACGGCGGGCTACACCGCGCCGATCCGCGAGTCCTGGCGCTTCACCAACCAGGCGAACGCCTTCTGCAACCTCATGGTCACCGCCAACGTCTGCATGTGCGGCTCGGACGGCGCGTTCGATTCCATGGGCGAGGGCATGATCGTCAACTTCGACGGGCAGATCATCGCCCACGGCACCACGGGCCGCGTCGACGAGATCATCACGGCGGAGGTGCGGCCCGACCTCGTGCGCGAGGCCCGCATCCACTGGGGCGTGGAGAACAACATCTACCAGTTCGGTCATCGCGGCTACACGGCCGTGAAGGGCGGGGCCGGGGACTGCCCCTACACCTACATGCGGGACCTCGCCGCCGGCCGCTATCGCCTGCCCTGGGAGGACGCCGTCAAGGTCGTCGACGGCACGTCCTGCGGGTTCGCCGCGCCCACCCGGTCCTACGGCGCCGGCCAGACCCCGGACGCGCGGGAAGCGGCGGAATGAGCGCGGCGTCGCTCGACTTGCCGGAGCTCGACTTGCCGGAGCGCCACGCCGCCGCCGAGCCCTATCCCTGGCCCTTCGACGGACGGCTCCGGCCCGACAACACGGCGCTGGTCATCATCGACATGCAGATCGATTTCTGTGGCCCCGGCGGCTACGTCGACGCCATGGGGTACGATATCGGCCTGACCCGGGCGCCGATCGGGCCGATCGGACGCCTCCTCGCGGCCGCGCGCCGCCTCGGCTACCACGTCATCCACACCCGCGAGGGCCACCGCCCCGATCTCGCGGACCTGCCCGAGAACAAGCGCTGGCGCTCGCGCAGGATCGGGGCCGGCATCGGCGATCCGGGCCCTTGCGGGCGCGTGCTGGTGCGCGGCGAGCCCGGCTGGGAGATCATCCCCGAACTGGCACCGGTGCCCGGCGAGCCCGTCATCGACAAGCCCGGCAAGGGCTCGTTCTGCGCCACCGACCTGGAGCTGATCCTGGGGCGGCGCGGCATCCGCAACCTGATCCTCACCGGGATCACCACCGATGTCTGCGTCCACACCACGATGCGCGAGGCCAACGATCGGGGCTTCGAATGCGTCATCGTCTCGGATGCCTGCGCGGCCACAGACCCGGGCAACCACGCCGCCGCCCTCAAGATGGTGACGATGCAGGGCGGGGTCTTCGGCGCCGTGGCGACCGCGGACGCGATCCTGGCGGCGATGGAATGAGGTCCGTGTCGGCTGAGGCGCCCCCCGCAGGCGCGATCGCCATCGAGACGATCGGCATGACGAAGCGCTTCGGCGTCTTCACCGCCCTCGACGACGTCTCGATGAAGATCGAGGCCGGCGGCTTCCACGCGCTGCTGGGCGAGAACGGCGCCGGCAAGTCCACTTTCGTGAAATGCATCATGGGCTTCTATGCGCCCACACGCGGCAGCGTGCTGGTGGACGGGCGCGAGGTGTCGATCACCAACCCGAAGGGCGCCCAGGCGCGCGGCCTCGGCATGGTCTACCAGCACTTCACCCTGGTGCCCTCGCTGACGGGGGCCGAGAACCTCGTCATCGCCCGGCCGCACGTGCCGGCCGTGATCGACTGGCGCGCCGAGCGGGCCGTGCTCGCCGCCTTCATGGAGCGGATGCCGTTCCGGCTGAACCTCGACCGGCCTGTGGCCGAACTCGCGGCCGGCGAGAAGCAGAAGCTCGAGATCATCAAGCAGCTCTACCTCGAGGCCCGCTTCCTCATCCTGGACGAGCCGACCTCCGTGCTCACGCCGGGCGAGGCCGAGGAGGTGCTCGGCCTCCTGCGGGCCATGGCGGACCGGGGCGAGATCACCGTCCTGATGATCAGCCACAAGTTCCGGGAGGTCGAGGCCTTCGCCCGCACGGTCGCGATCCTGCGGCGCGGCGCGCTCGCGGGGAGCGGGCGGGTGGACGGACTGACGCGGGACGCGATGGCGGCCATGATGATGGGCGCCCGCCCCGTGCGCAAGGTGGCGGACCGGACCCGGACCCCGGACGGCACCCGCGACGTGCTGCGCATCGAGGGCCTGCGCGCCAACGACGCGTCGGGCCTGCGCCCGATCGCGGTCGACGGCCTGCGGGTGCGCGCCGGCGAGATCGTCGGCATCGCGGGCGTCTCGGGCAACGGCCAGAAGGTGCTGGCGGACGTGCTGGGCGGCCAGATCCCGGCGGAGGGCGGCCGCGTGCTGGTGGAGGGCGAGGCCTATGACGGGCGCCGCGCGCAGAGCCGCGCGCACCGGGTGCGCTTCATCCCGGAGGAGCCCCTGCGCAACGCCTGCGCCCCGCGGATGTCGGTGAGCGAGAACCTCGCCTTCCGCGCCTTCGACCGGCGCGCCGCCCGTCGGGACGAGGACGTCCCGGCCCGGCCGACCGTCTGGCTCGACACCGGCGCCATGCGGCGGCGGGCGGGTGCGCTGATCGCTCGCTTCGGAATCCGGACCGCGTCCTCCGAGGCGCCGATCGCGACCCTGTCCGGCGGCAACGTGCAGCGCGCGGTGCTGGCGCGGGAACTCACCGGTCCGGTCAATCTCCTGGTCGTTGCCAACCCGTGCTTCGGGCTCGATTTCTCGGCGGTGTCCGAGATCCGGGGCCGGATCGTCGCCGCGCGCAATGGCGGTGCGGCGGTCCTGCTGATCAGCGAAGACCTCGACGAGATCCTCGAACTCTCCGACCGCATCGTGGTGATGTCGGACGGGCGCATCGTGCACGAGGTGGACGCCGCCCAGGCCGACGCTCAGACCATCGGCCGCCACATGGCCGGGCACCACTGAGTTCCACCGGGCGCGAGGTCTGCGCGCCCGGTCGTTTCCATTCTGCGGCAGGTGCCTCAGCGGCCCCCGGGGCCGCCATTCGCGCTGCCGTTGGGGAAGGCCTGTTCGGGTCGGCTCGCATTGCCGCCCGCGGCCGAGTTGGTGGTCACGGTGTCGGCTCCGGTAGCGCCATAGGAGATGACGAGGTCACCGCTGTTGCCGGTGGTGTTCGGCTGGTTCTGGACGATGACGCCGCGCCGTCCCTCGTCGGGAAACAGGCCCTGCGCGGCGGCCGGCAGGGTCGTCAGCACGGCGAGCGCGACGGCGCTCGCCAGGATGGATGGGGTCTTCATGGTCGATCCTGAGGTGTCGAATTGACAGTCAATCCAAACTGTCAGGCCGTGTTCCTGCGGCGAATGACCCGGTGCGGGAGCGACGACGCCTCGCCGCGCGGTTGCTCCGCGCGACGCCGTTAAGGCCTCGTGCAGCATATCGGCCTAAGATCGTCGGCATGCGCCACGCCCTCGTCCTCGCCCTCATCCTCTGCGCCCCGGCCGCCTATGCGGGGCCGCTGGATTTCTTCACGGGTGTTCCCGATGCGCCGGGGGTGGTCCGAGGGGGTTCCTTCGGCCCCAATGGGAACGACTATTACGGCGATATGCGCCTCGGGGGATCGAGCCGGACGGCGCTCACCGCCCGTCATGCCAGGGTGAAGCTTCAACCGGCTGCCCGCGAGAAGCGGCTGCCCCGGTCCTGAGCGGGGCGGCCCCCGTCGAGCGGGTCCTCGCGACAGCGACCCGAACGCTCGCTTAACTTCGATCGCCTATGGTTCACGCACCCGTGCCGGTTGTGCGCGGGTGCGCCACGGTGACATCGCCACCGGCCCGCGGTGCGCCGGACGCCTCCGGTGGCCGAAGGTCCGCGTCCCCTCAGCCCGAATGGAGGCTCGTGATGCACGTCGCCCTCGTCGATCCGAGCCGGGTGATCCGGAAGACGGTCTCCGACATGCTGATCGCCGGTGGCCACAGCGTCACGGCCTTCGCGGATTCGGCCGCAGCGCTGGATTACGTGACCGGGAACGCCGCCGTGACCTGCGTCCTCACCAGCCTCGAGGTGCAGCCCCTCGACGGGCTGGAACTGTGCTGGTCGCTCCGGGCCCTGGCCGACGACCGGCGACCCCTGACCATCCTGGCGATGTCTTCGGCCCGTGATAGCCGGCCCCTCGACGAGATCCTCGACAGCGGGGCGGACGACTTCCTGGCCAAGCCGCCGAGCGCCCAGGAACTGTACGGCCGCCTGCGCAGCGCCGAGCGGGTGCTCAAGCTTCAGCACGCCCTGATCCGGCAGGCCGATACCGACCACCTCACGCAGCTGCTCAACCGCGGCGCGCTGATGCGCCAGGCCCGGGCCGCCCTCGATGCGGCCGGCACGGGCCAGCCCCTGACTGTGCTCCAGATCGACATCGATCACTTCAAGAGCATCAACGATCGCTACGGCCACGATGTCGGCGACGTGGTGATCCGGTTCGTCGCCCATGTCCTGCGCGAGACCGGCGCCACGGCGGGCCGTCTCGGCGGTGAGGAATTCGCGGCGCTGATGCCCGGGCACAGCCTGGGAAGTGCCGCGGTCGTCGCGCACCGCATTCGCAGCCAGTGCGCCGCCAGGTCGATGCCCCAGCAGGGCGCGGCCCTGCGGTTCACCGTCAGCATCGGCCTGAGCGAGTGGGTGCCGGGCGACAGCATCGAGACCCTGCTCAAACGGACGGACGTCGCCCTCTACGCCGCCAAGGCGGGCGGGCGGGATCGCGTGGCGGTCACCACCGCCTCGCTCCGGACGGAGTGCGTCAGCTAGGATCGGGCCGCGCGGATCACCGGCGGATCGCACCGGCGCGCGACGTTCGCGACGCGGTGTCGGCTGGAGGCCACGCCGCGCGTCCTCTGATGCGAAGGAGACGCCATGCTCTACACCATCCTCTGCTACAAGGACGAGGACGTCTTCACCGCCTGGAGCGCGGAGGAGGAGGCCGCCGTCATGGGCCGCCTCGCGCGCGTGCACGAGGGGCTCGCGCGGGCGGGCAAGCTCGGGCCCTCCCTGCGGCTGCTGCCGACGACCGCCGCCACGACCCTGCGCAAGGCCGGCGAGCCGCCCCTGGTGATCGACGGCCCCTTCGCCGAGACCAAGGAGCAGCTCCTCGGGTTCTACGTCGTCGACGTCGCCGACCTCGACGAGGCGCTCGCGATCGCCCGCGACCTCGCGGCCGCCAATCCGGGCGGCGCCTACGAATTGCGGCCCGTCCTGCTCTACAATCCCGATCCGCGGGGCGCGGCGCCGGGGACCGGGACGGGCTGAGCGATGAGCGCCCCCGATCCCGACGCGGCCTGGATCGCTGCGGCCCTCACGGCGGCGCGTCCGCAGGTCCTGGCCGCGCTGCTTCGGGTGTTTCGCGACCTCGACACCGCCGAGGAGGCGTTCCAGGATGCGACCCTGCGGGCTCTCAGAACCTGGCCGCGCAACGGCCCGCCCCGGGACGTCGTCGCCTGGATGATCCTCGTCGGCCGGAACGCCACCCTCGACGGCAAGCGCCGCGGCGCCCGCCTCACGCCCCTGCCGCCGGAGGAAGCGCTCTCCGACCTCGGCGATGTCGAGGCGCCGCTCGCCGAGGCGATCGATGCCGGCTCCTACCGCGACGACATCCTGCGCCTGCTGTTCATCTGCTGCCATCCCGAACTGCCGGCCACGCAGCAGATCGCGCTCGCCCTGCGGATCGTCTCGGGTCTGAGCGTCCCCCGCATCGCCCGCGCCTTCCTCGTCACCGAGGCGGCGATGGAGCAGCGCATCACCCGCGCCAAGGCGCGCATCGCCCGCAGCGCCGTGCCCTACGGGACGCCGGGCGCGGCCGAGCGGACGGCGCGTCTCGCCGCCGTCGCCGCGATGGTCTACCTCGTCTTCAACGCCGGCTACTCGGCCGGGACGCACGCGGAGCGGGCGGAGCTCTGCGACGAGGCGGTGCGTCTCGCGCGCCTCCTGCTGCGCCTGTTCGGCACCGAACCGGAGGTGATGGGGCTCCTCGCCCTCATGCTCCTCCAGCACGCCCGCACCCCGGCGCGCTTCGATGCGGACGGCCGGATCGTCCCCCTCGACGACCAGGACCGGGCCCTCTGGCGCGGGCCGCTGATTGCCGAGGGCCTCGCCCTCGTCGACAAGGCGATGCGGCACCGGAGCCCCGGCCCCTACCAGATCCAGGCCGCCATCGCCGCCCTCCACGCCCGCGCGGCGCGCCCCGAGGACACCGACTGGGCCGGGATCGCCCGCCTGTACGAGGCGCTGGAGCGGATGCAGCCCTCGCCGGTGGTGAGCTTGAACCGCGCCTCCGCCGTGGCGAAGGCCGAGGGGCCCGCGGCGGGGCTCGCCCTGGCCGATCCCCTGGCCGGGTCGCTGGACGGCTACTTCTACTTCCACGGCCTGCGCGGGGCGTTCCTCCTGCAACTCGGGCGCACGGGCGAGGCGCGGGAGGCGATGGGCCGGGCCATCGCGCTGGCGGGCACGCCGGCCGAGGCCGCACAGATCCGCCAGCAGCTCGACCGCCTGAGCGGCGAGGGACCGGCGCTCGAAAAAAACCCGGTCCGACCTGTCGGGGATCGCCCCGCCGACGCGTCCTTGTGACGAGGCCCGGCGGACCCGCGGTGCGGCCCAAGAGGAGAGAGGACCGGAATGAGCAGCACGAATCAACCCGATGCCCCCGCCCCCGTGAAGGGCGGCCTCGTCGCCTACCTGACGGTGGACGGCGCCATGAAGGCGGCGGAATTCTACGTCCGCGCCTTCGGGGCCGAGATCGTCACCGCCATGCCGGTCGACGAGCAGGGCCGGACCATGCACGTCCACCTGCACGTGAACGGTTCCTCGCTGATGCTGAGCGACGCCTACCCGGAACACGGGCATGCCCTGCAGGCCCCGCAGGCCTTCAACCTGACCCTGATGGTCGATGACATCGACGCGCGCTACGCGCGGGCGGTCGAGGCGGGGGCCACCGCCCTGATGCCGCCCTCCGACATGTTCTGGGGGGACCGCTACGGCCAGTTGCGCGACCCCTTCGGCGTCCTCTGGGCGATGAACCAGGTGAAGCGCTGAGCCCACCCATCGCTCCATCCGTCTCAACCCCCGACGCGGAACCCATCATGACCGACACGACCGGACGCGAACTCGTCCTCACCCGACTCATCCCCGCATCGCCCGCCGCCCTCTACCGGGCCTGGACCGAGCCGGCGCTGATCAAGCGCTGGTTCGCGCCCAAGCCCTTCGCGGTCGCCGAGGCCGAGACGGACCTGCGGGTCGGCGGCGCCACCCGCATCGTCATGCGGGGCCCGGACGGGACCGAATTCCCGAGCCAGGGCGTCTATCTCGAACTCGTCGAGAACGCCCGCATCGTCTTCACGGACGCCTATGTCCGGGCCTGGGAGCCCTCGGCCAAGCCCTTCTTCACCGGCATCGTCACCTTCGAGCCGGAGGCCGGCGCCACCCGCTACACCGCGCGCGT
>NZ_JAIEOF010000400.1 GCF_019750675.1 Methylobacterium sp.
CGGCCCGTGGCGGACGCTCCCTCGTCATTGACGTGAAACGCTATTCGTTAATCGTTAACAAAACCTGATTCACGGATGCAAGCACGCAATTGGACCCGATTTCCGGCCACGCTTCTCGCCGTTGACGGTCTGTTCTCGTAAGACCGTTTGCCGGCTGGACGCGGACCGTCCGCATGTCCCCTCAAGTCCCTCGCCCGTAAACACTTCTCGTGTGCTGTCTCCCCGGCGCCACGGCATCGGAATGTCGTGGCCCCGGACAAAGATTTCTCGGATCCCGGCCGGAGCCGGCGGCCTGCTACAAGCCCGATGCACACAGTGTTAAGGAGGGAGGTAAACGAATGGTTGAGAGAGTCGCCGATGACCGAACGCGACCCTAGCGTCGCTCGCTTGCGCCTGGCTGGCGCGCGGGCAGCCATGGCCGACGTGCAGGTGCTGGAGACCTTCGGGCGCGTCGTCGCCATTCGGGGGCTCCTCGTTGAGGTGGCGGGGCCCGTGGCGGCCATGCGCCTGGGCGGCCGCCTCGACATCGCCGTGGAGAACGGCCTCGGCGCCGTGCCCTGCGAGATCATCGGCTTCCAGGGCGACCGGGCGCTGGCGATGCCCTTCGGCTCCCTGGAGGGGGTACGCCGCGGATGCCCGGCCATGGTCCGCGACGAGGCCGCGGGCGCCATCCGGCCGTCCTCCGCCTGGCTGGGCCGGACCATCGACGCTCTCGGCCGGCCGATCGACGGCCTCGGTCCCCTCGCGCCGGGGCCCGTGGTCTATCCGCTGCGCTCAGACCCGCCCCCCGCCCATGCGCGCAAGCGCGTCGGCCCCCCTCTCGATCTCGGCATCCGCTGCATCAACACCTTCCTGACCATGTGTGCGGGCCAGCGCATGGGTATCTTCGCGGGCTCGGGCGTCGGGAAATCCGTCCTCCTGTCGATGCTGGCGCGCTACACCGCCGCCGACGTGGCGGTGATCGGCCTCGTGGGCGAGCGCGGCCGCGAGGTGCAGGAATTCCTCCAGGACGACCTCGGCCCCGCGGGCCTCGCCCGCTCGGTCGTCATCGTCGCCACCTCCGACGAGCCGGCCCTGATGCGCCGCAACGCCGCCTACGTGACCCTGGCGGTGGCGGAGTACTTTCGCGATCAGGGCGCGCAGGTGCTCTGCATGATCGATTCGATCACGCGCTTCGCGATGGCCCAGCGCGACATCGGCCTCGCGGCCGGGGAACCGCCCACCGCGAAGGGCTACACCCCGACCGTGTTCAGCGAGTTGCCGCGCCTCCTGGAGCGGGCGGGCCCCGGCACGGGGCAGGGGGCGATCTCGGGCCTCTTCACCGTGCTGGTGGAGGGCGACGACCACAACGAGCCCGTGGCCGATGCCGTGCGCGGCATCCTCGACGGTCACATCGTGATGGAGCGTGGCATCGCGGAGCGCGGGCGCTACCCGGCCATCAACGTGCTGCGCTCCGTCTCGCGCACCATGCCGCGCGCCTGCGATCCGACTCACCTGCCGACTGTCCGGCGGGCTCGGCGCCTGCTCTCGACCTATGCCGACATGGAGGAACTGATCCGATTGGGCGCTTACCGCGCCGGGGCCTCTGCGGAGGTCGACGAGGCGGTCGCCCTCATGCCCGAAATGGAGGCTTTTCTGGGTCAGGGTAAGGAAGAAGCAACTTCGATCGGCGAGGGTTACCTTCGCCTGGCAGAGATCGTTGGCGCACCGTAGGGCAGTCGCCCCGGAGCGGCGGATCGAAGTCGGTCCGGTGCGCCAGCAAGGCGCTCCGGCAAGCCGTGCGTTGCGTGGAGTGAGACCGTCCATGAAATCCCGTGACACGTTGATCCGGCTGCGACGCTTCCAGGTCGACGAGAAGCGTCGACGCGTGACGCAGATCGAGATGATGAAGGCGGATTTCACCCGCATGGCGATGGAGCTCGACCGCGAGGTCGCCCATGAGGAGAGCCGCGCCGGCATCTCCGACCCGGCGCATTTCGCCTACCCGACCTATGCCCGCGCCGCTGCCACGCGCCGGGACAACATGCGCCAGTCGGCTGCCGCCCTGGAAGGCCAGCTCGCCGAGGCCAAGGCCGAACTCGGCGAGGCCTTCGAGGACCTGAAGAAGATCGAGATTCTCGACGACCGCGAGCGGACCGCCGAGCGGGCGGCGGAAGCGGCTCGTGATCAGGCCGCCATGGACGGCATCGGCCTGTCCCGCATCCGCGCCTGAATTCCCTTCGGACCGGCCTCGGGGGAGGCCGGCACGAAACCGTCATGATCCCGTGGGATGAGGCGGTCCGGCGGGGCCGGTCGCGCGCTTGCGGTGCAGGGCATCGTGGTGCAGGGAGGGCCCGAAGGGTAAGGGGCTCGTCGACACCACCATGAAGAAGATCAGCGATTTCATCTGGCCGATCATCGGCCTCGCCGCCGTGATCGGCTCGGGCTACCTCCTCTACAAGGAACTCGCCGGCATCTCGATGGCGGAGATCAAGGGTAGCTTCGCGGCGATCCCGCCGCATCGCTTCCTCCTTGCCGCGCTCTCGACCCTCGTCGCCTACGCCGCGCTCGCCTGGTACGACCGGATCGCACTCCTGCATCTCGGGGTGCGCCACATCGGGTGGTTCTTCGTCTCGGTCTGCTCCTTCACCACCTACGCCCTCTCGCACAACATCGGCGCCTCGGTGTTCTCGGGCGCCGTGGTGCGCTACCGCGCCTACACGGCCAAGGGCCTCTCGGCGGCCCAGGTCGCGGTGCTTGTGGCGCTCTGCTCCTTCACCTTCGGCCTCGGCACGATCCTGCTCGGCGGCTTCGTGCTGACCGTCCTGCCCGATACCCTGACCCGCCTGAACGGCTACCTGCCGGCGATCCTCACGGACCCCAAGACCGCCCGCATCCTCGGCGCCGGCCTCCTCGGCTTCGTGGCCCTCTACGTCGCCGGTTCTCTGCTGCACCTGAAGCCGCTGACGATCCGCTCGTTCAAGCTCGAATATCCGCGCCCGCGCATCATGGGCCGCCAGCTCATCGCCGCCCCCCTGGAACTGCTGGGTGCCGCCGGCATCATCTACTTCGCCCTGCCGGAGGCCGGAAACCCGGGCTTCCTCGTCGTGCTCGCGGTCTTCCTCGCCTCGTTCTCGGCGGCCCTCGTCTCCAACGCTCCCGGCGGCCTCGGCGTGTTCGAGCTCGTCTTCGTCGTGGCGATGCCCGATATCGCCCGGCCCTCGGTCATCGCCGCGCTGCTCGTGTTCCGGTTGTTCTACTTCTGGCTGCCGTTCCTGATTTCCGTGGTGGTCGTGCTCCTCTACGAGCGCAACCGCCTGGCCTCCGCCCTCAAGAACAAGCCGCACGACCCCGCGACCCCCGAGGCACCGCTCACCGTGCCGGGCCTCGACGCGCACGCCATCGAGCGCCGCATGGAGAAGAAGCCGGTCTGAGCGAACCCTTCCCCGACCTCAAGTCGACGCACGAAGCGGGCTTGCGGCCGGTTCCCCAGGGGATCGGCCGCAAGCCCGTTTCGTTTCCATGGCGCGTTGGCGGCGTCCCGGCGATCGGTCGAACCCGAATGCGACGATCTCAGAAGATCAGCGGGGCAGGGCGGTGCCCGAACCCAGCGCCTGGGAGCGGGACTGCAAGGCGCGCGAAGCTTGCTGGGCGCTCGGCGGCAGGCCGGTATCCGTCGGAGTGTCGTTGGTCTTCAGCGCAGCCGTACCGATGCCGCGCTGTCTGCGCTCGCCGGGCTGAAATGCGTAGCCGGCATTCACGCCGGCATAGAACCCTGTGAAATCCTCGGCCGAGGCGGGACGCGCCAGCCAAACCAGGGCCGCACAGGCGATCAGGGCGATCGGCATCCATACCTCCGGCGCTGCAAGGGGTCCACGAAAGGAAGCGGCGGCCTCGTGAGCCGCCGTCCTTCTAGAGCCATCGAAGGTGGCCGCAGCGCGGCCATCCGGGATCGATCAATCGTCGACGTTGATGCTCTGGGCCTCGCGGCCCTTCTGGCCCTCGACGACGCCGAGCACGACCTGCTGGCCCTCGGCCAGGGAGTCGAGGCCGGCCCGGGAGAGCGCGGAGCGGTGCACGAACACGTCCTTGCCGCCATCGTTGACAGAGACGAAGCCGAAGCCCTTGGCCGGATCGTACCACTTCACGGTACCGGTCATCTCGGTGGAGGGACCGCTGGCGAAGCGACCACCGCCGCCGCCACGATCGCCGCCGCGGTCGCCGTAACCGCCGCCATATCCGCCACCACCGCCGCCGCCGAAGCGGTCACCGCCGCCGAAGCCACCGCTGCGGGGAGGGCGCGCATCGCGCATGGGGGCGGCTTCTGCCGTGGAGGTGTCCACGCTGGTGACGTCGGTCACCTGCGGACCCTTCTGGCCCTGGGCTGTATGGACCGTCAGGCGCGTGCCGGGGAGGAGGTCGGCATGGCCGGCGGCTTCGACGGCGCGGATGTGGAGGAAGGCATCGCCCGAACCGTCAGCCAGCTCGACGAAACCGAAGCCCTTCTCCTTGTTGAACCACTTGACCGTCGCATCGCGCTCCGGTCCCGAAGGGGCCGCAGCGGCACGCGACGGGCCGCGGTCGAAACCACCGCCACCGCCGAAACCACCGCCGTAGCCACCGCCGCTCGGAGGAGCCTGATCCGGCCAACGCGGCTCGGCTCCACCCTCATCGAAGCCGCGCTTCTGCGGCCCCCGAAAATCACGACCACGTCCCATAGAAAGCTCGCAAAAACCGTCCGCCGACCATCAGTTTCGATAACCGCGTGCGCGCCGTCCCAGACAGCCCACGCTCCGCACTATCATTACTCCCAGCAGCGGTGACCAAGAATAACGCCTTAGTCCTGACTGAAACCCGCCTTCATCGCAAGAACCTTTCGGCGCGGTTCGCCAGAGTTCCGTAACTTTCCTGCGGCAAAGTGCGTAGCTTTTTATCGCACCCCCGCGCCCGCCATCCCGTTGCCCGCTGCTTGGGCAAATTCGTTCGGGTGAAGTGCGCAATGGCGTCCCTGGCGATCCGAATCATTCCGTGGGGTCGCATTAGGAAAGCGCAAAGGTGCAGTGGCTTACGGTCGGGCCGGGGCAGGCCCGCCCCGGCGGCCGCACGGCCGGACGCTGACCGCATGATCGCCACACCGAGCTTTCCGGACCTCTCGGCCCTCGTCGTCGACGAGAGCCTGTATATTCGCCGTATCGTCCGCGACATGCTCATGCGCGTCGGCATCAAGCGCGTCCTCGAGGCTCCCGACGGCGCCGAGGCGCTCGGCGTGCTGGCCGAGAGCAAGCCCGACCTGACGATCATCGACTGGGATCTCGCCATCCTCTCCGGCGAGGAATTCATCCGGCTGGCGCGCACGCCCACGACGTCGCCTTCGCCCACGGTGCCAATCATCCTCATGCTGGCGCAGCCGCGCCGGAACGTCGTGGACCGGGCGATCTCGCTGGGCGTCAACGAGATCATCGCGAAGCCCTTCTCGCCCAAGACCCTGTGGTCGCGCCTCGACGAGGTGATCAACCGCCCGCGTCCGTTCTCGCAGGTCAAGAGCCTGCTCCGGCCCGTGCCCCGCATGGCGGCGTCGGGAAAACTCGGCTGAGCCGGCCGCCATTCGGCTTATCCTCCCCAAACAAGCCTGTATCGGTGCCCGACACCCGATCGAGCCTTTGCAGTTTACCAGGGAGACCTGTAGCTTCGTGCGGGAATGATGGTCCGGCTGTCCGCCTGGGGCCACGATCGAGGATTTCGGCTCGGCCGATGAGGGAAGAGAGCGCCGCGACGATGCCGGCCCGCCTCAGCGGCGGTCACACGCCTTCGGCTCCGGCCACGCGCGCCGACGCGCGCGGGTCGACCGGGCGTCCCTACCGGCGCAACGCCTACGCCGCCCTCGACCTCGGCACGAACAATTGCCGGCTCCTCGTGGCGGAGCCCGCCGCGAACGGCTTCCGGGTCATCGACGCATTCTCCCGCATCGTCCGCCTCGGCGAAGGGCTCGGCACGTCCGACCGCTTGAGCGAGGCGGCCATCGAGCGGACCGTGGAGGCCCTGCGGGTCTGCCGCGCCAAGATGCAGGCCCGGGGTGTCGTGCGGGCCAAGATCATCGCCACCGAGGCCTGCCGGCTTGCCGTCAACGGGGCCGAGTTCGTGGATCGGGTGCGCGGAGAGGTCGGCCTCGACCTCGAGATCGTCGACCGGCAGACCGAGGCCTACCTCGCCGTCACCGGCTGCGCGGCGCTGGCCGACCCCTATTCCGAATCGGTGGTGATCTTCGACATCGGCGGCGGCTCCACCGAGATCGCCTGGCTCGACGGGGCGGCCACGAACCCGTCCGCCGATCCGACCCTGCGCATCCGGGCCTGGGATTCCCTGCCCGTCGGCGTCGTCACCCTGGCCGAGCGCCACGGGGGCAGCGACGTCACGCGCCTGACCTTCGAGGGCATGGTGGAGGAGGTGGCCGATCTGCTGGCGCGGTTCGCGATCCGGGCGGCGCCGGCGGCCAATGCCCGGCACTTCCACCTGCTCGGCACCTCCGGTACGGTGACGACGCTCGCGGCGATGCACCTGCGGCTCGCCCGCTACGAGCGCCGCCGGGTCGACGGCCTGTGGATGAGCGATGCCGAAGTGGGCGACGCCATCGACGATCTCCTCGACACCCGGCTGGAGCAGCGGGCGGACAACCCGTGCATCGGCCGCGACCGCGCCGACCTCGTGCTCGCGGGCTGCGCCATTTTGGAGGCGATCCGGCGGGCTTTTCCATCGGACCGCCTACGCATCGCCGACCGCGGCCTGCGCGAGGGCCTCTTGATGAACATGATGCGCGAGGACGGCGTCTGGCGCCGCGGGGGATACCGGTGAGTGACAGGCGTGGTGCCGGCGCGGGTTTGCGCGGCGAACTCAAGCAGCGGGTCAAGACGGGGCGCGGCCGAACCGCCTCCCAGAAGCGCTGGCTCGAGCGTCAGCTGAACGATCCCTACGTGGCCAGGGCCAAGCGCGAGGGCTACCGCTCCCGCGCGGCCTTCAAGCTCATCGAGATCGACGAGCGCTTCAAGCTCCTGAAGCCCGGCCAGCGCATCGTCGACCTCGGCGCGGCGCCGGGGGGCTGGTCACAGGTGGCGGCCAAGATCGTGGGCGATTCGGGCCGCATCGTCGGCATCGATCTTCTCGAGATCGAGCCGATGACCGGCGTCGAGTTCATCACCCTGGACTTCCTGGCCCCCGAAGCCCCGAAGCTGCTCACGGATCTCCTCGGCGGCCCGGCCGACCTCGTTCTCTCCGACATGGCCGCCAACACCACCGGCCACAAGCAGACCGACCACCTGCGCATCATCGGGCTGGCCGAGACGGCGGCGGAATTCGCCCGGGAGATCCTGGCACCCGGCGGCTCCTACCTCGCCAAGGTCTTCCAGGGCGGCACCGAGGGCACGCTGCTCGCCGACCTGAAGCGGGACTTCGCCAGCGTCCGCCACGTCAAGCCGAATGCCAGCCGGGCCGATTCGAGCGAACTCTACGTGCTGGCCTCCGGCTACCGCGGCCCGGCCGGCGCCGCCCTCGGCCCGCAGGCCGAGTAACGCCGGAACGCGTCAGAGCTTGCAGGCGCCCGCAAGCGCCGTGTTCTCGGCCTCGGTGAAGAGCCGCGAGCGGATCAGGAAGCGCTTGTCGCGCCCGTTCTCGAGCGAGAACATGCCGCCGCGCCCCGGCACCACGTCGAGGATGAGGTGCGTGTGCTTCCAGACCTCGAACTGGGGCCGGCTGATCCAGAAATCGGCACCGTCCACGGTCCCGAGATGCACGTCGCTGTCGCCGGTCAGGAACTCGCCCTGCGGGTAGCACATCGGCGACGAGCCGTCGCAGCAGCCCCCCGACTGATGAAACATCACCGGACCGTGGTCGGCACGCAGCTCGGCGATGAGGTCGAGGGCAGCCGGCGTGGCGGTGACGCGCAGCGGCGTGCCGTCGACGCCGGCCTGGTCGGCGGTGATGGGGTCGAGGGAAGCGGTCTCGCTCATGGCGTTCTCCGTGTACGGGTCTGCCCCGACAGATAGGGCGCAAGACGAAAAAGGGCGGGAGACAAAAAAGCCCCGGCCTTGGAGGCCGGGGCGAGTGACACTCGGGTTTCAGACTCTCAGAACGCTCAGAAGAAGCCGAGCTTCTTGGCGGAGTAGCTCACCAGCATGTTCTTGGTCTGCTGGTAGTGGTCGAGCATCATCTTGTGGTTCTCGCGACCGATGCCGGACTGCTTGTACCCGCCGAAGGCCGCGTGGGCCGGGTAGGCGTGGTAGCAGTTCGTCCAGACGCGGCCGGCCTGGATGGCGCGGCCGAACCGGTAGGCGCGGTTGCCGTCGCGGGTCCAGACACCGGCCCCGAGGCCGTAGAGGGTGTCGTTGGCGATCGAGAGCGCGTCGGCATCGTCCTTGAAGGTCGTCACCGAGAGGACGGGTCCGAAGATCTCCTCCTGGAAGATGCGCATCTTGTTGTGGCCCTTGAACACCGTGGGCTTCATGTAGAAGCCCTCGGCGAACTCGCCCTCCTTCACGTTGCGCTCGCCGCCGGTGAGGCACTCGGCGCCTTCCTGGCGGCCGATGTCGACGTAGCTGAGGATCTTCTCCAGCTGCTCCGAGGAGGCCTGGGCGCCGATCATGGTGGCGGGATCGAGGGGGGAGCCCTGCGTGATCGCCTCGACGCGCTTGATGGCGCGCTCCATGAAGCGGTCGTAGATCGACTCGTGCACGAGCGCCCGGCTCGGACAGGTGCAGACCTCGCCCTGGTTCAGGGCGAACATCGTGAAGCCCTCCAGCGCCTTGTCGAAGAAGTCGTCGTCCTCGTTGGCGACATCAGCGAAGAAGATGTTCGGGGACTTGCCGCCGAGTTCGAGCGTCACCGGGATGAGGTTCTGCGAGGCGTACTGCATGATCAGGCGGCCCGTCGTCGTCTCGCCCGTGAAGGCGATCTTGGCGATGCGGGGCGAGGACGCGAGCGGCTTGCCGCATTCCAGGCCGAAGCCGTTGACGATGTTGAGCACGCCCGGGGGCAGCAGGTCGGCGATGAGTTCGGCCACCACCAGGATCGAGGCCGGGGTCTGCTCGGCGGGCTTGAGCACGATGCAGTTGCCGGCGGCCAGCGCCGGCGCGAGTTTCCACACCGCCATCAGGATGGGGAAGTTCCACGGAATGATCTGCCCGACGACGCCGAGGGGCTCGTGGAAGTGGTAAGCCACCGTGTCGTGGTCGATCTCGGAGATCGAGCCTTCCTGCGCGCGGACACAGCCGGCGAAGTAGCGGAAGTGGTCGATGGCGAGCGGAATGTCGGCGTGGGTCGTCTCGCGGATCGGCTTGCCGTTGTCCCAGGTCTCGGCGAGCGCGATCAGGTCGAGGTTCTCCTCCATCCGGTCGGCGATCTTGTTCAGGATGCGGGCGCGCTCGCCCGGTGACGTGCGGCCCCAGGCCTCCTTCGCCGCATGGGCGGCGTCGAGGGCCTTGTCGACGTCGGCGGCGTCCGATCGGGCGACCTCGCAGATCACCCGACCGGTGATGGGGGAGGTGTTCTCGAAGTAGCGGCCGGCGCTCGGCGCGACCCACTGCCCACCGATGAAGTTCTCGTAGCGGGCCGAGAACGGCGCCTTGGTACCCTGGTCGAGAAATTCAGGCTTGTTCATCGCATATCCTCCAGTGTTGTTCTTGTGCGCCGTAGACAAAGCCAGACGCGGGCTCGAATCAAGGTGGACTTTTGGCCAACGAACGCGGCCTTCGAACCGTGGCGGCGTCGCGGTAGTCCCGAAGTTCGGAAGCGTTCCGTCCCGTCAGGGCGGCGCGTGTCGTGCGCGCCGGAATGGCGTTCCGGCGCTGGCGGGATCGTAGACCCGTTTCGGGCGCTTGGCGACCCGGCGCCTTCAGCGCGGTACCTGCCAGGCGAGGCGTCGCGCGGTGATGCGACGGGCCGTGCGGGCATCGATGCGCGGGCCCGTGCGCGCACCGCCCGGGGCGTCGAACAGGAGACCGGTGGAGCGGCCGTCGGGCTCGATGTCGAGGGCGATGCGGACGCCGTCCTCGGCGACGAACACGCGGTCGCTCTCCGGCACCAGTTCGAGGCGGGCGAGGCCGGTACCCTGGGCCACCAGCCGGTCGCCGGACCGGCTCAGCGCCACCACCGCACGGGGCCCGACCCGGTAGTAACCGGCGTAGCGGTCGACGACGGGGGCGGGCACCACGATTCCGGTTTCCACGGGTGCGGCGAGTGCGAGGGCACCGAGCCGACGCGCCAGGGTCTGTGCGGGCGTGGTCTCGGTGTTGCCGAGGACCACGATGGTGAGACCCAGATCCGGATAGGTGTCCTTGATCGCCGCGAATCCGTTCAGGAAGCCGCCATGCGACCACAATCGCTGGCCGTAGGCCCGGCCGAGATACCAGCCGAGCCCGTAGCCGTGGCCGCGATCCCGGAACATCGCGGCCAGGGACTCCGGCGCGAGGACGCGACCGGACAGGAGGGCCCGGTCCCAGGCCGCGAGGTCATCGATGGTCGAGACCAGTCCGCCGGCGCCGAGCGCCGCGGCGGCGACCACCGGAACCGCGTTGCGCCATACGCCAGCGGAGCGCTGGTACCCGGCTGCACGGCGCGGCACGATCGCGTCGGGGTCGGCGTCGCCGGTCGCGGTCAGCCCGGCGGGCGCCAGCACGAGACTGCGCAGGGCCTCGGCGAACGGTTCGCCGGTGATCCGCTCGATGATGGCCGCGAGCAGAATGTAGCCGGTATTGCTGTATTCCTGGGCCGAGCCAGCCGGAAACAGAAGATCCTCCCCGTAGAGCCGGGCGACGACCTCCATGGCGCTGCGAGCGGTCCGGGCGATCACCGTCGGGTAATCGGGAAGCGCCGTCACGTTGGGCAGGCCGGCGGTGTGATCGAGGAGCATCCGCAGGGTTATGGGCGTCCAGGTCGCCGGTAGGCCCGCCACATGCCAGGCAGCCGGATCGTCGAGGTCGAGCCGTCCCGCCTCCCCGAGCTTGAGGATCGCGGCGGCGGTGAACTGTTTCGTCAGCGACGCGATCCGGAAGCGGGTCTCGGGCGTGTTGGGGAGCGACCATTCGCGGTCCGCAAGGCCGTAGGCCCGCCGGAACAGCACCCTCCCGTCCCGTACGACGGCGATCGCCCCTGAGAAGATGCCCGCGCGGGCATAGGGCTGGACCAGGGCGTCCGCCCGGGCGGCAAAGTCGTCCTCCGCCTCCGCCGCAGCGGTCCCGGATCGCACCAGGGACAGCGCCAGGGTTCCGAGGAGGAGGCCGCGCCGTGTCTGCATCGTCCCCATCACCTCGCGAAGGCCCCGGCGGCCCCATGCCCCGTATCGGAGGACCGGGGCTTCCCGATCCTGGGGACATTCGCTTGTCCGAAAATGTGGCGGCAGCGGGCCGGCAAACCCGCGCGGCTGCCATGCGGCCGGGCGGATTGCCCACTCCCCGCCCGGGCACCAAGTCCGGCCGGAGAACGTTCTTCCCCAGGGCGCCGAACGCCCCATCGCTTCCTCGAGGACAGGCCCTGGTGAGCAGTACCCCGGTGACGACCCTGCGCGCCCCGGCGCCGCCGGCGCAGGCTGCCGCCGTTCCGGCCTGGAAGGGGCCCGGCTTCGGTGAATTCGTCGGCATCGTCGCGCTGATGATGGCGGTGACCGCCATCTCCATCGACAACCTGCTGCCGGCGTTTCCCGCCATCCAGGCGCGGTTCGGGGTGGCCGACCCGAACAGCCTTCAGCTCCTGGTCTACGTCTACATGATAGGCTTCGGCGCGGCGCAGATCGTCTACGGCCCGCTCTCCGACACCTATGGGCGCCGCTCCGTGCTGCTCTCTGGCCTGGCGATCTACGTCGTCGGCACCGGCCTCGCCATGGTGGCGCCGTCCTTCGGCTGGCTGCTGGCGGCGCGGGTCATCCAGGGAATCGGCGCGGCGAGCGGACGCGTCCTGTCGACGGCGATCGTGCGCGATCGCTTCGCCGGGCGCGAGATGGCGAGCGTGATGTCGCTCATCATGATGGTTTTCCTCATCGTGCCGATGATCGCGCCGGCAATCGGCGGCGCGATGCTGCTGTTCGGCTCGTGGGTCTACGTCTTCGTCTCGATGCTGGCGCTGGCCGGCATCCTGGTGCTCTGGTTCGCCTGGCGGATGCCCGAGACCCTGCATCCCGAGTACCGGCGTCCCTTCTCGCTCGGCGCCGTGGCTCAGGCAGTGGGGATCACCTTCCGAAACCGGGTCGCGGTGGGCTACGCCACCGCGCTCGGCCTGCTCACCGGCTGCATCATGGGTTACGTCGGGTCGGCCCAGCAGGTCTTCGACACCGGACTTTACCATCTCGGCGCCCTGTTCCCCCTGGCCTTCGGGCTCGTCGCCGGCGCCATGGGGGCCGCCACATTGGTGAATGCCCGCCTCGTGCGGCGCCTCGGCATGCGGCCTCTTTCCCACGCGGGCCTGAGCCTGTTCGTGGTGGTCGCGGTGGGGCAGGTGGTGGTGGGGCTCGCCTATCACGGCCAGCCGCCGCTGGCCCTGTTCCTCTCGATTCTCGCGGCCAACCAGTTCCTGATCAGCTTCGCGATGCCGAACTTCAACGCCATGGCGCTGCAGCCCCTCGGCGAAATCGCCGGTACCGCCTCGTCCTTCCTGGGCTTCTACACCACGATGCTCGGCGCGTTCTGCGGCTTCCTGATCGGGCACGCCTTCGACGGTTCGGTGCTGCCCATCGGCATCGGCTACGCGCTCCTCGGCGGCCTCGCCCTCGCGGTGGTGGCCTGGACCGAGCGTGGCCGCCTGTTCCGGGGCGGCGTCTCCGGTTGAGGGCGCGGCGGCCTTAACGCCGTCTTCAGGCGGTCCCGACAAAGCTCGGCATTCCAAGATGCCAGACGGAGCCTGAGACGTGACCGGCCGTGCCCAAGACGGATTGCTCTTCTTCGCCCGGCTGCTGCTCGCCGCCGCGCTGCTGCCCACCGGCATCGCCCGGGCCCTCAACGTCTCCGGCTTCGCCGTCACCCTCGCGGCCACCGGCCTGCCGTCGCCGAACGCCGTCGCCACCGCGGCGGTGATCGTCCAGGTCTTCGGCCCGATAGCCCTCATCCTCGGCGTGCTGCCCCGCATCAGCGGCCTGGCGCTCGCCGCCTTCGCGGGCGTGATGGCGGTGTTGCT
>NZ_JAIEOF010000183.1 GCF_019750675.1 Methylobacterium sp.
CCCGTGACCGTGATCGGCCCCGCGCCGCCGGGCTCCGGGCGGCTCGCCGGATCGCGCCGATCCGCCGGATCGCGCCGATCCGCCGGATCGCGCCGGTCCGCCGGCACGAAGCCGCGATTGATCAGCAGGGTGGTACCGTCCGAGCGCTCCAGGGGTGTCATCACCCAGAAGCCGCCGCCGAGGTCGGTCACGGCCTGGACCAGGGTCTCGCGATCGTGGCGCAGGCGCCCCGTGGCTCGGACCCGGCGGTAGGCATCGGCCTCCTGGGTCAGGCCGGCCCATTCGGACGGCCCGGGCGCCTCGGCCGGATCGGCGTGGATGCGGGCGTCCACCTGCGCGATGAGCGCGTGCTTCCAGGCCCGGCGCTGCACCTGCCATGTTCCGAGGGCGGTGAGGCCGGCCACCAGGGCCAGCCCGACGATGCCCAGGATGACGAGTCCGGCGCCCGAGGGGCGCCGGGCCGTTCCGCCCGCGCGCATCAGCGCGTGTGCATGTGCATCGGCATCATGTTGGTGTTGAGGTGATACATGACCCAGAGCGAACCCGTCAGGGTGATGATCACCAGGGTCAGGGTGAAGATCAGGGCCAGGATGGTCCAGCCACCCTCCGACTTCGTATTCATGTGCAGGAAGTAGATCATGTGAACCACGATCTGCACCACCGCGAAGCCCATGATCACGAGGCCGGTCAGGCGGTCGTTGCCCAGGACGTCGCCCATCACCAGGGCGAACGGGATCGCCGTCAGGATCACCGACAGGACGAAGCCGGTGATGTAGCCCTTGAACGAGCCGTGGGACTCGCCGTGGTCGCCATGCGCCGCGTCGTGCGCGTGCGCATCGTGTCCGGAGGCGTGGCCTGCGTTCGACGCGGCGCTCATTGCAGGACTCCCATCAGGTACACGAAGGTGAAGACGCCGATCCAGATCACGTCGAGGAAGTGCCAGAACATGCTCAGGCAGAGCAGCCGGCGCTTGTTCTCGGGCACCAGCCCGCGCCGGTGCACCTGCACCATCAGGGTCACCAGCCAGACGATGCCGAGGGTGACGTGCAGGCCGTGGGTGCCGACCAGGGTGAAGAACGCGGACAGGAAGGCGCTGCGCTGGGGCGTCGCCCCCTCGTGGATGAGGTGCTGGAACTCGTAGAGTTCCAGGCCCACGAAGGCGATGCCGAACAGGCCCGTGACGGCGAGCCAGAGCTGGCAGCGGGCGAGGTAGCCCCGCTCCATCTCCAGCATCGCGAAGCCGTAGGTGATGGAGGAGAACAGCAGCATCGAGGTGTTCAACGCCACCAGCGGCAGGTCGAACAGATCCTTGGGCGACGGCCCGGCCGCGTAGTTGCGCCCCACCACCGCATAGGTGGCGAACAGGGCCGCGAAGATGAGGCAGTCGCTCATCAGGTAGAGCCAGAAGCCGAGCATCGTGCTCCCTTCCGGGTGATGCTCGCCCTTGGCGTCGTAGAAGGCCGAGGAATCGACCGGGTTCGCCCCGGTCGGTCCAACGGCGTTCATGGCGGCGATCGAGTGGGATGCCATGGTCTCAGACGCGCTCCGCCATCAGGGCTGTCCGCTGGCCTTCCGTCCGGATGACCTCGTCGGCCGGGATGTAGAAGTCGCGGTTGTAATTGAAGGTGTGCCCGATGGAGACCACCGCGATCACGAGGAAGCTGAAGGCGGCGAGCCACCAGATGTACCAGATCATCGCGAACGAGAAGATGATGCTCAAGACACCGAGGATCAGGCCCGTGGCGGTGTTCTTCGGCATGTGGATCGCCTTGAACCCGTGCAGCGGGCGGCTGTAGCCGCGCTTCTTCATGTCCCACCACGCGTCGTGGTCGTGGATCACGGGCGTGAAGGCGAAGTTGTAGTCCGGCGGGGGCGAGGAGGTCGCCCATTCCAGCGTCCGGCCGCCCCAGGGGTCGCCGGTGGTGTCGCGCAGCTGGTCGCGCCGGATGAAGCTGACCACCAGGGTCATCGCGAAGGAGGCGATGCCGCAGAGGATCAGCAGGGCGCCGAAGGCCGCGATCACGAACCAGATCTGGAGCGAGGGGTCGTCGAAATGCTGGACGCGGCGGGTCACGCCCATCAGGCCGAGCACGTAGAGCGGCGCGAAGGCGAACCAGAAACCCGTGAGCCAGAACCAGAACGAGACCTTGCCCCAGAACTCGTCGAGCTTGAAGCCGAAGGCTTTCGGGAACCAGTAGGTGATGCCCGCCAGCATGCCGAACAGCACGCCGCCGATGATCACGTTGTGGAAGTGGGCGATCAGGAACAGCGAGTTGTGCAGCACGAAGTCGGCCGGGGGCACGGCGAGCAGCACGCCGGTCATGCCGCCGATGGTGAAGGTCACCATGAAGCCGACCGTCCAGAGCATCGGCACCTCGAAGCGGATGCGGCCCTTGTACATGGTGAACAGCCAGTTGAAGATTTTGGCGCCCGTCGGGATCGAGATGATCATCGTCGTGATGCCGAAGAACGAGTTCACGGATGCGCCCGAGCCCATCGTGAAGAAGTGGTGCAGCCACACGAGGTAGGACAGGATCGTGATCACGACGGTGGCGTAGACCATCGAGGCGTAGCCGAAGAGGCGCTTGCTGGAGAAGGTCGAGACGATCTCCGAGAACACGCCGAAGGCCGGCAAGATCAGGATGTAGACCTCCGGGTGACCCCAGATCCAGATGAGGTTCACGTACATCATCGGGTTGCCGCCGAGGTCGTTCGAGAAGAAGTGCGTGCCGACGTAGCGGTCGAGCGACAGCAGGGCGAGAACGGCCGTGAGGATGGGGAAGGCGGCGACGATGAGGATGTTGGTGCAGAGCGCGGTCCAGGTGAAGACCGGCATCTTCATCATGGACATGCCGGGCGCCCGCATCTTCACGATGGTGGCGATGAGGTTGATGCCCGAGAGCAGGGTCCCGATGCCGGCGATCTGCAGGGCCCAGATGTAGTAGTCGACGCCGACGCCCGGGCTCATGGCGGGCCCCGAGAGCGGCGGATAGGCCAGCCAGCCGGTGCGGGCGAACTCGCCGACGAACAGCGAGGCCATCACGGTGACGGCGCCGGACACCGTCATCCAGAAGCTGAAGTTGTTCAGGAACGGGAAGGCGACGTCGCGGGCGCCGATCTGCAGCGGCACCACGAAGTTCATCAGGCCCGTGACCAGCGGCATCGCCACGAAGAAGATCATGATCACGCCGTGGGCCGTGAAGATCTGATCGTAGTGGTGCGGCGGCAGGTAGCCCTCGACGTCGCCGAAGGCCATGGCCTGCTGGGCGCGCATCATCAGCGCGTCGGCGAAGCCCCGCAGCAGCATGACCAGCGCCAGGACGATGTACATGATGCCGATCTTCTTGTGATCGACGGAGGTGAACCAGTCGCGCCAGAGGGTGCCCCAGAGGCGGAAATAGGTGAGCGCGCCGAGCACCGCGATGCCGCCGAGGCCGACCATCGCGAAGGTGACGAGGAGGATCGGCTCATGAAGCGGCACGGCATCGAGCGTCAGGCGCCCGAATAGGAGCTTCTGGAGATCCGGATTGGAGAACATGGGACCTGCTCGTGAGAGGGGTTTGCTCGTGAGAGGAGTCTGTGGCGCGGGCGGCGTGAGCGTCCGCGTTACCGGTTCAGTTGGCCGGGCGCGACGGAGTCGGAGCCCTTCGACTCCGTGCCGTCGTTCGCCTTGGCCCCGTGGCCCTGGTGGCCGGAATGGTCGTGTCCGGAATGCTCCGGGGCCGAGCCCGGCTTCACCGCGGGGGCGTTGGATTTCGGCTTCATGCCCTCGGGCTGCTCGGGGCTGCGCGATTCGCGGCCCGAGCCGCCCACCGTGGCGGCCGGGGCCTCGACGCCTTCCTCGGCGTAGCGGTTGTCGTATTCGAGGCGCTGGCGGTTGCCGTGGCTCTCTTTTCCGGCGCCGCCCATGGCGTCGATGTGCATCATCTCGTTCATGCACATCTTGCCGGGGATGACGCACATGTTGAGCACGGCGCCGTAGAGGCCGTTCTCCACCGTGGAGAAGTACCGCACCGGCTCGCGCTCGCTCGGCTTCTCGAGTTCGATATACGATTGCCGGCTCAGGGGCTTACCCTCGGCCTTCACCTTGGCGACCCAACTGTCGAAGCCGGCCTGGTCGAGGCCGTGGAACTTGAAGTTCATCCGCGAGAAGCCGGAGCCGCTGTAATTGGCCGAGAGGCCCTCGTAGACACCGGCCTTGTTGATCACGGCGTGCAGCTTCGTCTCCATGCCGGCCATGGCGTAGATCTGCCCGGCCAGCGCGGGGATGAAGAACGAGTTCATGACGGTGGCGGAGGTGATCTTGAACGAGATCGGCACGTCGACGGGGGCGGCGAGTTCGTTGACCGTGGCGATGCCCTGATCTGGGTAGAAGAACAGCCATTTCCAATCGAGTGCGACGACCTCGACCGTCAGCGGCTTCACGCCCGCGGCCAAGGGACGCTCGGCGTCGAGGCGGCTCAGGGGGCGGTAGGGATCGAGGGTGTGCGTGCTGATCCAGGTGAGCGCGCCGAGCGCGATGACGATCACCAGCGGGGCGGACCAGATCAGCACTTCGAGCTGCGTCGAGTGGTGCCAGTCCGGATCGTACTCGGCCTCCTTGTTCGAGACGCGGTAGCGCCAGGCGAACAGGAGCGTGAACGCGATGACCGGGATGATGATGAGGAGCATCAGGCCGGTGGAGGCGAGGATCAGGTCGCGCTGCCGGGCGGCGATGTCACCCGAGGGCTGCATCAGGACCATGTTGCAGCCCGAGAGCAGGCCGAACAGCGGAAGGAGCACGAGGTTACGGAGGAATTTGACGGGCATGGACTCGTCTGGCGCGATCTCGGTGGGGTCGTCACCCCTCCCGGTCCCATCGGTTCCGGGAGGGGTGACGCCGCGTCTCACTGCGCTGCATCGCATCAAAATGACAAGCGAAATGCGTCGCGTCTGAACAGCGCTGTGAGCATAGCGTGCCTGGATTGCATTTCGAGGGGGGTCTCATTTCCCTATAGGCTAGGGCCGTTGCATTCTGTTAGGTGGTTCGGCGGGGAACGGGTCGCGCTGCGCTTTGCCGCAGACGAAGCGCGCGCCAAAACCGGTCCACACGATCTAATGGGGGCGTTGCGCGGAGGTTGCCGCGCCTGATTCGGTCCCGAACGCATGCAGCGAGCACGGTTCCTTCGATGAGCGCAGAATACGCAGTGCCTTCCTCGTCGTCGTTGGAGCGCGACGCCCACGAGGCTTCCAGCGACCACCGCGTCGCTCCGGGCGAGATCGCGATCGGCGTGGTGATCGGCCGGGCCGCCGAGTACTTCGACTTCTTCGTCTACGGCATCGCCTCGGTGCTGATCTTCCCCGGCGTGTTCTTCCCGTTCGCCGATCCCCTGACCGGGACGCTCTACGCCTTCGCGATCTTCGCCCTGGCCTTCGTCGCCCGGCCGATCGGCTCCGTCCTGTTCATGGAGATCGACCGGCGGCACGGGCGCGGCGTCAAGCTGACGATCGCCCTGTTCCTGCTCGGCGGATCGACCATGGCGATCAGCTTCCTGCCGAACTACAACCACCTCGGCGCCGTCGCGATCTGGCTTCTCGCGGCCTTCCGCATCGGCCAGGGTATCGCGCTCGGTGGGGCCTGGGACGGCCTCGCCTCGCTCCTGGCGCTCAACGCACCCGAGAAGCAGCGCGGCTGGTACGCGATGATCCCGCAGCTCGGCGCCCCCGTCGGCTTCATCTTGGCCAGCGCCCTGTTCGCGTTCTTCCTCGCCAACCTCTCCACCGAGGACTTCCTCGACTGGGGTTGGCGCTATCCGTTCTTCGTGGCCTTCGCGATCAACGTGGTCGCCCTGTTCGCCCGCCTGCGCCTCGTGGCCACCGAGGAGTTCTCCCGCATGCTGGAGATGCAGGAGCTCGAGCCGACCCCCGTCCTCGAGGTGCTGCGCTCCCATGGCCGCTTCGTGCTGATCGGCGCGGTGGTGCCCCTGGCGAGCTTCGCCCTGTTCCACCTCGTCACCGTCTTCCCGATCAGCTGGATCCACCTGTTCACGAAGCGCAACGCGGGCGAGTTCCTGCTCGTGCAATGCGCGGGTGCCTTCCTGGCGGCGGGCACCATCGTGATCTCCGGCCTGATGGCCGACCGGATCGGCCGGCGCACCCAGGTCGGCGTCTCGGCCGCCCTGATCCTGATGTTCGCCGTGGCCAGCATCATCGCGCCGATCGTGTTCGGCGACAGCGAGCTCGGGCAGACGATCTACGTCCTCGGCGGTTTCGCCCTCCTGGGCCTCTCCTACGGACAGACCTCCGGCTCGGTGACGGCGAATCTCGGTTCGCGCTACCGCTACACCGGTGCGGCGCTGACCTCGGATCTGGCCTGGCTGATCGGCGCCGGTTTCGCGCCGCTGGTCGCGCTCAGCGTGTCGAGCCGGTTCGGCCTGTCCTGGGTCGGCGTCTACCTTCTCTCGGGCGCCGTCGCCACCCTGTGCGCCCTGGGCTTCAACCGTCGCGAGACGGCACGTCTGTAACGGGCCCGGTGAGCCGGCGAGCGATGCTCCCGGCCTGAGCGCGATCCCGCCGGCCTGCGCGGCCGGCGGTGTCCGGCCGAACACCGGACCGACAGCGGCCACGAAAAACCCGCCTCGGCCGAAGCCGGGCGGGTGAAGGTGTGCGTCACTGTTCCTGGGAAGGAACGTACGCACTCTCCCACGTGGTATGCCAGTATTGGAAGCCCCGATGCCACTCCCGAGCGACAGGTCGGCCGGATCGAAACAAAAACCCGCCGCGGCCGAAGCCGGGCGGGACAGGGATCGCTTCGGGAGGAAAGCGTGGTTCGGTTCTACGCCAGCGCCCGGATGACACCAGCCACAGCTTTGCAGTTCTGGTATGCCAAGAATGCGGAGCGCAATAAGAATGCGGGGCGCAATCAGAATGCGCGGCGCGTTCGAGGTGCGGTGTCGCCCGAAGTTCCGAATCGCGCCCGGCCTTTGCCGGCGGAGCGGGTCTTCGCATCGGCAGCCTCGTCATCCGACTGCGTCAGGCCGCGTCCAGAACGAGCCGGGATTCGAGGCGTAGCGCCTCCGCCGCCGGTATCGGCCGGCCGAGGTGATAGCCCTGCAGGAACGGGCACCCCATCCCCGTGAGGGTTCGCAGATCCGCCTCGCCCTCGATGCCTTCGGCGACCACCTCGAGGTCGAGGGCGCGACCCAGGCTGAGGACGGCCTGGATCATGCCGCGCTGATCCTCGGATTCGCTCAGGCCCGTCACGAGGCTGCGGTCGATCTTGACGCGCCGGGTCCCCAAGCGTCGCAGGGAGGCGAGCGAGGAGTAGCCGGTTCCGAAATCGTCGAGTGCGATGCGGATGCCGGCTTCCGTGAGTGCCGCGAGCTTGCTCTGGACGGCCTTGATGTCGAGGGCCGTCTCTTCCGTGATCTCGATCTCCAGGCGGTTCGGCGGAAGGCCCAGGGCCCGGAGGCGCTGGAGAATGATCTCGTCGACCGGGATCTGCGCCATCTCGCGCGGCGAGACGTTCAAGGCGACGCTCACGTCGTCTCGGCCCTCGCGGCTTAAGGCGAGCATCAGGTCGCAGACGTTCTCGAGGATGAAGCGCAGCAGGGATTCCGTCAGGCCCGACAGCGCGGCGGCCGTCAGGATATCGGGCGGCGCGATCCAGCCGTGGACGGGGTGGCGCCAGCGCAGGAGCGCCTCGAAGCAGGCGATCCGCTGGTCGCTCCGCCGGTAGATCGGCTGGAACCACACCTCCAGGTGCCCGTCCGCGAGAGCCTGGGGCAGGTCGCGCTTGCTGTCGCGGCGGATCGTGGCGCGCGCGCGCAGCGCCTCGTCGAAGGTGTGGTGGCGGTTGCGACCGGACGCCTTGGCGACGTAAAGGGCCTCGTCGGCGCAGCTCAGCATCTCGGTCAGGGTGGTGCCCGTCAGGTGGCAGACGCCGATGCTCAGGCCGAGCCGTCCGGCATCGAACGTCTCGAAGCGATCCGCCACGGTCTGGATCAGGCGATGGGCCAGATCCGCGGGCGCGACCGCTCCGCCCGTCAGCGGATAGAGAATCGCGAATTCGTCCCCGCCGAAACGCGCCGTCAGGCAGCGCGGGGGCAGCACATCCTCGATCCGACGCGCCACCTCGATCAGGACCCCGTCGCCCCGCTTGTGTCCATAGAGGTCGTTGACCGACTTGAAGCCATCAAGATCCAGGAGCAGCAGGCAGCATTCGGTCTCGCCGCCGACGATCGCCTCGGCCTTTCGTTCGAAGCCGGTTCGGTTGAGCAATCCCGTGAGACCATCGTGCGTGGCCCGGTGGCTCATCTGGTCGGCCAGTTCCTGGGCGCTGGCATGGGCCCGGTCGCTCGCCAGGGCCAGGGCCCGGGCCTCGTGCTTCAACCGGCTCGCGTCCCGGAAGCTTCGCTCGGTCTTCGCCGCGCTCCGAACCAGGGCGAAGAGGTAGAGCAGGACCGTCGCGGCCAGGCACAGGCTCTCGAACGCGCCCTGTGCGACGAGGCAGCCCGCCACGGACAGCAGCGGGGGCACGATGAAGCAGGTCGGGATACGGGCGTAGGCGATCCCATGCGTCACCGCCCCAGCGGTGATGCCGCAGGTCACCGTCAGGTAGAAGATGGCATGGGTCGAGCGATAGCCGTCGCAGAGGACGGGCAGGCAGGCCCAGACGAGGCCGGACAGGAAGGCGATGAGGCAGGCGAGACGCAGGTGGTCGTCGACCGACCGTTCCGCCGCCTGCGCCATCTCGGGTGGCATCCCTTCGGACAGGGACAGCCCGAGGCAGGGGGCGCGGCACAGGGCGATGCGAAGGATGTTGACGCTCGTCGAGGCCGCCAGCCAGCTCGCTCCGAGCATGCCGACACCCGTATGGACAGCAACCAGGGTTGCCGTCACGCCGAGAAGCATGTTGATGGGAATGGCGTTCAGGACGCTGGATCGAACGGCTTCGAGCTGATCCCGGCGAATTTGCTTGCCGAGACCGCGATCGGCGCCGTCGAGCACGCTGGCCGCGTGATGAAGCTTCGGCATGGCCATACCTTTCACGGCTGGGTCATAGCCGGGAACATCGTAACGGTCCGTTGACGCAAGATCGCGACGGGCAGGCGCGTGCCCGCGATCCGGGACGGTTCGGTCCCTACTCGACGACGAAGGCCACGCCGATCTCGCTCGGGCTGCGCCAGGCGACGCGGGCCCGCAACTGCTCGGCACCCACGCAGAGCACGAAGGCCTCCGGAATGCCGAGCACGCTGAGGACCTTCAGGCGGGCGCCCCCCTCGGATCGGTCCACCAGGGTGCAACTGACGGGATTCCCGAACTCGGTCCGGATCAGAGCGGCGTTGGTCGCCGGATAGCGCGGGCTCGATCGTTTCTCCGCGACGCCGGGCGCGGTTCGGGCAGCCGCCGAGATCTCCGCGTGGCAACGCTCGGACCATGTGTCGGCTATGGCGGGGGACACTCCTGCGGCCACACCCTCAGCCATTCCGCGCTCCGGCGGGCGGCTCGCATCCCGGATCGGTGAGGTCGCAGTTGAACCAGGCCGTGATGACCTCGTCGTCGCGCGAGACGGCCTTGCACGGCAGCGCCTTCTCGAAGGAGAACGAGTACAGGATGAAGTCGCCGGGTACCGCATCGGCATCGATCATCACGAGACGCGCTCCGAGATCCGTCGCTTCCTGGATGACGCATTCCTTGTGGGTGTGTTCGTCGATCGCGATGAACCCGAATAGATCCTGCGGGTCGGGTTCGATGTGGTTCCAGGCTCGTGCGGTCATGCTTCCTTCTCCGGATCAGGGACGGACGAGACATATCAATTGCAAACTCGCTTCTAAATTGTTTCATCGGCGCGAATTTCGCAACTCAAATACGAACTATCGGGAATTTTCGCTTCCGAGGTCGAAGCGCGACGCGCGACGGGCCTTACCCGTGGGACGCAGCGTTCCCGCATGCCCTCCCGGGCGGATACCCTCAGCGGCTGGTCGAATCGTTCGGGAGGCTATGGGGCGATGGCGCGCGCACCCGTGTCCCGATCCGTAGCGGACGGCGGCAAAGGCCCGATCCGCCGGAGCCGGTCCGGAGCCATGATCGTCGGATTCGTCGTTCGAGATTCGGACGGAACAGCGGCCCGCGCCAGACTCCGGCGGGATCGCATTCGACGTCCTCGGGAGCCTGCCGCATCCGTCAGGCTCGTTCGGGGTCGGGCGGACCAAAACCGCCCTGTCCCGGCGTGGGCGGACCGCGACGGGTCCGCCGGATCGAGGTTCGGTATCAGTCGCCCCCGGCCGTCTTCTCCCAGCCTTTACGACCTTCGACGATCCCGTTCTGGAGGAAATGCAGGAGCGGGTTCACCCGGATCGCCGCGACATCCGGATTGGCGTCGAGGTATCCCCGTGTGCTGAAGTCCGGACCTGGATCGTTCCGCTCCTTCCAGCCGATCAAGAGATAGTGCTCGACCGGGCTGAGTTCGTGGTCGGCGACATGCGGATACGCCCTCAGGTAGTACCCCTCGTCGAAGTACCGGAGAAGGGGTTTGCGGCGCGACAAACCACCGATTTTCCGAACGAAGTTGATTGCCATGAACGGTATGACCTTCGCCTGTGACGTCCCGCGGCCCGGGGTCCCGGCACATCGTGACGCCGCCTCGTCGGGGCGAGGGTAGCGCCCCTCTGTTTGCAGTGCACGCTTTTTTGCTGTTCCGCAAAAACGTCCGGTTTTCGGCCACGGGTGCGCCGGCGACGGACACCCCCCGGAAGGGACGCCTGGCGTTGCCATGGCTGCCGCCACGACCCGTGACGATGTGGGTGGAACGACCGGTGGATGCGGTGGGGACACCTTCACGCCGCGGCGCGCTCCGATCGCCCACGGCGCCGCCGGGACCGGAAGCGCGGGTCCGGAGGCGGGCGACGGCGCGTTGATAGACTGCGCGGGGCGGCCACGCGTCGGTGATCGCCGAACGGGTCTGGCCTGCCCGAATGAACGGCTCGGGCGTTTCGCGCGTCAGCCGAAGAGGATCAGCGCCTTGGCCAGGGTGGTCCAGATACCCCAGGCGATGGGGATCCCCACCGCGAGCCAAGCCAGCAGCGCGCCCGCGCTCAGGCCCCCGCGGCCGATCCCGAACTCTCCGCCCCGTCCCGGACCCGCGGCGGCACCGCCCTTCGCGACGCTCGCCAGTTCGGCCTCGCTCATGAACCAGCGCGTGGCCAGCGGACGCATCAGGAGGTTGGCCACGAAGCCGGCCGCCAGGAAGGCCGCCAGGATATACATCGTCCGCGTGTAGAGTTCGGCGCCCTGGATGCCGGCATCCACCTGCGCCTGACGGATCGCCGTGACCACGAACGGGCCGACCACGCCCGCCGTCGACCAGGCCGTGAGGAGCCGGCCGTGGATCGCCCCCACGAACTGGGTGCCGAAGATGTCGGCGAGGTAGGCCGGGATCGTGGCGAAACCGCCGCCATACATCGACAGGATCACGCAGAAGACGATCACGAACAGCGCCTTCGATCCGATCCCGGCCGTCCAGGGCGCCGCCGCGTAGAGGAGGCAGCCGAGGGCGAAGAAGGTGGCGTAGGTGAGTTTGCGCCCGATCCTGTCCGATAGGGAGGCCCAGAAGAAGCGGCCCAGGATGTTGAACAGCGAGAGCAGGCCGACGAAACCGGCCGCGACGGCGGCGATCTGCGTCCTCTGGCCGGCATCGAGTTGCGCGAAGCCGAGGCCCGGTTGCCCGATCAACGCGCCGCCGAAGATCTCCTGCAGCATCGGCGAGGCGAGCGCGAGCACGCCGATGCCCGCCGAGACGTTGAGGCAGAGCACCGCCCAGAGGAGCCAGAATTGCGGGGTGCGGTGGGCCTTGTCGAGGTGGACGTGGCCGGACGTGATCATGGCGCTCTTCGAGGCCGGGGCCGTCCAACCCGGAGGCTGCCAGCCGGCGGGCGGCACACGGTAACCGAAGGCGCCGCAGAGCATCGCCAGGATGTAGAGGCCCCCCATCACCGCCAGCGTCTCCCAGACGCCCGCCGATGACGGCGTCTTGAAGGTGTTGATGAGCAGGGTCGCGAGGGGCGAGCCGATCATGGCGCCGCCGCCGAATCCCATGATGGCCATGCCGGTGGCCATACCGCGCCGGTCGGGAAACCACTTCACCAGGGTCGAGACCGGCGAGATGTAGCCGAGCCCCAGGCCGATGCCGCCGATCAGCCCCATGCCGAGCCAGATGAGCCAGAGCTGGTGCAGGTAGACGCCCAGGGCGCCGACGAGGAAGCCGCCGCCCCAGCAGAGGGCCGCCGCGAGTCCCGCCTTGCGCGGGCCGGCCCGCTCCAGCCAGCCGCCGAACACCGCCGCCGACAGGCCGAGCATGACGATGCCGATGGAGAAGACGATGACGAGGTCGCTGACGCGCCAGTCGCAGGTCGTCGTGAACAGGGCCGTCGCGGCGCTCATCTCCGGGCAGGCGGCGGCTGCCGGCTGACCCACGCTCAGGGCCCGGGACAGGGGCAGCCAGAAGACGGACAATCCGTAGGACATCCCGATGCAGAGGTGGATCGCCAGGGCCGCCGGCGGCACGAGCCAGCGGTTGAAGCCGGCCCGCGCGACGATCCGCTCGCGCGAGAGCCAGGGGGCCGGGCCCGTATCCTCCGGGAAGGCGACACCGACGCGAACATTCATCCTGGCTTCTCCCGCGCGTTCGTCGTGTCGATCGCGCCGTCCGGATTAAAGCAGGAGCGAGAACGTGGCAAATTGGAAGGCGGTTTCTTATTGAACCTCCAAAAGTGGATCTATACATCCTATGGTGCGCGGCCCATCGGCACCACGCGTCTGGTTCGGACCGTTGATCGACAAGCTGGATCTCCTCCTCGCCCTGTCGCGCGAACAGCACTTTGGACGCGCGGCCGAAGCGTGCCGCGTGACGCAGCAGACGCTGTCCGCCGGCGTGAAGAGCCTCGAAGGCCGGCTCGGCACCCGGCTCGTCCAGCGCGGTTCCCGTTTCCAGGGCTTCACGCCGGAGGGCGAGCGCGTCCTGACTTGGGCCCGCCGGATCGTCGCCGACACGCGCGCGATGCGCGAGGACGTCGCGACGCTGCGGCGGGGGCCCGCGGGCCACCTGCGGATCGCCGCGATCCCGACCGTCCTGCCGATGATCGCGGCCCTCACCGTGCCCTATCATCTGCGCTATCCGGACGTCCGCCTCAGCGTCCTGTCGGCGACGTCCGACGACATCCTCGACCGCATCGAGAACCTGGAGGCCGATGCGGGCCTCACCTACCTCGACGGTGAACCGCTCGGCCGGCTCAAGGCGATCCCGCTGTTCCAGGAGCGATACCAGCTGCTGACGGCCGTCGGCGGCCGGCATGACGGCATGGACCGCATCACCTGGGCGGAGGTCGGCCGGACCCCACTCTGCCTGCCGACGCCCGATCTCCAGAACCGGCGCATCATCGATCAGCAGATCAGGGCGAGCGGCACCGAGCCGGCGCCCGCCCTCGAGTCCAACTCGATGATCGTTCTGATGACCCATGTTCGGACCCTGCGCTGGGCGAGCGTCATGCCGGCCGTGCTCACCGAGGCCCTCGGGCCACTCCCGGGTCTGCGGGCCATCCCCATCGTGGAGCCGGACATCCGGCAGACGGTCGGGGTCGTCGTACCGGAGCGGGAACCCGCGACGCCGATGGTCGCCGCCCTCGTCGGCCTCTGTCGGCAGGTCGCCCGCTCCCTGGGCGACGGCGCGCTCTCGGCCCAGGCGCTCCGGTCATGTGCCGCGCAGTGACCGCCGCCTTTCGACCGTACGGGATTCGACATGGTTCGATCCGGGCTCGTCGCACGCATCGCC
>NZ_JAIEOF010000185.1 GCF_019750675.1 Methylobacterium sp.
GGCAGATCGCGGAATCGGCGGCCTTCACGGTCTATCTCAGCGCCACCGCCGGACAGGCGCCGCACGAACTCTCCTATCTCGGCCACCTCCTCGGCCACGCGGCGGGCGAGCCGGCCGCGACCCTGGCGGAGTTCCGTGCCCTGATGCAGCGCCTCGGGATCGGCCGGGCCAAGGGGCGCTGGACCAACTGGTCCTGGGAGGCGAACCCGCGCGACTGCGCGGTGATGGCCGAGCTCCTGTTCAAGGGCGAGCGGGCGATCGGCCTGCGCCGCCGCCCCGCCGATATCGCCGGCTGGCCGGAGGTGCAGCGCGAACTCAGCCCCGTGGCCCTGAGCCCCGCCGAGCGCCGGCTCTACGACGCGACCTGGCGCGAGTTCCGGCGCGAATGGGGGCTCCTCGGCGGCAGCACCCGCCGGCCGGCCGGCTGGGCGGCGGATCTGCGCTTCCGCCAGAAGGCCAGCCTGCTGCGGGTTTCGGGCACGGCCGCCTTCGCCGATCTCCTGATCGAGGACGGCCATCAGGTGGCGATCTCGGTGGCCTTCCTGGAGACGGGCGACGCTCTGGTCGAGGCCCTGCGCGCGGCGGGCTGGCGCGCGGATTCCATCACGGGGACACGGGCGGGGGAGGCCAACGAGGCGACCCGGCTCGCCTTCCAGGGCGGAGACCTCGACGCCGTGGTCTTCACCGTCACCGAATCGATTTCCCTGCACGAGGGCGAGATGCCCGGCGGCACGCGGCCTCGCGCCCTCATCGTCCACGACCTGCGCCACAGCGCGATCCAGCTCACGCAGATCGAGGGGCGCTGCCACCGCGACGGGCGGCGGGCGACGATCTACTACGCGCTGGCCGAGGACACGGTGGAGGAGCGCATCGCCGCCACCGTGGTCGGCCGCATGGCCGCCATGGAAGCGATGGCGGGTGAGGACACGGTGCTGCTCGACGCCATCGCGGCGGCGATCCGGGAGGCACCGGATGTCGCGGAGCGGGAAGCCCCACCAGCCTGATCGACGCGCGGAGACCGGAACGCGATCGAACCGCCACGGTTGTGGCTTGCAAGAGATCTCGAACGAGACGTCTCTAGCGTCCCGCACCCGCCGAACCCACCACGAGGACCCGACCCGATGGCCCAACCGACGCAGAGCCTGCGCAGCCTGATCAGCGAGGGCCTGCGCCATGGCGGCGACCTCGTCGGCCAGGAACTCGAACTGATGCGGCGGGAGACGGACGGGAACATCCAGGCCATCCTCGGCCTCGTTGCCCGCTTCGGGACCGCGCTCGTGCTCGTGGTCGCGGCCCTGGTGATGCTGTTCGTCGCCCTGGTGAAGGGGCTCGCGGCGCTGATCGGCTCCGAGATCCTGGCCGCGCTCATCGTGGGCGGCCCGTTCGCGGCCGCCGCCCTCGTCCTGACCGTGATGGGCCTGCGCCGGATGGCCCGCTCGAACCTGCTGCCGCGCCGCTTCGAGCGCCAGGTCGAGAAGGATGCGGCCCTCGTCTCGGATCGCGTCTCCGGCTGAGGCTCAGGCCCCGGCCGCCGATCCGAGCAGGGCGTCCTTGTCGACCTTCAGGGCGGCGGCGATCTCGGCGAGCGCCGCGTGCTCGACGGCGCTGATGCCGGCTTGGTCGGCCACGTCGGCGGCGATGAGGAAGACGGCCCGGCGCTGGACGGCGTCCCGGTCGGCGATGGCGGCGACGAAGCCGAGGTTCTCGGCCCGGCCGGCGCGGGTCCGGGCGCGGGCGATGCCCTCGAACAGTTCGGCCTCGAGCTTCAGGGTGTCGTAGCCCTTCTCGAGGATCGGGTTGGCGCGCATGCCGGCGAGCGCCGCCTCGATCTCCTCCTCGTCGATCTCGTAATCGGCCAGGATGACATTGGCGGCGGCCGAGACCGCCGCCTCCATCAGGGGGCGGTCGCCGAGATAGGACGACATGGTCTGGCTGAAGCGCCCGACGAAATCCTGAAACACACCCATCAGCTTCCCCGAGGATCGTGAGGCCGCGCGCCGCGCGTTCCCGGCATCAAAAGCGTTGCGGCGAAGGGCTGTCAACGCACAGGGTCGTCCCGGTGCGGTTCGGTCTCGGGCGGGTAGGCGTGCTCCGCACCGCGCGGATCGGTGACCCGCCAGCCGGACGCCGAGACCGTGAGGTAATCCGGCCCCACCGGCACCTTGCCGTGCCCGCCCGGGATGTCGAGGACGTAGAGCGGCTGGGCGAGGCCCGAGAGACGGCCGCGCAGGGCCCGCATGAGGTCGCGGCCCTGCCCGAGGCCGGTGCGCAGGTGCCCCGTGCCGGGGGCGAGATCGCCGTGATGCAGGTAGTAGGGCTTGATCCGGTTCTCGACGAAGCGTCGCATCAGGCTCTCCAGGGTGGCGGGATCGTCGTTGATTCCGGCGAGCAGCACCGTCTGGCTCACCATGGGGATGCCGGCATCCACCAGCCGCGCGATCGCCGCCATGGCGGCCGGCGTGAACTCGCGCGGATGGTTGGCGTGGAGCGCCACGAAGACCGCGCCGCCGAACCGCTTCAGGGCGGCGAGGCGCGCCGGCGTGACCGCGCCCGGATCGACCACAGGCACGCGGGTGTGGAGGCGCAGGACGCGCACGTGCGGGATACCGGCCAGAACCTCGGCGATGTGGGCGAGGCGGCGAGCCGAGAGCGCGAAGGGGTCGCCCCCTGTGATCACCACCTCCCAGATCTCGGGCCGGGCCGCGATGTAGGCCAGCGCCCGCGCCAGATCGGCCTCGCCGAGCGTGCCCAGCCCGTCCGGCCCGACCATCTCGCGCCGGAAGCAGAAGCGGCAATAGACCGGGCAGACGTGGAGCGGCTTCAGGAGCACGCGGTCCGGGTAGCGGTGGACGATCCCGGGCAGGGGGCTGTGCGCGTCGTCGCCGATGGGATCGGCCGTCTCCTCGGGCCGTGTCTCCAGTTCCTCGGCCCGGGGCAGGAACTGGCGGGCGATCGGATCGGCCGGATCGGCGGGGTCGATCAGCTCGGCCATGTCGGGCGTCACTGAGACGGCGTAGCGCGCCGCCACCGCCTCCAGGGCGGGCAGGTCGGCGGGCGCCGCAAGGCCGGCGCGGGCCAGGGCCGCCGGATCGCGCAGGATTCCGTTCATGGGCCGGCTCACGCCGGGTCTCCCGCCACGGGGGTCCAGATCACGTCGTCGATGCGCGGCGCGCCGGTGGCGAGCATGACCAGGCGGTCGAGGCCCAGCGCGATGCCGCTCGCCTCCGGCATCACCGCGAGGGCGGCGAGGAAATCCTCGTCGATGGGGTAGGTCTCGCCGTAGACGCGCGCCTTCTCGGCCATCGCGCACGCGAAGCGGCGGCGCTGCTCCTCGGCATCGGTCAGTTCGCCGAAGGCATTCGCGAGTTCGACGCCGCAGGCGTAGAGTTCGAAGCGCTCCGCCACGCGAGGGTCGCGCGGACTGGGGCGGGCGAGCGCGGCCTCGCTCACCGGGTACTCGTACAGGATGGTGGGCCGCCCGAGGCCGAGATGCGGCTCGATCCGGGCGACGAGGACGCGGCTGAACAGATCGCCCCAGGTGTCGTCCTCGGCCACGCGCAGGCCGGACCGCACCACCGCCGCCGCGAGGCCGTCGCGGTCCGTGCGGCCGTCGCGGTCGACGGTGGCGAGGAGGTCGATCCCGGCGCGCTGCGCAAATGCTTCCGCCAGGGTGATCCGCTCGAACGCCGCGAAGGGGTCCGCCTCGCGGCCACGATGCTGCAGGCGCCGCGTGCCCGCCCGCTCGGCCGCGAGAGCCAGGAGGTCGGCGCAGTCGCGCATGAGGTCTGTGTAGTCGGCCCCTGCCCGGTACCATTCCAGCATGGTGAATTCCGGGTGGTGCAGGGGTCCGCGCTCGCGGTTGCGGAAGACCCGGGCGAAGCTGACGATCCGCTCCTCGCCGGCCGCCAGCAGCTTCTTGCAGGCGAACTCGGGCGACGTATGGAGGAAGAGCGGCCGGCGCGACCCGTCCGGCCCCAGGACCTCCGTGGCGAAGGCCGAGAGATGGGCCTCGTTGCCCGGCGAGACCTGGAGCGCGGCCGCCTCCACCTCGACGAAACCGGCCTGCCCGAAATGCGCCCGCAACGCCGCGACGATGCGGTTGCGCGCCATCAGGGCGGGGCGGCGGTCGGCGTGCCGGTGCGGGGCCCACCAGGGGGAGGGGGTGTTCATCGTGTGGCCGGGAACGCAGGAATCATGATGCGGGAATTTCGGCTCTCTCGGGCGCCGCCGCGCGCCGCGACTGGCAACGGGGCCTCGGATAGGTTAGTGGCGGGGCCATGATGTCGCTCCCGCGGATGAACCCGCGCCGGGGCGATGCGTCCGTTTTTCCAACGAACACAGCAGGACCAGACCCCGTGAAGGTGATCGCCTCTACGCTCCGCAAGGGCAACGTCGTCGACAAGGATGGCAAGCTCTACGTCATCCTGACGGTCGAGAACATCCACCCCGGCAAGGGCACCCCGGTGACGCAGCTCGACATGCGCCGCATCACCGACGGCGTGAAGGTGTCCGAGCGCTACCGCACCACCGAGTCGGTTGAGCGCGCCTTCGTCGAGGACCGCGAGCACACCTTCCTCTACGAGGACGGCGAGGGCTTCCACTTCATGAACCCCGAGAACTACGACCAGGTCGCGATCCCCAAGGACGTCGTCGGCTCGGCCGCGCCGTACCTGCAGGAAGGCATGGCCGTGATGGTCTCCACCCATAACGGCGTGGCCCTGACCCTGGAGCTGCCCCAGCGCGTCGTGCTCGAGGTGACCGAGACCGAGCCGGCGATGAAGGGCCAGACCGCCTCCTCCTCCTACAAGCCCGCCATTCTCTCCAACGGCGTGCGCACCGCCGTGCCGCCGCACATCGCGGTGGGCACCCGCGTGGTGATCATGACCGAGGACGGCTCCTACGTGGAGCGCGCCAAGGACTGATCCGACCTCGGGACGGTGCCCCGCCCTCAGGGTGCCGGCGCCGTTCCCTCGGCCGCCTCGTAGCAGGCCTGCGACAGCGCCTGGGCCTTCAGGCGCTCCTCGACCGTGAAGCTGCGCGGCCGGTCGGCCCAGAGCCCTTCGCGCCGGAAGGCGTCGGAGACGCAGGACGCGGCCGCGGTGCAGGCGCCGACCTCTCCGCCCGTGGCGGTGCAGTTGCGGACATAGAGTGCCCGGAACTCGGCGACACCGGCCTGCGGATGCGGCCCGGTCAGGGTCACGAGGCCGGTGAAGAAGCCCATCAGCACCGGCTGGTGGATGAGGTAGACCGCGAGGCTGTGCCGCCCGGCAAAGGTGAGGCCCCGCGCCAGCCGCCCCCGCGCCCGCCATCCCCCGGCCCGAGAGCCCGCGAAGGCCGGCAGACCGGCGCGGGCCAGGGCGACACCGATGAGGACGAGGCCCGCCCAGGGCATCAGCGGCACGTAATCGTTGGTTTGGGGCGTCCCGCGTCCGAGGCCGAGGAACGCCAGAACCGGCGCGTCCAGCCAGTCGGCCGAAACGAAGTGCGGCGCGGCCAGGATGGCGAGCCCGCCGAGGCCTGCGCTCCAGACCGGCAGGCGGCGCACGAAGGGCAGGGCGAGGACGCTGGCGACGGCGATGCAGTGCAGGATGCCGAAGAAGATGTAGTGCGCCGGGTCGGTCAGCACCGTGGCGCCGGTGACGAGGAGCGCGGCGCCCGCGATCCGCGCCAGTCTCAGGGCGAAGGGCCGGGCCGCGAAGCGGGCGCCGTTCATCAGCACCAGTCCGACACCGACGAGGATCAGAAAGCTCCCCGCGATCCCGTGCGCCGCCACGCGGCCGAGCGGCGTCAGGGCGTAGTTCTCGGGCGTCAGGCGCAGGGCGCCCAGATCCCAGAGGGCGTGATACGTCGCCATCGCCGCGAGGGCGACGCCGCGGGTCGCATCGATGGCGTCGAAGCGCGGGCGGGACGGCGTGGTCGGGGAAACGGGGCTGGTCATGCCGGCATGCCCCTAGCACCGATCCGCCACGGAGGCGCCACCACCCGGCCGTCCGGATTTCGGCGCGCGTGGTGAACGAAATTTGAACCCGGGTCGCCGAAGCCCGAAAACCCTTTGGCCGGTGAACGCGATAGGACGGATCGTTCTGTTGCGCCCGAACCGCCGTGCCGAACAATGCGGCATCGATGAACCTCCGCGACCGTCAAACGGGCTTCCGCCGAGTCATGACTTCGTTAATCTCTTTCACGAGTCGCGTGGCGTGATTCGGTGTGGGTTGCTTACATGTCGGACGATTTCGGTTCGGGCCCGTTCGGGCGGCATTCGTCGGGGGAGACCGACGACACCCGCGCCGGCGAAAGCCCCGGCGCGGACATCCAGCGCCCCCTGGACCTCATCGAGGTGGCGGGCCGGATCAAGTGGTTCGATGTCGCCAAGGGCTTCGGCTTCATCGTCCCCGACGACGGCTCGGCGGACGTGCTGCTCCACATCACCTGCCTGCGGCGCGACGGACACCAGAGTGCCAGCGAGGGCGCGCGGGTCGTCGTGGAAGCCACGGAGCGGCCGCGCGGCTGGCAGGCCTTCCGGGTCCTGTCCCTCGACCAGTCGACGGCGACCCACCCCTCCGAACTGCCCTTGCCGCGCACCCACGTCACCGTCACGCCGACCAGCGGGCTCGAAACCGCCGTGGTGAAGTGGTTCAACCGGCTGCGCGGATTCGGCTTCCTCAGCCGGGGCGACGGCACGGCGGACATCTTCGTGCACATGGAGACGCTTCGCCGCTACGGCATCGCCGAACTCAAGCCCGGCGAGATGGTTCTTGTCCGCTACGGCGACGGTTCGAAGGGCAGGATGGCGGCCGAAGTCCGCCTCCTCGACGGCGCACTGCCCGCTTCACATTGACGGATGGTCCGGTGATTTCTCGACGCACGACCGACTGGCGCGGCCGCTTCTGCGCGCTCCTCGCGATGACGCTCATCGCCCTGGCACCCGGTGCGGTCGCGGCGCAGGATGCCGCCTCCGGGCCGACCGAGCCCTTGAGCATCGTCACCCGGGGCGGACGGCACAACTTCGCCGTGGAGGTGATGCGCACCGACGCCGACCGCTCGCGCGGGCTCATGTACCGCCGCGCCATGGCCCCGGACCACGGCATGCTGTTCGACTTCGCGGCGACGGCCCCCGTCGCGATGTGGATGAAGAACACCTACCTGCCCCTGGACATGCTGTTCATCAGGCCGGACGGCAGCATCGCGAAGATCGCGGCCGATACCGAGCCGCTGTCCACGAAGGTGATCCCCTCGAACGAGCCCGTTCTCTCGGTGCTCGAACTCAATGCCGGAACGGCGGCCCGGCTGAAGATCCACCCCGGTGATCGGGTCGAGCATCCGGTCTTCAGCTCCAAGACGCGCTGAGGGCACCGAGCCGGCTACGGCCGAACACATCAAGAACAAAGGCTTGACGCCTGTTCCGTTTCGGATCACTGTTCCCTTAATGTTCTGAACCGTTCCGGCGTGCCAAGGGCGCACCGCGACGTCGACGAGGGAACATCATGATCGACCAGCATTCGGATCACGCCTGCACGACCCCGAACCGTCCGTTCGTGAACACCGAATGGCGCCTGCTCGTCGACGGGCTGGAACATCGGACCAGCGGTTACTTCATCGCCGCGGACATGATCGCGATGCGGCGGGGCGATCTCTGGGAGTGGCCGCTGCACCTCTCGGAGAAGAACTGGTGCGGCCCGCGCGCCTTTCGGGAGGCCTTCCTGGCGGCGCTCGATGCGTTCGGCGTCAGCCCCGACGCGAACCTCGCGCGCTCCTTCGCCCTCGGCTTCGGACTCGTCGCGGGCCCGGGCACCAGGGTCGGCGGAGAGGACTTCGTCGCCCTCGGCGAGTTGGTGCGGCCGAAGCCCCCGGCCACGACCCGCAAGCGCTCTGCTGCGTCCGAGGCCCGGACGCCGTCGCGCCGAACCGCGACACCCGTGCCGAAGCGGATGGGCGACCCCAACCGTCAGCGCGCAACCCTCTGACACCCGGGACCGGGATGGTCCCGCGCCCGCGCTGCCCTAGCTGTCACGGACAGGTCCGAGACCGACCGGGGACACCATGTCGAACACGCCCGATTGTCCATCCGCCGACGCGCCGCTCGGAGGTCTCGACGGGCTGCTGACGCCGCCGTTTTCCCGGCGTGGTTTCGTCATGACGAGCCTGATGACGGGCCTCACCCTGGCGACGACCTCGGTCGAGGCGCAGGTGATCCGGACCGATGCCGAGGGTCTGGAGGCCGGTGAGGTGAAGATCCCGGCCGGCGACGGCCCGATGCCGGGTTACCGCGCGATGCCCGTCGGCGAAGGACCGTTTCCCGTCGTTCTGGTCATCGAGGAAATCTTCGGCGTCCACGAGTACATCAAGGACATCTGCCGCCGACTCGCCAAGGCGGGCTACTGCGCCGTCGCACCCGAACTCTACGCCCGGCAGGGCGACCTCTCCACGATGACGGACGCCAAGCTCATCATCCGGGACGTCATCTCGAAGACACCGGACGCGCAGTGGATGGCAGACCTCGACGCGGCAGCCTCCTGGGCGGTGTCCGCCTCACGGGGCGATCCGGCCCGGATCGGGACCATGGGCTGGTGTCGGGGCGGGCGGGGCGTCTGGCTCTACGCGGCACACCGCCGGGACCTCAAGGCGGCCGTGGCCTGGTATGGGCCGGTGGGCGGAGACCGCACCGAGATCCAGCCGCGTACCGGCACCGACGTGGCGGCCGAAATCAACGCGCCGATCCTGGCCCTCTATGGGGGCGCCGATACCGGCATCCCGGTGGCGACGGTCGAGGCCGCGCGGGACAAGGCCGTCGCGGCAGGGAAATCCGTTGAGCTGGTGGTCTACCCGGAGGCGCCGCACGGTTTCCATGCCGATTACCGGCCGAGCTACCGTCCCGTCGAGGCCAAGGATGGTTGGGCGCGGGCCCTATCCTTTCTGAAGTCGCACGGCGTCGGCTAAAAGCCTCACGAAAGTGTGACACCGAAAGCACAACCGTCCACTCTCGCAGGTCGATACGCCACGCTGTCCGATCGGCCACATTGACACTTTCCGTGCCCCGTGGCGCAACATTGTCAGCGGCCCGCCGTTCTGGCCTCAAGAGCGTTCCGGACCCATGAGTGCAGTGACTTCCTCGGATGCACGCCCCGTGATTCTCGTCGTCGAGGACGAACCCGACGAGCGCTTCCTCGCGGCCGAACTTCTGGAAGAGACGGGTTTCCGGGTGATCGAGGCCGAGACGGCCGAGCGCGCCCTCGCCATCCTGAACGACCGGGCCGATGAAGTCAGCGTCGTCTTCTCCGACGTACGCACGCCGGGGCCGATCGGTGGCTTCGAGCTCGCGCGCATCATCGGCGTGACCTGGCCGCGGGTGCGCGTGCTCCTGACTTCGGGCGATGCCGGCGACCAGCCGAGCGACCTGCGGGTCTCCGCCACATTCATCCCGAAACCCTGGCGCGCCGCCGATATCCTGGCCTGGGTCGAGGAAGCCGCCGGACGGCCCGACGGGGCGCGGCGCGGCCCAGACGTGATCGGCTCCCCCGCAGGCGGCGCCTGAATTATTAGCATAGATCAATGGAAACATGAGGGCGTGTGGCCGTTGACGGGTTTCCCGCTAGCGAGAGGCCGCGCGATGGCCCACGAGCCGAACATGAAACCTGACCGTACCGCCTTTGCCCTCGACACGGATGACGGCTGGTCGTCGCTCACGGTCTTGTCCGATCAGCGAATGCTGTCAACGCTCGGCAATAGTCTGCGGCGGGTGTACGAGGACGTTATGGATTCGGCACAACCCAACGATCTCATGCGTCTGGCTGCCATGATCGACGCGCGCCGCAACCATTCCGCAGGCTGATCGCGCTGGAACGACTGGCTGAGTGCGGCGGGAATACCGCACTCAACGGCACTGGTTTGCCGTATGATCCTCGGGAATCCAGGTCCACATGTCGGCGGGGAAAGAACCCACGGCAGTTCCGGGCCGGTCGATCGGGCCTCCCATGCGTTTGAACCTTTCCCTCGGTCTTGCCGCCTGCGGCGTCGCTGCCCTGATCGCGGCCGGATCGCCGGCCTTCGCGGCCGCACCGCCCGTCCAGCCCAAGGACGGACCGGGTGGAATGGTCGACAGCGGCGCCACCATCATCAAGCGCGGTCTCGGCAAGGCCGGTGCCGGGAGCTTCGTGTTCTACAAGTCCGGCCCCGCCCCTGCGGAGGGGCGCCCGGTCGTGGTGTTCCTGCACGCCTGGGGCGCGCCGAACCCGCAGGCTTACGGCGCCTGGATCGATCACCTCGCCCGGACCGGCGCCCTCGTCGTCTTTCCGCGCTTCCAGGAACCGAACCGGACCCGGCCCTCTGAGGCCAGCGCCGCCGCCGTGCGCATCCTGGGCACCACCCTCTCGGATCTCCAGGCAGACGCGGAGGCCAAGCCCGACCGGACGCGCGTCGCGTTGATCGGCCATCTGGCCGGTGCCCCCATCGCGGCCAATATCGCGGCCGACGCCAAGGCGCAGGGACTGCCCGTTCCGCGCCTGGTCTTCGCGATCATGCCCGGCGGCATCGCCAGCGACGCGCGGGCGCGGGGCGTCGTCCTGCACGACCTCTCACGGATCGCGCCCGAAACCCTCGTCCTCACGGTGATCGGCGATCGCGACGCCCGGGCGGCCGACCTCGCCGCCCGGCGCCTGCTGCGCGAGGCCAGCAGCGTGCCGAGCGAGCGCAAGCTCTTCGTTCGCGCACTCTCGGACGATCACGGCTTTCCCGCCCTGACGGCGACGCTGTCCTCGCCGGCGGCCGTCGACACGGCCTATGACGGGGGCGCGATCAAGTTGCCGCCCGAACCGCCGCGCGACCCGAAGCAGCCGACGGCGCCGTTCAAGTGGACGCCCGACATGGCCCTGACGGGGGAGCAGACGACGCTGGTGGCGCAGATCAACAACGCCCGCACCGACAGCCTCGATTATCTCGCCTACTGGAAAACCTTCGATCTCGCCGCCGCCACCGCCTTCGGGGGCAGCGATGCCGGCGCCCTGAAGGGCAATTCGCGCTTCAGCGACATGGAGCGCTGGGCGGATGGCTGGCCCGTCAAGCGCCTCGCCGTCGAGACGCCGCGGGCCAGTGCGCCCGCACCGGCCGCCGTGGTGCCGGCCGCGCCCGCCGCACCGCGCGCCAAGCCTGCGAGTACGCGCCGCCCCTGAGGGCCCACACGAAGACCCGACCCCGACCCGGATCACGCCCGATGCAGCTGTTTCACTCCCACTTCTCGCCGTTCGCCCGCAAGGTCATGGTCGTCGCTCATGAGCACGGCCTCGCCGAATCCCTCGAACTCCTGCCCACGGCCGCCCACCCGGTGAAGCGCGACGGGACGATCCTCGCCCGCCATCCCCTCGCACAGGTGCCGACCCTGATCGACGAAACGGGCCGGGCGATCGCCGACAGCCGGGTGATCTGCGAATACCTCGATACCCGGGCCGGCGGCGGCCTGTTCCCCGAGGCCGGCCCGGCCCGCTGGATCGCACTGAACGATCAATCCACCGCCGACGGCATGCTCGATGCGGCCCTGCTGATCCGCTACGAGTTGACCGCACGGCCAGAAAGCGAGCGCTCAGCCGCCTGGATCGCGGCGCAGCAGGCCAAGATCGAGAGCGGGCTCGCGAGTTTCGAGGGCACCGCCGAGGCGTTCGCCGGCCGCGTGGATATCGGCACCATCGCCCTCGGTTGCGCGCTCGGCTACCTCGACCTGCGCTTTCCCGAAATTGTCTGGCGCGCGGCCCATCCGGGGCTCGGCACCTGGTACGAGGCGTTCGCCGCCCGTCCGTCCATGATGGCGACGCGCCCGCCCGCGGCCTGAGAACCGGTTGGCGCGCGAGTTGCGACGGCGTCTCCGGGTCAACCGGATGCGCCGCCATGCCCGATTTCGTCGCCACCCTCGCCGCCGCCGCCCTGTTCTGCGGAGGCGTCCTGATCCTCAACGGACTGACGCGCCTCGCGCTTCACCTGCACCTCGCGCCCGCCGACCTCGCCGAGAACGGGCTCCTCCAATACGGTCTGGCCCTGGGGCTCGCGGGCCTGTTCTGGCGTCTGGCGGCGCGCGATCCGATCTAATCCGGTTTCGCATCGTGAAGACTCAGCGCAGCGTCGCGAAAAGATGGCGATCGTGTGACGGCCCCAGGAACCCCGTCGGTAACTTGACGTTATGCTGTCATGAGGTCGCAGCCGATGCTGCACCGTACTTGATAGAGGGTTGAGTCACATGCTCGGATGGGCCGTTACGTTCCTGGTCGTCGCCCTCGTCGCGGCGCTCCTCGGCTTCGGTGGTATCGCCGGCACGGCGATGGAAGCTGCCAAGCTCGTGTTCTTCGTCGCGATCGTGCTTTTCGCCATCTCCGCCGTGATCGGCCTAATGCGCGGTCGTTCGCCGACGCTCTGACCCGCACAGGCGTCGCGATCGACGCCGAGAGGTTCGCAGAAGCGAAAGCTGTATAAAGGAAGGGCCGCTCGCCGAAACGAGCGGCCCTTTCCCGTCATGGGTAGGACGAAGCGGCGAACCGGATGCGTCAGCTTTGGGAATCCGATTCCGGCATCGACGTATCCAGCTTGGCGATCAGATCGCGAAAGCGGTCGGGGACAGGCTGCTGCACGATGGTGTCGTACATCGCCCGCAGATGCAGGCCGATCCGCATCTGCGTATGATCGCTCAGACCCTGTCGTGACGTCGCATCCGAGCCGTTCGGGGCTGGTCCCTCGACGGAGGGGCCACCGCCCGATTCGTTGTCTTCCATACTTCGGTCCCCTTGGATGTCGACAAGCGACATCGCCGCGATTGTTTTGCGGCTTCACATAGGCCATGGCTGCACCTGCAACGCTGGTGTGAACAATCGGTTCCCAGCCGGCGGAACGGAGCCCCGCATTCCGCGTTGTGGCGGAGGCGCCCGAGAGAACGGCAAAGCCAAGGGGATATAATGTCGACAGCTCAACTCGTCGTTCAGCATCTGCCGTACCTGCGCCGTTACGCGCGGGCGCTGACCGGCAGCCAGGTTGCTGGCGACGCCTATGTGGCGGCCACTCTGGAAACTCTGGTGAACGAGCCGGAGACGCTCGGCCGCAGCTCGAACGTCAAGGCCGACCTGTTCCGCGTGTTCACCCGCATCTGGAACTCTCTCTCGGTGAATGGCCAGAGCGAACAGGTTCAGCACGACCTCCCGGCTGAGGTGCGCCTCGGCCAGATCACGCCGCTTCCGCGTCAGGCCTTCCTGCTGTCCTGCCTCGAGGGCTTCTCGGAGGAGGACGCCGCGATCATCCTCGCGGTGGACGTGAGCGAGGTCCGGGATCTCGTGGACGAAGCCGGCCGCGAACTCGCAGCCGACATGGCCACCGAAATTCTCATCATCGAGGACGAGCCGCTCATCGCGATGGACCTCGAGGCCCTGGTCGAGGGTCTGGGCCACAACGTGATCGGCGTCGCCCGCACCCGGACCGAAGCCATCAAGATCGCCTCCGAGGGCACGCGCCCCGGCCTGATCCTGGCCGACATCCAACTCGCCGACGGCAGCTCCGGCCTCGATGCGGTGAACGACCTCCTGAAGACCTTCGAGGTACCGGTGATCTTCATCACGGCCTACCCGGAACGCTTCCTCACCGGCGAGCGTCCCGAGCCGGCCTTCCTCATCGCCAAGCCGTTCCAGCCCGCCAACGTCTCGGCGGTCATCAGCCAGGCGCTGTTCTTCCAGCAGAGCGCACGCCGCCGCGAGGCCAAGTCGGCCTGATCGCGACGTCCACGCACGACATCTTCGAAGATCGAGAACCCCGGCCAGCGCCGGGGTTTTTTTCGTTGCTCGCAGG
>NZ_JAIEOF010000124.1 GCF_019750675.1 Methylobacterium sp.
CCGGGTGTCGACAGGTCGAACAGGAGTCCGACGGAACGGGGGGCGCTATCCATCCGTCGGCGATGGCGGGGCGTTTCACGTTCTCTTGATCCCGTCGAGAACGTCGCACCGGGGCGGAGCCGACGCCACCGCCGGTCGTTGCTTGGCCGAACACGCACCCAGAGGGTCATCGCCGGCGATGCCGAAGCTTCCACAATGGGTGTTCGGCCGCGCCACCCTCGCCGTCGGGGCCATCGCGGTCATCCTCGGTGCCGGCGCGCTCGCGATCTACCTCGCCCAGGCGACGACGCTCGTCATCGCGGTCGCCCCGCGCGACGGCACCGAACCGGCGCTGATCAAGGCCTACGCCGATGCGCTGGATGCCGGCGGCGAGAACGTCCGGCTCAAGATCCTGTCCTTCGACGACGTCAGGGAAAGTGCGGCGGCCCTTCAGGACGGGCGCGCCGACCTCGCGGTCGTCCGGCCGGACGTCGATCTGCCGACCAACGGCCTCACCCTCGCGATCCTGCGCGACCAGGCCATGGTCATCGTCTCGCCGGAGACGACGGGGATCGATGCGTTTCCGAAGCTCGGCGGGCGGCGGCTCGGCATCGCCGCGCACAAGGATGCCGACTTCTCCCTCCTGAAGAACATCCTCGGCTATTACGGGATGACCTTGGAGACGGACGCGACCGGGACCAAGGTCCCGGTCAAGTCGGTGCTGCTCGTGCCCGTCGACGCGGCGCAGGTCGGCAGCGCGATCCAGACCCGGACGGTCGACGCCTTCGTCAGCATCATCGCCCCGTCGGCCCCGAAGGCCCTGGCCCTCGTCGAGGCGGTCAAGGCCGTCAGCAAGGGCGGCAAGGTCAACTTCGTCGGGGTGCCCGACGACGACGCCGTGATCGAACGCTTCCCGCGACTGCAGGCCGTCACGATCCCCGGGGGATTGTTCGGCGGGCATCCCAAGCTGCCGGACGACGACGTCAAGACGGTGGGGGCCTCGTACCGGCTGATGGCCCGCGCGTCCCTGAGCCGGGTGGTGGCCGCGGACGTGACGCAGCACCTGTTCGAGATGCGTACGGCGGCCGCGAAGTCGAGCGATGCGGCCGAGTACGTGCTGGCGCCCGCCTACGACACCACGGCGGCCGCGACGAGCGCCCGGATCCCGATCCATCCGGGCGCGATCGACTACTACGAACGCGAGCAGCACAGCTTCGTCGATCGCTACGGCGATACCCTGTACCTGCTGGCGGCCCTGGCCGGCGGCCTGGCCTCCGCCGTCGCCTGGCTCCGCCAGAGGCTGGCCGGCGCCCGGCGCGAGCGCATCGACGAGGTCACAGACCGCTTGCTGGAGATCATCGAAGAGGCCCGGACCCTGCGCGAGCCGGAAGCCATCGAGGCCCTGAACATCGAGATCGACCGGCTCGCCACGGACGTCGTCCGGTATGCCCGGGAGCGCGAGCCCGAGATGCGGACGATGGCGGCCGTCGGCATCGCCATCGAAACGGCCAAGGCGACGGTGGTGGATTGCCGGAACGCTGCGTCCGGCGGTGGCGGACCCGGCCCTCAGCCGATCCCGAGGCCCCGTCTCCACGTCGCGGGCGATGCCGTTCCCCCGTGAACGCGAGCGCCCGCCCCTTGCTCCGCCTCCCGTCCACCCACCCTCGCGGTCGGCATCGGGTGGTGATCTGCCGGGCCGCTTCCGAGACGGCGATGGAGGAGGCAGACGAAAGCTCCGGACTGCCTGCGGGTGTTGAGAGACCGCCGGCATTCCGGAGCCCGGGCGCGCCGCTCCTCCATCGAAGACCGGCGCGCTTCCCTTGAAGCCGGGGATCACTCATCGGGCGATGGCCGGAGCCACCGCCCCTTCACGCGATCCACTCAGCGTGCGGCGACGGTCTTGGGCAGCTTGAAGGCCCAGAAGCTGCCGCCCTGGTTGATGCCGGCGGTGGATTTCGCCACCTCGCCGCCCCACAGCGGCACGGCACCGCCCCAGCCGGCGGCGACGCCGACCCATTGCTCGCCGTCCTGCTCCCAGGTGATCGGCGAGGCGACGACGCCGGTGCCGACCTGGAACTTCCAGACTTCCTCGCCGGTCTTGGCGTCGAAGGCCTTGAGGAAGCCCTCCGGGGTTCCCGTGAAGACGAGGTTGCCCGCCGTGGTCAGCACGCCGGCCCAGAGTGGGGCCTTGTTCTTGTACTCCCACACGGTCTTGCCGGAAGCCGGGTCGATGGCCTTGAGCGAGCCGATATGGTCTTCGAAGACCGGCTTGATGGTGAAGCCGGCGCCCAGGTAGGCCGCGCCCTTCTTGTACGAGACCGGCTCGTTCCAGATGTCCATGCCCCACTCGTTCGAGGGCACGTAGAACAGCTTGGTGTCGGGGCTGTAGGCGACCGGCATCCAGTTCTTGCCACCGAGGAAGCTCGGCACGGCGAAGACGGACTTGCCCTTCTTGCCGTCCTCGGACTTCGCCGGATCGCCCGGGCGGAAGGCCTCGTCGTAGATCGGACGGCCGTTCTGATCGATGCCCTTGGCCCAGTTGATCTTGTTCACGAACGGAGTGGCCGAGATGAATTTCCCGTTGGTCCGGTCGAGGACGTAGAAGAAGCCGTTGCGGTCGGCAGTGCCGCCGGCCTTCACGGTCTTGCCGTCCTTCTGCATGTCGAAGGGCACGAACTCGTTGACGCCGTCGAAGTCCCAGCCGTCATGCGGGGTGGTCTGGAAGCCCCAGACGATCTCGCCGTTGTCCGGGTTTATGGCCAGACGCGAGGCCGTCCACTTGTTGTCGCCGGGGCGCAGCGCCGAGTTCCACGGGCCGGGATTGCCGGTGCCGAAATAGACGAGGTTGCTCTCGGGGTCGTAGGTGCCGCCGAGCCAGGTCGCGCCGCCGCCGAACTTCCAGGTGTCGCCGGGCCAGGTCTCGTTGACCTTGCCGGTCATGGTCGAGGGCTTGCCGTTGAGCTCGCCGACGTGGCCCTCGATGACGGGCCGCTTCCACACCACCTCGCCGGTCTCGGCATCGCGCGCCTCGACCCGGCCGATGACGCCGAACTCGCCGCCGGACACGCCGGTGATGATCTTGCCCTTCACGATGATCGGCGCGGCGGTGTAGCTGTAGCCGGCCTTGAAGTCGTCGATGTCCTTGCGCCAGACGACCTTGCCGGTCTTCTGGTCGAGCGCCACGAGCTTGGCGTCCAGCGTCCCGAAATAGACCTTGTCCTTGTAGAGGGCCGCACCCCGGTTCACCACGTCGCAGCAGGGCAGGATGCCCTCCGGCAGTCGGGCGTTGTATTCCCACAGCTTGTCGCCGGTGCGCGAATCGATGGCGTACATGCGCGAATACGAGCCGGTGACGTAGAGCACGCCGTCCTTGACCAGCGCCTGACTCTCCTGGCCGCGCTGCTTCTCGCCGCCGAACGAGAAGGAATAGGCCGGCACCAGGCCCTTGATGTTGTCGCGATTGAGGGTCTTCAGGGGGCTGAAGCGCTGAGCCTGCGGCCCGAGGCCGTAGGTCACGACATCGCCGGGGGTCTTTGCATCGTTCAGGATGTCCTGCTCGGTGACCTCGGCGAATGCCGGCAAGGTTAGGCCGACGCAGAGCGCAGTGACGCCCACCGCCGTCAGGAACTGGTCGCGTAGTCTCATGGCGTTTCCTCCGTTCAATGTTGGGTCCGGTTTGCCCGTGACGCGCTGGGTTTCGTCATCCTGGCTGGTCGGATGGCGTCCCTTGTTCTCGAAGCTAGAGATGTTCTCAGACGATTCTTATTGGCCATTGGTCGAATAACGACCGGGGTATGGGCGCCGGGTGGTCGGCTCGGCTCAATAGCCCTGCGGCGCGGCGTAGGTGACGCCGTAGGCATCGCAGATCGCCTTGAGGCGGCCCTCGGCCGCCAGGGCCGAGAGGGCATCGCCCACCGCGTAGGCGAGGTCGCGGGAATCGCTGCGCACCGCCCCGCCCAGGTCCCACCGGGTTCGGACGATGCCCGGCATCGGCACCTCGACCACGGGATTGTCTCCCCGAGAGGCCCCGGCCGCCGCGATCGCCGCCTCGATGCCGGCGCGCGTCCCGGCGAGGATCGGCGCTTCGCCGGCCAGATACGCTTTCGCGGCCTCGTCGAAGCTGCGGTAGTGCTTCACGCTGGCGCGATATCGTCCGCCTTCCGCGTTCATCACGAGGCTGTCGGACCCGCTCATGCCCTCGACGGCGACGGCGTGACCCTCCAGGTCGCGCACCCCCTCGAATCCCTCGATCCGGTCGCGGTGATACGCAAAGGCGAGACGCTGCTCGAAATACGGCGTCGTGAGGAAGATCTGCTCGTTGCGCGTGGCCAGAACCCGGTCGTGGGGCACGTGCAGCATCAGGTCGGCCAGGGGCGAGCCCGCGAGGTCGCCGCGCCACAGGTTCAGTCGGAAATCCCCGTCGACGGTCTCGCCCGCATCCACCACCCGCAGGTCGAGGCGCAGCTTGAGGCGATCGGCGATGGCGCGGGCGATGTCCACGTCGATGCCACGGGGGCCGGCGTCGCCCTCCCCCGAGAACGGCACGTTGTCGCCGTAGACGGCGACCCTGAGAACGCCCGAGGCCGTCACCTCGTCGAGGGGCCGGGCGATGGCCGGTGCGCCGGCGGTCAGGCAGGTCGCGGCGAGGAGGACGGCGAGGACGCGGCGGCGCGTCCCGGCGAACCGTGCGGCATGAGGCGGCATCGGGGCGACCTCCCTCATTCCTCGTGCTTCGATTCGATGTAGGTGCGGATCGCCCAGAGGGCCTCCTGCGAGAGCACGCCCTCGAAGGCGGGCATCTTGGTCATGCCGTTGATGATCGCCCCGTGGCGGACGCGCTCGACGAAGTATTCGTCGCCCTCCTTGCCAGCCGGAAGGTAGCGCAGATCCGGCGCCAGGCCGCCGGAGATGACCTGCAGGCCGTGGCAGCGGGCGCAGTTCTGGTTGAAGCCGGAATCACCGATGGCGATCGCCTTGACGTCGCCCCGGTACGGGTTCTCGTCCTTCCAGCCCTCGCCGAGGGGCGCGAGACCCGCGGTGTCGACGGGTTGCGGTTGGACATCCCCGTGGCCGAAGGCCATGGACGCAGACAGAGCGAGACCGAGGGCGAGGAGTCCCCCGCCCAGGATTGAAGGCTTCATCGTCGTTCCTCCCGTTATTATTACAAACGGGTAGCAAGCGCCCCGAACCAAACCCATTGTGCTTTGGTACGGGTCAGCATCGCGATCCCGCGCCCCCACCGTTGCACTTTGGTCCAATACCGGCGCCGCCGCCGCCGCCGCTATCCTGCCGCCCAAGAACGAACAGAGCGGGAGGGCCGATGCGCGGTCGGCGCTGGAAGCGGGATAGCGCGGGCCGTGGCCGCTCGCGGCCTCATCGTGCCGCGCGGATCGCGGCGGCGGTGTTGTCCGGCGTGGCGCTCGCCGTCGCGACACCGATGCCCGGCGGCACGCGCACGTCGACCGCCGCCGAAGCGCTGACGATCCACTACCTCGAACGGCGCATCGAGCGCCCGGCGCCCCTCAACAACGAGGATCCCATCCCCGACGACGAAGGCCTCAAGGGGGCCGAACTCGGGTTGAGGGATTCGAACGCCACCGGCCGCTTCGTCGCCCTGGGTTTTATGCTCGAGTCCCGCATCGTCGGGCCTGAGGAGGATGTTCGGCAGGTGTTCCGCAGCCTCGGGCACGGGCCGGCCCGGTTCGTCGTGCTGAACGCGCCGGCCGACGACGTGCTGACGCTGGCCGACCTGCCGGAAGCCCGAGGAACCGTCTTCCTCAACATCGGGGCGCCCGACACGCGCCTGCGCGATGCCGAGTGCCGGAGCCGGCTGCTCCATGTTCTGCCCTCGCGGGCGATGCTCGCCGATGCCCTGGTCCAGTTCCTGGCCTTCAAGCGCTGGGCCCGCATCCTGCTGCTGTCCGGCCCGGCGCCGGCCGATGCCCTCTACGCCGAAGCCTTGCGGCGGAGCGCGAAGAAGTTCGGGTTGCGGATCGTCGCCGAGTCGCGCTTCGATCCGCAGGGCGGCGATACCCGGGACACGGCGCTGCGCGAGTTCGTGATTCCCACCCGTGGCCCCGAACACGACGTGGTCGCGGTGGCCGACGAGGCGGGGGCGTTCGGCGCGAACCTCCTCTACAACACCGCCTTGCCCCGCCCCGTCGTCGGCACGCAGGGGCTCACCCCCGCCGCCTGGGGCCGGCCGGTGGAATCCTGGGCGGCGGTGCAGCTTCAGGGCCGCTTCCGCCGGCTCGCCGGCCGGGCGATGCGCCCGGTGGACTATGCCGGCTGGATGGCCGTGCACGCGCTCGGCGAAGCGGCGGTGCAGGTGCGCAGCACCGATCCCGACAGGGTCGCGGCGCTGGTGCTCGCACCGACATTCGAGGTCGGCGGCTTCAAGGGCCGGCCCCTGAGTTTCCGCGCCTGGAACGGACAGCTGCGCCAGCCGGTGTTCCTGATCGGGCCCGGCGCGGTCACGGCCACGGCGCCGATCGAGGGATTCCTGCACCACCGCACCGAACTCGACACCCTCGGCCTGGACGAGCCCGAGAGCGCGTGCCGGGCCTTCCGAAGAGCGGGCTGATGCTGCCTCATACCCTGGCCCCGCACCGCCCCTTCAGCCGTCCGGAGGCGAACACCATGGCCCGCACCGCGTGCCTCACCGGCATACTCTGCCTTGCGGGAGCGCTCATGGCGTCCCCCGTCGCGGGCCAGGAGATCTTCGTCTCGAACGAGCGCGACAACACCGTTTCGGTGATCGACGGTGCCTCCCTGGAGGTGGTCCGCAGCTTTCCCGTGGGCCGGCGCCCGCGCGGCCTGACCTTCTCCCGCGACGGGCGCACCCTGTACCTCTGCGCCAGCGATTCCGACGCCGTGCAGGTCATCGATCCCGAAACGGGAGCGGTACGCCACGACCTGCCCTCGGGCGAGGACCCCGAGCAGTTCGCCTTGGCGCCGGACGACCGAACGCTGTTCATCGCCAACGAAGAGAACGCCACCACCACCGTGGTCGATGCGCAGACCCGCAAGGTCCTCGCCCAGATCGATGTCGGCATCGAGCCCGAAGGCATGGCGGTGAGTCCCGACGGAAAGCTCGCCGTCACCACCTCCGAGACCACCAACATGGTCCATTGGATCGATGTCGCGACGCTCTCGGCCTTCGATGCGACGCCGGTGGGCCAACGCCCGCGTGCCGCCGCCTTCTCGGCGGATGGGCGGAGGTTGTGGGTCTCCTCGGAGATCGGCGGGACGGTGGCGGTGATCGACGTGGCGACCCGCCAGGTGATCGAGACGGTGACGTTCGGCGTGAAGGGCATCGCCGAGGACCGGCTTCAGCCCGTAGGCGTCACCCTGACGCGGGACGGGCGCTTCGCCTTCGTGGCGCTCGGCCCCTCCGACCGCGTCGCGGTGATCGATGCCAAGACCTACAGGGTCGTGAACTACATCCTGGTCGGACGCCGGGTCTGGCAACTCGCGATGACGCCGGACGAGTCACGCATGTTCACCACGAACGGCGTGTCGGGGGACGTGACGGTGATCGACGTGGCGACGCAGCGCCCGATCCGCAGCGTCAAGGTCGGCCGGTTCCCCTGGGGCGTGGCCGTCCGGCCGGCACCGGCCGGCACGCCCGGCGTCGCGCCATGACCGCCGCGCAGCTGCGCCCATGGATCCGGCCGACCTTGTCCGGAGCATGGGTGCGTCGGCTCGCGCTCTTCCTCGTTCTTTTCGCGGCCCTGTGGGGGAGCCATCCCGCCTTGGCGGGCCAGCTCGATCGGGCGGGCATCGAGCGGTACTTTCCGGCGCCGCTCGTGGTGGGCGAGCGCGACGGGGCGCTCCCGGTCTGGCCCATCCTGAAGCAGGAGGCCGGCCGCTACGAGGTCTTCGCCTACGCCTTCGAATCCATCGACCTCGCGCCGATCCCGGGCTTCGGGGGCACGCCGCCCGACCTCCTCGTGGCGCTCGCCCCCGATGGTACCTTCCGCGATGTGAAGGTGGTGTCCCACCACGAGCCCGTCTTCCTGGAGGGCCTGGGCTCGGAACCGCTCTTCGCCTTCGTCGAGCAATATGTGGGCTTGTCGGCCCGCCGGTCGATCCGGGTCGGCAGGCCGAACGCGCGGGGGAGCGGAGCCTCTGCAGAGACCACCGTGGACGGGATCTCCATGGCCACCGCCTCGACGCGGGTGATCAACGAGTCGATCCTCGGGGCGTCCCTGGCGGTCGCGCGCGCCAAGCTGGGGTTCGGCGCTGCGAATGTCGGCTTGAAGGTCGAGGCCCGGCCGGACGCCGACGAATCCTTGAGCGTGCCCGACCTCGTCGCGCGGGGCTGGGTGCGCCGCCTCACCGTGACCCACGGACAGGCCGAGGCCGCCTTCCGGGATGCGGGCATGGACCCCATCGACGACGGCCCGGGCGACCGACCGCTCACCGATCTCACCTTCGCCTATCTCAACGTGCCGGCGATCGGCCGCAGCCTGCTCGGTCCGGACCGCTTCGCCGCGCTCATGCGCGAACTCGGCCCCGGCGACCACGCGGTGATGGTGGTGAGCCACGGCTCCGAGACCCCCCTCGGCGAGGATTTCGTGCTGGGCTCGATCCCCGAACGCCTCGCCGTGACGCAGGGCGGTCTGGCGGTGAATGCGCGGGACATGGCGATCGAGCGGCGCGGCGCCGCCCCGGACCTGCCCAGCGGACCCTGGACGGTCCTGCGGATCACCGGGGCCGCGGGATTCGATCCCTCGGCACCCTGGACGCTGAGGGTCAAGCTCGTGCGCGAACGCGGGCAGATCCTGTCCGAGAAGATCGTCCGCGAATTCTCCGCCGACTACACGCTCCCCGCCACGTTGTTCGTCCGCGAGGCGGCGGAAGCGGGTCCGAGCTGGCTCGATCCGTGGCGGGCGCGTGGGCCCGAACTCGGCGTGATCGCCCTGGCGCTGGCCTGGCTCGTGCCGGTGCTCGCGTTCCGGCGCGGGCTCGTCACCGACCGGCAGCGCTTCGCGATCTTCCGCCTCGGCTTCCTCGCCTTCACCCTCGGCTTCATCGGCTGGTACGCCCAGGCGCAACTCTCCATCGTCACCCTGGTCGGCCTGGTGCGCGCCGCCACCGTGACCCACGATCTGGCGTTCCTTCTCTACGATCCGCCCTCGCTCCTGCTCTGGGCCTTCGTCGTCCCGACCCTCGTGGTCTGGGGGCGGGGCACGTTCTGCGGCTGGCTCTGCCCCTTCGGCGCGCTGCAGGAATTCACCGCCTGGCTCGCCAGGCCCCTGCGCATCCGGCCGATCACGGTGCCGCCCCGGCTCGATTTCTGGTTGCGACAGGGAAAGTACGGGCTCCTCGCCGCCATCCTCCTCGCCGCCGCCACCGGCTCGCCCCTGGCCGACACGTTCTCCGAGGCGGAGCCGTTCAAGACCGCCATCACCCTCTACTTCGTGCGGGGATGGCCCTTCGTGGCCTACGCGGTCGGCCTCCTGGTGCTCAACCTGTTCGTCTACAAGGGTTTCTGCCGCTACCTCTGCCCGCTCGGCGCGGGGCTCGCGATCCTCGGGCGCCTGCGCGTCCTCGACTGGATTCCGCGTCGGGCGGAGTGCGGCAGCCCCTGCCAGCTCTGCAAGGTGCGCTGCCGCTACGGCGCGATCGCGCCGTCCGGCCGGATCGACTACCCCGAGTGCTTTCAGTGCATGGATTGCGTGACGATCATCCAGGACCCGCAGCAATGCGTGCCGCAGGTGGTGGCGGCCAAGCACGGGCGGCGGATCGCGCCCCGGCCGGTGCCGGCGGAATGACGGCGTTCCTGCGCCCGGCCCGACGCCGCGTCCTCGTCGGAGGCGTCGGTCTCGCCACGGCCGCCTTCGGCGGCGTGGCGGCGTTCCGCGCGATGGCCGGCGCGCAGGGCCTCACGACGCGAACCCGCACGGGGCTCGCCTTCGGCACCACCGTCGCCCTCACGGTGGCCGGACCCGAACCGTCCGCCTTCGACGCGGCCCTCTCCGACGGCTTCGCGGAGATCCGCGGCGTCGAGGACGCCGCGAGCCTCTTCAGGGCGACCAGCGCCCTGAATCGCCTCAACCGCGCCGGACACCTCGTCGCGCCGCCCTCGCACCTGACCACGCTCCTGCGCTTCGCCCTCGACCTCGCGGCGCGCACCGGCGGCGCCTTCGATCCCACCGTGCAGCCACTCTGGCCGGTCTGGGCAGAGGCAGCCGCGCGGGGCGAGCGTCCGGACCCGGTCTCCCTACGCCGGGCCACCGCCCGGATCGGCTGGCGCAAGGTCTCCCTCCTGCCCGGGCGCATCGTTCTGGAGCCCGGCACCGCAGTGACGCTGAATGCCCTGATCCAGGGCTACGCCGCCGACCGGGTGATGGCGTCCCTGCACGCACGTGGGATTACGGATGCCTTCGTGGATACAGGCGAGTTCGGTGCCGCGGGAACGCATGCCGACGCTACGCCCTGGCGCCTCGGCATCGCCGATCCGCGGGCGCCGGATACCCTCGCCGCCGTGATCGAACCGTTCACGGGCTTTGCCGCGACCTCTGGAGACTACAGCATGAGCTTCTCGCCGGACCGCATCGACCACCACATCTTCGACCCCGCGACGGGGCGTTCACCGAAAGGCGTGGCTTCCGTGACCGTCACCGCCCCGACCGGGCTTCTGGCGGACGGTCTGTCCACCAGCTGCATGGTCCTCGGCCTGGAGCGCGGCCGCGCCCTCGTCGCGCGGCACCCGGGCTGCGCGGTGCGCTTCATCGACAAGACCTGACGATCGACGGCACCCGAACGATGCCTCAGCGTCTCGCCCAACCGGCCGCCCCGACCCTCGAAATCCCCGTCCGCGACGGCGGGATCAGCGAGTCGCCCGCACAGCAATCCCCGCGATGCCCAGAGCGGCCCTGGTGGCGGTCGGGCCCGCGGACACCCGCAGGCGCCCTGTCGCTGCGCCGCCCTTCGCGCTGGCGCGCGCGATGGGCGGCGTTTCTGATCGTCTGCGGCACGCCCGTGGCGGTCGGGGCCGAAGCGCCCGTCGCGGTCGCGCTGATCGTCTCCGTCGATGTGTCGCAATCGGTCGACGCGGCGCGCTTCGGCCTGCAGATGGAGGGAATTGCCGAAGCCCTGGAAGATCCGGGCGTCGTCGCGGCGATGACCGCGCGGCCAGGCGGAACGCTCTTCGCCATGGTGACCTGGGCCGATCGGGCCAGCCTGGCTGTCGGATGGCGGCGGATCGCGAGCCGCGCCGACGCGGTCGCCGCAGCGGCGCAGGTTCGCGCGACCCCCCGGCAGACCGGTGAGTTCACCTGCCTCGCCCAGATGTTCCGCACGATCGCCGGGAGCGTGATCCCCGCCATGCCGGTCCCCGCCGAACGCATCGTCGTGGACGTCTCGGGCGACGGCATCGACAATTGCACCGACACGGATGACCTCGCCACCGAGCAGGCCGCCGTTCTCGCCTCGGGCGCCACCATCAACGGCCTGCCGATCCTCGTGCCGGGCGAGAACGATGTCGTGGGCGCTGGTGCCTACAGGGCCCCGGGATACGGCCTCCGGGCGACGCCCTTGCCCCAGGAGCGCGTCGGCCTGCAGCAATGGTTCGAGGCGCACGTCGTCGCCGGACCGAACGCGTTCCTGCTCACCGCGAAAGGCTACGGCGATTTCTCGAGGGCCATACGCCGCAAATTCATCACCGAAGTGAGCGCATACGAGTAGGCAGCCCGACCTTGGAATGTGCACTGGCGGCTGGCCGCTTGCCTCGATGTCTGCTCGCGCTTGCCGGGCAACGCCGGACAGTCCGGTGGGGATGACGAGGCCGGCGAAGGCGAAGCTCCGGGGGCGTCTGTGCTCGGCGGGCCGTTTACCGAGGCGCGCTCCAACGCGGCCGCCCAGGACGCCGCCGCGGATAAAAAACCGGCGAGCGGCCAGTCGATCAGGCCGGAGGCGACGCCGCGCGCCGCGCCGCGGTGGCCACCCCGAAGATGCTCAGCGCCACCAGAGCAGCGCCAATGGCCAGCGGCAACGGCGTTCCGCTCGCCAGCAGCAGGCCCGGCAGGATCAGGAAGCCCCCTCCGATACCAAGGAAGCCCGAACACAAGCCCACGGCGAAGTCGATGCCGAGCAGCCAGGGCAGTCGGATTGTCGCGCTCCGGTGGGTCAGGCGGACATCGGGGTCTCCCCCCGCGCGACGCTCGCGCAGGATCAGGATACCGACCGTGTGCATCACGACCCCGCCCCAACCGCGAGACCGGAGGTCAGGAGGCCAGGCATCAGGCGTCGCTCCCCTGTGCCGCGGATGGCTTCGCGGCTGCCGTGGGCACGAGGCGGACCAGCAACATCCCGACGATCATGGCGGCCGCGAAGGTAGCGGAAGGGGCCGGTACGATCGTGAGAATGGTCAGGGCGGGCCCGGGACACAGGCCGGCCAACCCCCAGCCGACACCGAAGACCGCCGCACCCGTGATCAGGCGCAGGTCGACGTCGCGCCGTGTGGGGATCTCCAGACGGGGCGCAAGGATCGGCCGGCCCCGGCGCCGCGCCACACGGTAGCCGATGGCCGAGACGGCAACGGCTCCAGCCATGACGTAAAGGAGGCTCGGGTCCCAGTGGCCGGTCACGTCGAGGAAGGCGAGTACCTTGACCGGGTTGGCCATGCCCGAGACGAGGAGACCGAGCCCGAAGATCAAGCCGATGGCAAAGGCGGAAGTTATCCTGGCCACGGATCAGGCTCCCGTCATGTGGCGGACGACGAAGACGGTCAGGAAGGCGATAGCCATGAAGGTGCCCGTTGCGGCGAGGGAGCGGGGCGAGCCGCGCCCGATGCCGCAGACCCCATGACCGCTGGTACAACCGCCCCCGAGGCGTGTGCCGAACCCGACCAGTACGCCCGCAAGCGTCACGATGGGAAACGAGGCATCGATCGTGACCGGCGGCAGGCTACCTCCCAGGCCGTCGTATACGAGAGGCGCCAGGACAAGGCCGGCCAGGAAGGCGACGCGCCAACCGGTCTCGGACGAGGGAGGGGCCAGTAGCCCGCCGACGATGCCGCTGATGCCGGCGATGCGTCCGTTGAGAAGCAGAAGCAGGGCCGCGGAAGCCCCGATCATAACGCCACCGAGGGTGGCGCCCAGTGGCGAGAAGCCGTCCATTTCATCCCTCCTGAACGGTAGCGGCGGGTAGATCCGTCCAGTATTGCCGAACCACAACTCATACCAAGCAACTTTGAGCAGGTCTCACGCCGAGGAGCGGTGCGGCGCGGGTTATGATTCTCTCCCCGGGTTTGGCGCCTGAGGAGGATGCGACGGCTGCTCAGGCGCCGCTGCGGTCGGACTTTGATGTGGAGCCGCTGCGCGCCCTGCCAAGGGGTTGCGTGACCCGGCTCAGACCCGCTGCCGCTCGGCGGTGTCGGTGATCGCCGTGGGTGGTCTGTATTCGGAGGCGGCCGAGGTCGGCGCGTCCGGGCTCATCTCGCTCACCCGAGCTCGATCCGGTCGAGAACCTGTGGCAGTTCATCCACGACGACTGGCTCGGCAACCGGATCTTCCCATCCTATCCCGACATCCTCGACCAGTGTTGCGACGTCTGGAACAAGGTCATCGCCCAGCCCTGTCGCATCATGTCCATCGGAGTGCGCAGGTGGGCGCATCGATCCTGGTCGATAAGGGTTTGTATTACAGACTCTCCAGCGCCACGTCGAAGATCCGAATCGGCGCCTGTAAAAGGCGTGACAAGGGCGATCACGGTTAAGCTTTGTTGGAAGTGGTGGTGCGCGTGTTTGATCTGGATCAATGCCGGTGCAGGCTACAGCAGGATTTTAGGGCCTGAGATACGAATCGCGGTGATGCTCTTTTGCGGGCCTGAGAGCTTCCTATCGAGAAGCTCAGACGCGCGTACATGT
>NZ_JAIEOF010000275.1 GCF_019750675.1 Methylobacterium sp.
CGCGCGAGATGACGGCCTCGCCGAGCGCATTCTCGATGCGGTCGACATAGACCTCGACCTCGTCGCCGACGGCGAGTTCGCCTTCGCGGCCGGGGCCGTTGAATTCCTTGAGGGCGACACGGCCTTCCGTCTTGGCGCCGATGTCGATGACGGCCACGTCCTTCTCGATCGCGACGACGCGACCCTTGACGACGGACCCTTCGGTGATCTCGTGCTGGAGGAAGGACTCCTCGAGCAGGGCCGCGAAATCGTCGCGGCTCGGGCTACGCTGCAGGGCGTTACCAGCGGTCATTCTGTCTCCTGACAGGCCTCATCGGGAGGCCGGCATCGGCGGCTCGTGTGACGGGGCACCCTCGACGTCGCCGCCCGGGGTCTGCGACCCGACGGGCTCAACCTCCCGAATCGAGGAGGGCCGACGCAATCTCAAGCGATGGCCGAGAGCGGTTCTCCAACGGGTGCAAGGCCCGGCACACCAGCCGAGCCTCATCGATTCCAATCGGAGAACGGCGGTTCCATAGCCGATTGCGTCGCGCCCTGCAACGTGTCCCACGCGCGCCGCCCCGCCAATGAAAAATCCCCGCGGCGGTGCTGCGGGGATCGGGTCGCGAGACGGGGACGGTTGATCGCGGATCAGTCCTCGTCCTCCTCCTCGGTGCTGCGCATGCCCTTCAGCTTGGCGAACACCGAGTCGGCGTTGAGCTTCTCGTCGCGGGCACTGCGGTGGTGCTCGTCGGCCTCGGTGTAGTCGGTGGCCGTCGAGACCTCGGTGGGCAGCAGGGTCGCGCCGCCATCCACCGCCAGGTTGGCCGGGCGGTCCTTGGCCGAGCGCTGGACCTCGAAGTCGAGGTCGATCTGCGTGCAGAGGCCGAGGGTTACCGGGTCCATCGGCTGGAGGGAGCCGGAATTCCAGTGGGTGCGCTCGCGGATCTGCTGGATCGTCGACTTGGTGGTGCCGACCAGCCGGATGATCTGCGCGTCCTTGAGCTCGGGGTGGTTGCGCAGCAGCCAGAGGATGGCGTTCGGCCGGTCCTGGCGGCGCGAGAGCGGGGTATAGCGCGGACCCTTGGTGGTGCGCTTGACCTCGGGCAGCTTCACCTTCGAGACCGCGACCTTGAGCTTGTAGCTCGGGGTCTTCTGGGCCTTCTCGATCTCGTCGCGGGTGAGCTGGCCGGTGGTGATCGGGTCGAGGCCCTTGATGCCGGCGGCGACCTCGCCGTCGGCGATCCCCTTCACCTCGAGGGGGTGCAGCTTGCAGAAATCGGCGATCTGCTCGAAGGCCAGCGAGGTATTTTCCACCAGCCATACGGCGGTGGCCTTCGGCATCAGCGGGCCTTGCGACATCGGGCGACTCCAACAGGTTCGTGCGGGACGGGTCCCGGGGCGCCGCCGACAGGGCGTCGCTCGCTCCGGCCCGACTGGCCGGCAGCATCCCGTCTCAACGCTGCAATAGGGAAGCGCCGTCTATACAGGTTTCAATGGGGTCAACGCAATTGCGATCCGCCCGTCCGCTCAGGGTCGCGTCCGGGGTGGCGGGGTCGGGACTCGGCGGGGCCGCGAAGGCCTCAGGTGAAGAGGCTCGACACGCTCGATTCCGTCGCGGTCCGGCCGATGGCCTCCCCCAGCAGCGGCGCGATCGTGGCCACCCGGATGTTGCGGGCGAGCTTGACGGCCTGCGTCGGCTGGATCGAGTCGGTGATGACCAGCTCCTTCATCCGCGAGGCGGCGATGCGGGAGACCGCTCCACCCGAGAGCACCCCGTGCGTGATGTAGGCGGAGACGTCCTTGGCGCCGGCGTTCAGCAGGGCTTCGGCCGCGTTCACCAGGGTACCGCCGGAATCGACGATGTCGTCCACGAGGATGCAGGAGCGGCCCTCGACCTCGCCGATGATGTTCATGACCTCGGACTCGCCGGGCCGCTCGCGGCGCTTGTCGACGATGGCGAGCGTCGCGTCGATGCGCTTGGCGATGGCCCGCGCCCGCACCACACCGCCGACGTCCGGCGAGACCACCATCCAGTCCTTCGGGTCGAGGCGTTCCTTGATGTCGCGCACCATCACGGGGGCGGCGAACAGGTTGTCGGTGGGAATGTCGAAGAAGCCCTGGATCTGGCCCGCATGCAGGTCGAGGGTCATCACGCGGTCGGCCCCGGCCTCGGTGATGAGGTTGGCGACCAGCTTGGCCGAGATCGGCGTGCGGCCGGAGGTGCGCCGGTCCTGCCGGGCGTAGCCGAAATACGGGATCACCGCGGTGATGCGCCGGGCCGAGGAGCGCCGGGCCGCGTCGATCATGATGAGCAGTTCCATCAGGTGATCGTTGGCCGGGAACGAGGTCGACTGGACGATGAAGACGTCCTCGCCGCGCACGTTCTCCTGGAGCTCGACGAAGATCTCCATGTCGGCAAAGCGCCGGACCATGCACTTGGCGAGCGGCAACTCGAGATAGGCCGCGATGGCCTCGGCCAGGGGCCGGCTCGCATTGCCGGCGATGATCTTGATCGAGGACTTCATGCCGGGGTCTTCATCTCGCGATCCTGGGAGCCCGCCGCTTCAGGAACGACGGGCCTTCGCTGCGGCGCTCCATAACAGCCGCAACGGGGACGTCACAATGCTTTCGCCTTCGTTACTTTGCCGGGTGCGCGAGGATCATGGCTCCAGAAGCCGGTGCAGATGCACGATGAAGTAGCGCGTCTGTGCGCTGTCGACCGTGGATTGTGCTTTGGCTTTCCAGGCCGTCTGCGCTGAGGCGTAGTCGGGAAAGATGCCGACGATGTCGAGATTCTTCACGTCGCGGAAATGCACCCCGTCGAGATTCTCGAGTTCGCCGCCGAAGACGAGATGAAGTTTCTGCCCGCTATCGATGGTCGTGGTCATCCCGCATCTCCTCCGCCCGGTCGCGGCTTCATGTCGGAAGGCATGAGCCGTGCCGCCGGTGCGGTCGCAAACGGGGCCGGATTCGTCAACCCGCTGCGCGTACCGGCGGGCATGCGCGCGCCGGCACAACGGCCGTGCATGCCGGCCCTGTGCGGCTCGGGCACCGCCGTTCCCGAGCCGCGTTCGCCGAAGTCGGCACCGGTTTGGCGCAGGGGATCGGACCGAAACCCGAATCTCTCGGACAGCCTTGCCTCGTGCAGTGCGATCCTCAGAGATCGAACAGGCTGCCCTGCCGGGTCGCGGGCGCGATCGGGGCGATCTCCGGCGACGTCTCGGCCGGGGCGGGTTTTCGCACGGTCGGCTTTCTCGCGGAGGCCTTCCGGCTCGGGGGCGCCTTCGCGGGCGGTGCCCCGGGTGGCGACCCCTCGGCGGCGTCGCCCGCATCCGGCATCCCCACCGCCACGCTGCCGTCCGCGAATTCCAGGGTCATGTGGCGGCTGGCCTCCGCGGCGGCGCGGATCGGAGTCCCGTCGCGGTCGCGCACGAGGGCGTAGCCGCGGGCCAGCACGGCCCGGTAGCTGAGCGAGCCGAGCAGCCCCGCCAGCCCGGCGAGGCGGTCGGCGCGGCGTTCGATCGAACGGGTTCCGGCCTGGATCAGCCGGGCCTGCAGGGCGCCGAGCCGGTCGCGGCTGCGGACCTGCTCGGCCCGGACCCGGCCGAGGGTGCCGTCGCGGGCGACGACGAGGCGGCGCCCGAGATAGGCGAGGGCCTCGCCCTTGCGCGCCGCATGGTGGCGCAGTGCGGCTTCCGGGCGGTCGCCGACCCGCGACAGGCGCCCCCGCGCGGTGGCGAGGGCGAGCGTCGGCGGATGCCGGGCGAAGCGCTCGACGATGCCCCCCATCCGGAGGCGGTAGACCCGGGCATTGCCGGCGAGAGCCGGGCCGAGGCGCGCCTCGGCGAGGTCGAGGCGCTGGCGCTTGCCCGCCAGGAAGGCATCCACGTCCGGCATGGCCCGCACGAGAGCGCGCAGGTCGCTGCGCTCCCGGTCGAGGCGCCGCGTCACGGCCTCGCGCTGGCGGCGTCCGAGATCGACCAATTCGGCCACGAGGTCGGCCCGGACCGGAACCGCCATCTCGGCGGCGCCGGTGGGCGTGGGGGCGCGCCGGTCCGAGACGAAATCGATGAGGGTGGTGTCGGTCTCGTGGCCCACCGCGGAGATCAGGGGAATCGCGGAATCGGAGGCCGCGCGGACCACGCATTCCTCGTTGAAGGCCCAGAGGTCCTCGATCGACCCGCCGCCGCGCGCCACGATGAGCACGTCCGGGCGCGGGATCGGCCCGCCGGGCGCCAGGGTGTTGAAGCCCCGGATCGCGGCCGCGATCTCCTCGGCGGCCCCCTCCCCCTGCACCCGCACCGGCCAGACCAGGACGGGCCGGGCAAAGCGGTCCTCCAGGCGATGCAGGATGTCGCGAATGACGGCTCCGGTGGGCGACGTCACCACGCCGACGACGCGCGGCAGGTAGGGAATCGGTCGCTTGCGCTCGGCGGCGAACAGCCCCTCGGCGGCCAGCACGCGCTTGCGCTCCTCCAGAAGCGCCATCCAGGCACCGATGCCGGCCGGCTCCAGGGTCTCGATGACGATCTGATACGAGGATTTGCCCGGAAACGTGGTGATCCGCCCGGTGGCGACGACCTCGAGCCCCTCCTGCGGGCGCTGACGCAGGCGGTTGAAAGTTCCCTTCCAGACCACGGCGTCGATGCGCGCGTTCCCGTCCTTCAGGGAGAAGTAGGCGTGGCCCGAGCCGTGCTGCCCGCGAAAGCCCGAAATCTCACCGCGCAGGCGGACATGGCCGAAGGCATCCTCCAGCGTCCGTTTGAGTGCGGAGGCGAGGTCGCCCACGGACCATTCCGGTACGTTCGAGACGGCGTTCGCGGACGCAGCGGTTTTGGCGGGCGGGGGAGGAACGGCCATGGCGGCGGACGCTACGGCCAGCTTTATCCAAGGTCCAGGCCTGCCTCGGGTGAAGCACTCACCGAGGCGGGCGGACGCCTCACATCAGGATCGACAGGATCAGCAGCACGGAGACTATCGGAACCGCGCTCACCGCCAGGGCCATCCGCCAGATCGGCAGACCGTCGACGCGGCTGTTGTCGTTCGCGGCGCGGGCAGGGTGGCGGGCCTTGTGAACGTAGTGCGACAGGATCACGCGCCGCGTCGGAAGCGGTGCCATCGAAAACGGAACGGATTTGCGACAGCCTGGCATGATCCTCACCAACGTCATCGACCTGCGTTCGTTCCAGGGAAAATACGAGACGATTCTTCTCCCGTCATGGGTTCCCGGCGCTGCCTAGCATGTGGACGCCCGCGGCTTCCCGTGCACCGGAGCATACGCCCCCACGTTTCGGCCTTTTCAAGGAACGACTTTTGGGGAACACACCCCTCATGAATATCCTTCTCATCGGCTCGGGCGGCCGCGAGCACGCGCTCGCCTACGCCATCGCGAAGAGCCCGCTCTGCGCCCGCCTGTTCACGGTGCCGGGCAATCCCGGCACGGCCGCGTTCGGCGAGAACCGGCCGGACCTCGACGTGTCCGACCATGCCGCCGTGCGCGCTTTTTGCTCGGGCGAGCGCATCGGCCTCGTGGTGGTCGGGCCCGAGGCGCCGCTGGTGGCTGGCCTCGTGGACGATCTCCAGGCGGCGGGCATCCGTACCTTCGGACCCACCAAGGCCGCCGCGCAGCTCGAGGGCTCGAAGGGGTTCACCAAGGACCTCTGCGCCGAGGTCGGCATCCCCACCGCCGCCTTCGCGCGCTTCCAGGCCCTCGAGCCGGCGCTCGCTTACCTCGCCGAGCGGGGCGCGCCCATCGTTGTGAAGGCCGACGGGCTGGCGGCCGGCAAGGGCGTGGTGGTGGCCGAGACCCGCGACCAGGCCGAGGCGGCGGTGCGTGCCCTGTTCGAGGAGCCGGGGGCCGAGATCGTCATTGAGGAATGCCTGTTCGGCGAGGAGGCGAGCTTCTTCGCCCTCTGCGACGGGACCCGCGCGGTCCCGGTCGGCACGGCCCAGGACCACAAGCGCGTCTTCGACGGCGATCGCGGCCCCAACACAGGCGGCATGGGGGCCTACTCGCCGGCCACCATCCTCACCCCCGCCCTGGAACGGGAGGTGATGGAGACCATCATCGGCCCCACCCTCGACGGCATGCGCGCGCGCGGCACGCCTTTCACCGGCATCCTGTATGCTGGCCTGATGCTCACCGCCGACGGCCCCAAGCTGATCGAATACAACACCCGCTTCGGCGACCCCGAGGCGCAGGTGCTGATGCCCCGCCTCGCCTCCGACCTCGTGCCGGCCCTGCTGGCGGCCTGCGAGGGCGACGTCTCGGGCATCAGCCTGGAATTCGACGCGCGGCGCGCGGCGCTGACCGTGGTGATGGCGGCGGCCGGTTACCCCGGCACCGTGATGCGCGGCTCCGAGATCCGGGGGGTCGAATCGGCGGGCACGGGCACCGACGTGCTGGTGTTCCAGGCCGGCACGCGCGCCGAGGGCGGGCGGCTCCTGGCCGATGGCGGTCGGGTGCTTGCCGTCACGGCGCTCGGCGAGAGCATGCTGGAGGCCCAGGCCCGCGCCTACGCGGCGATCGCGCGGATCGACTGGCCTGAGGGCTTCTGCCGCCGGGACATCGGCCGCCGTGCCGTCGCCCGGGAGGTCGCAGGCGACGGTATCTGAGACCAAGCCTCACTGAGGTCCGGCGAACGATCGCCGCTGCGCCGTCGTGCGGGCGGACCTCGATGAGTCAGGCCCATCAAGATCCCGGATGATCCCTCCCTCAGCGTCGCTTGTTGCCGCGCGGGCCCGTGGGGACGACGGTGTTGCCCCGGTTCTCCGCCCGCAGCGTGCGCCAGCGCGCGAGTCGCTCGGGATCGAGCCGGCCCTCGGCCACGGCGGCCTGGACGGCGCAGCCGGGCTCGTGCGCGTGGGTGCAGTCGCGAAAACGGCATTCGGGCGCCAGCTCGGTGATCTCGACAAACAGCGTGTCGAGGCCTTCCGCCGCGTCACCGAGCTGAAGCGAGCGGATGCCGGGCGTGTCGATGATCCAGCCGCCCCCCGCGATGGCATGCAGCGAGCGGCTCGTGGTGGTGTGGCGGCCCTTCGCGTCGTGTTCGCGGATGCCGCCCGTCGCCTGGGGGGCGTCGTTGTCCGGCCCGGCCAGGGTGTTGACCAGCGTCGACTTGCCGACGCCGGACGAGCCCACCACCGCCACGGTGCGGCCCGTGCCGCACCAGGGGCGAAGGTGCGTCGCGGCCTCGGGTTCGCGCGGGTTCACGATGACGACCCGCAGGTCGCGCTGGAGCGCCAGGGCCTCCCGCCGATAACGCTCCGCATCCTCGGCCACATCCGCCTTGGTCAGCACGATCACGGGTTCCGCCCCGCCCTGGTTGGCCAGCGCCAGGTAACGTTCCAGCCGCGTCGGGTTGAAGTCCGCGTTGCAGGAGGTGACGATGAACAGGGCATCGACATTCGCCGCCGCGAGTTGCGGCGCCGTGCTTCCCTCCCGGCGCCGCTCCAGCACGGTGCGGCGGTCCAGGCGCCGGCGCAGGATCTGCGTGCTGGCCTCGACCAGGACCCAGTCGCCGACCGCGTAGTCGCCGGTGTTGGTATGGACCGGCAGCATGAGCTTGACCGCCCCCGCCTCCGAGACGGCGCCCATGCGGGCGCGATGCACGGTGGCGACGCGCTGGGGCAGGAGCGCCGCTTCGTCGGGCCGGCACTGGTCCGCGAAGAAGGCGGACCAGCCGAGATCGGTCAGCGTGTGGGCGGCGGTCACGACGCGCTCAACCGGCGAGCCGCGCCAGCGCCTCCGTGATCTTCTCCAGGCGAGCCGCTTCCCCGTCGCGGCGCTCGCGCTGCTCGTCCACCACCTCGTCGGGGGCACGGGCGAGGAAGTCGGCATTGCCGAGCTTGGCCTCGATCTTGGCGATCTCGGCGCCGGCCTTGGCCGCCTCCTTCTTCAGGCGTGCGACCTCCGCCGCGAGATCGACGATGCCCTCCAGCGGCAGGGCCGCCACCGAGCCGCGCACCAGGAGCTGCACCGAGTTCTTCGGGGCGGACGCCTCGAAGCGGACCTCGGAGAGTCGCGCCAGCCGCACCAGCGTGTCGCCCCAGCGGGTCGCACGGGCTCGCAGGTCCGCGTCGGCGCCGACCATCACGAGGGGGATCTGTGCCGCCGCCGGCACGCTGGTCTCCGAGCGGGCGGAGCGGATCTCGGAGACCAGATCCACCAGCCACCCGACTTCGGCCTCGGACTCGGCGTCGTTCAGGGCGGCCAGATCCGGCCAGGACGCCAGCGCGAGAAGCCCGCGCGACTCCGAAAAACCCTCGCCCTTGATCGCCCAGAGCTCCTCCGTGAGGAACGGCATGAAGGGGTGCAGCAGCTTGGCGATCTGGTCGATCAGGAAGGCGACGGTGCCTTGCGTCTCGGCCTTGGCGGCGGCCTCCACGCCCTCCCCCTGGAGCACGGGCTTGGCGAGCTCCAGGTACCAGTCGCAGAAGATGTTCCAGACGAAGCGATAGGCCGCGGCCGCCGCGTCGTTGAAGCGGTAGGCGTCGAGCGCCGCCGTGACCTCGGCCACGGCCCGCGCAGCCTCGCCGAGCGCCCAGCGGTTCAGGGTTTCGGTGGCGCCTTCCGGCCGGTAGTCGGCCCGGAGCACGCAGCCGTTCATCTCAGCGAAGCGCGAGGCGTTCCAGAGCTTCGTCGCGAAGTTGCGGTAGCCCTCGACCCGGTTCACCGCGAGCTTGATGTCGCGCCCCTGGGCCGCCATCGCCGCCAGGGTGAAGCGCAGGGCGTCGGCCCCATACTGGTCGATGAGCCCGAGCGGATCGACGACGTTGCCCTTCGACTTCGACATCTTGGCGCCCGACGCATCGCGCACCAGCGTGTGCAGATAGACGGTCTCGAACGGCACACGGTCGGTGACGTGGAGGCCGAGCATCATCATCCGGGCGACCCAGAAGAAGATGATGTCCTTGCCGGTCACCAGGGTATCGGTCGGGTAGTAGCGCGCGAGTTCCGGGGTCTCGTCCGGCCAGCCCAGCGTCGAGAACGGCCATAGGGCGGAGGAGAACCAGGTGTCGAGGACGTCCTCGTCCCGGCGCAGAGCCACGGGCGCGCCGTGCTTGGCATCGGCCTGACCTTGCGCCTCCGCCTCGCTCGTCGCGACGTAGATGCCGCCCTGGTCGTCGTACCAGACCGGGATCTGGTGACCCCACCAGAGCTGGCGCGAGATGCACCAGGGTTCGATGTTCTCGAGCCACTGGAAGAAGGTCCGCTCGTAATTCTCGGGCACGAAACGGGTTTTCCCGTCACGCACCGCCTGGAGCGCGCGCTCCGCCAGCGGCTTCACGTTCACGTACCATTGGTCCGTGAGGTAGGGCTCGATGACGACGTTCGAGCGGTCGCCGTGGGGGACCGCATGGGTGTTGGGCTCCACCAGACGCAGCCGCTCACGCGCCTCCATCAGGGCGACGACGCGCTTCCTCGCCTCGAACCGGTCGAGGCCGTGCAGGGCCAGGGCCTCCGGCTCGGGGTCGGCGCCGGTAAGGAAAGCCGTATTGCCGTCGAGGCTTATGCGGGCTTCCGCATCCAGGATGTTGATCGGCGTGCAGCCGGCGCGCTTGCCCACCTCGAAATCGTTGAAGTCGTGTGCGGGCGTGATCTTGACCGCACCCGTGCCCTTCTCGGGGTCCGAATAGCTGTCGGCGACGATCGGGATCAGCCGCCCGACCAGCGGCAGGCGCACGAAGCTGCCGACGAGGTGCGTGTAGCGCTCGTCTTCCGGGTGGACCGCCACCGCGGTGTCACCCAGCATGGTCTCGGGCCGGGTCGTGGCCACCGTGATGACCGCACCGGTCTCGGCGCCGGCCGCATCGACGACCGGGTAGTCGAAGTGCCAGAGGTAACCCTTCACCTCGACCTGCATCACCTCAAGGTCGGAGATCGCGGTCTGGAACTTCGGGTCCCAGTTCACGAGGCGCTTGTCGCGGTAGATCAGGCCCTGCGCGTGCAGGTCCACGAACGTCTTCGTCACGGCGCGGACCATCTGGTCGTCCGGCGCGCCCGAGACGCCCATGGTGAAGCGCTCCCGCGACCAGTCGCAGGAGGCACCGAGGCGCTTCAACTGGTTGACGATGGCGCCGCCCGATTCCGCCTTCCAGGCCCAGACCTTCTCGACGAAGGCATCCCGCCCGATCTCGCGCCGGCCCGGCTCCCGCGCCTCGGCGAGGCGGCGCTCCACCACCATCTGGGTGGCGATGCCGGCGTGGTCGGTGCCCGGCTGCCAGAGCACGTCGCGTCCGCGCATGCGCTCGAAGCGGCAGAGGATGTCCTGGAGCGTGTTGTTGAGGGCGTGCCCCATGTGGAGGCTGCCGGTGACGTTCGGCGGCGGGATCACCATGGTGAAAGGCCGCGCTCCGGCCCGCTCGGGCCGCCCGGCCTTGAAGGCGTCGCCGGACTCCCAGGCGGCACTGACGCGCGCCTCGACGGCGGCGGGGTCGAAGGTCTTGTCCATCATGGGCGGAGTCGGTTTCACGTGTCGGGAGAAGCGGAAGCTGGCCCGCTTTCAACCCGTCACGGCCCTTGCGTCAACTCGCGAGCCCCGCGATTCGACGGTGGCGGCCCCTAGCGGCCCCTAGCGGCCCCTGGCGACGCGCTCGATCTCGGCCCGAACCAGCCGCTCGACCATGCTCGGCAGGTTCTCGTCGAGCCAGCCCTTCAGCATCGGCCGGAGCATGTCCTGCACGAGGTCTTCGAGGGTACGGGCCTGGCTGCTCAGCACGGTGTTGGACAGCATGTGGAAGGCCTGCGCCACGCTGGCGTCGGTGACGGCCGAGGTCAGGCGCTCGGTGGGCGTCGGTTCCGGCTCCGGGGCGCGGGGCACCGGCCGCGGCGGCTCCACGGGGGCTGCCGCCCGGACCGGCGGCGGAGGCTCCGGCTCCTCCTCGTCGTCGTCGTCGTCGAAGGAGATCGCGTCGAAATCGATCTGCCCGTCCTCGATCGGGGCCTGGCGGAACGCGATTTCGGGCTCCTCCAGCGGCGCGGGCTTGCGGACGGGCTGGGCTATTTCGGCGAGATCGAGGACGTCGTCGTTCTCGGGCAGCGGGGCGGAGCGCTGGGGCGCCACCACCTCGGCCTTGGCATTCTGATCGTCCGCGATGATGCGGCGAATGGAGGCGAGGATCTCCTCCATGGAGGGTTCCTGCGCCTTGTCCGGCACCTTGGGGCTCGCTGCACTCATCCGGACGATGCTCGGTCAAAAGGGTAAACGTTCGCTGACGGGGGCGAGTATTTCATGGTCCCATCGGGACACAAGCGCCGCCCGTCCCAAGGCGCGGGATAAGCCCGCTCATCCCCGGTATCCTTCCGCCCCGGCACCCTTTTGGTCCGGTTCCCGTCGCCCTAGGATCCTATCGGCCGTCGGGCGTGCGCACCCCGTACCAGAGGTCCTTGACCTGATCGAAGTGCTCCTTCGGGCTGTAGACCGCCACCGGCAGTGCGGTGAAGCGCACGGTGAGGCGGCCCACCGCCTGGACGACGCCGTAGGAGAAGATCACCCGGTCGCGCTGCGCAACGATGAGGTTGGTGCGGGCGTTCAGCAGTTCCTGCTGCGCGTTCAAGACGTCGAGGGTGGTGCGCTGGCCCACGCGGGCCTCCTCGCGCACACCGTTCAGCGCCACTTCGTTGGCCTGCACCTGTGCCTGCGAGGCGATGACCTGGGCCTTGGCGGCCTCCAGCCGGCCCCAGGCGGTGACGATGGCCGACCGCACCTGATCCCGGGTGTCCTCGGCATCGAGCCGGCGCTGGCCGACGGTCTCCTTGGCCTGGCGGATCTGCGAATAGGTCTGGCCGCCCTCGTAGAGGGGGATCGAGAGGCGGCCGACGATCGAGGCGCTGACCGCGTTGTCGCCCGGGAACTGGGTGTCGTAGCGCTGCTGCACCGAGCCCTGAAGGCCGGCGGTCGGATAGAGCGCGCCCTCGAGCACCCTCACCTGCGCCTCGGCCACGTCCACGAGGTGCAGCGCCGAGGCGATCTGCGGGTGCTCCTTGAGGCCGATGTTGAGCGCGGCATCGAGGTTCGCGGGCACGTAGCGGTCCAGCGGCCGGCCCGGGGCGAGTTGGCGCGGCTCGACACCGATGAAGCGCCGGTAATTGCCGATGCTGGCGCGCAGCGTCGCCTCGGCACCGCTCACCTCGGAGCGTGCGCCCGCGAGGCGGGCCTCGGCCTGGGCGACGTCGGTGCGGGTCACCTCGCCCACGTTGAAGCGGTCGCGCGTCTGGCGGAGCTGCTCTTCCAGAACCTCGACGTTGTTGCGGCGCAGCTCGAGGTTCGCCGTGTCGCTCAGCACGAACATGTAGGCCTGAGCGGCGTTGAACAGCGTGTTCATCTCGGTGGCGCGCAGCGCCTCCCGGACGCGGAGCACGTCCGACTCCGCCTGACGGGTCTGGTTGTCGGTGCGAAAGCCGTTGAACAGCGTCTGATTGACCGTGATGCCGGCGCCGCCGGGACGCGTGACCTGATCGAGCCGGGTTCCCAAGGTCCGGCCTTCGGTCCGGGTCAATCCGATATCCGCGTCGATGCTCACGGTCGGGCGATACCCGGACTTGGCCTGGGCTACGCTCTCATCGGTCGCACGCACGCCGGCGCGTCCGGAATTCAGGGCGGGATTGGCCGCATAGGCCCGCGAGAGTGCGCTCTCCAGCGTCTCGGCCGTAGCGGGATTCGCCAACGCGAAGGCCAGCACGGCGACGGCGCCGGGCCGAAGCCACACACCCATCGCAGGTCTCGATTCTTTCACGCTCATCAGCCCTTGCGGTTTTTCGATGAACCGGACGACCTTGGAAAGGCCGCCGCGCCTAGACGCGATCCGGATTGCCCGCCTCGGCTGCAAGTCTAGCCGACCTTCGTCGATGGAGCACCGGGTGGTTCCCGCACGCTGCACGAATGGTCGCGGGTGCCGCAAAAAAGCGACACCGGCGATGCGCCCGTCGCCGCGGCGCAGGCGCTCGCGTCATGGCCCCCGCGGATCACGGCATGGGGTGTCGTGAGGAGCGTGGGTCTCGGCCCCGCGAGGCGAGGTCCGATAGGGGCGGGCCGCCGTTAGAAGGCGAATCCGGCCTCGGCCGCGAAGGCGCCCAGGGCCGGGAGGGCCGCATCGAAGAGCGGGCGCGCGCCGAAGGCGTCGCCGGCCCGCACGAACAGGGTTGCCTTGGCGGCCCGGTCCCGGCCCATCACGCAGACGAGACGGCCGCCATCCTTCAACTGCTCCAGGAGCGCCTGGGGCCGGGTTTCGATTCGGCCGTTCACCAGGATGGCATCGTAGGGGCCGGACTTGGCATCGCCGGTCTCGAGGGGAGCCTCCACGATCGCGATCCCGTCGACGCCGGCGAGGCGGGTGCGGGCGCCGGCCGCGAGGTCCGGGTCGGATTCGAGGGCCGTCACCTGCGCGCCGACCCGGCTCAGGATGGCGGCGCCGTAGCCGTAGCCCGTGCCGACATCGAGGGCCTTCTCGCCCGGCTGGATCGCAAGGGCCTGGATCATGCGTGCCAGCAGCATCGGCGCCGGCATTGCGCGGCCCTGCGGGCCGAGCCGCAGGGTCTGATCGATATAGGCGAAGTCCTCACGTCCCGGCGGCACGAAGGCCTCGCGGGCGATCTCCCCGAAGGCGTCGAGGACCGGGACGTCGTTCACGTCGAAGGTCCGCAACTGACAATCGACCATGAGGCGTCTCGCCTGCGCGTAATCGAGCATGGGTGCCGTCTTCCCTCGACGCTGGTCCGGCGCCGGGCGCCGGTCTGTCCCCTCGGAAGGGCCGGACGGACCCGCCGAAGCTTGGGGGTTTGTCGTGGATCGACCCGCAAAACGCAAGGTTCGCGACGGGCCGTTCGCGACGCGCAAGGGGGCGGCGGGAACAGCGGGTCGGTTCCGTTTCGCAGCGCGAAGCCTAGGCCATCGGATGGATGGACCGCCTGTTGCGGCGCTGTGCGGGGAAAAACTTGGAGGCCTCGCCCGGAATCGAACCGGGGTGCAAGGATTTGCAGTCC
>NZ_JAIEOF010000167.1 GCF_019750675.1 Methylobacterium sp.
GACATCACCGCCCAGACCGAGCGCAACGCCGCCTATGAGGGTCAGATCGCGGCGATCAACCGCTCGCAGGCGGTGATCCACTTCACGCCGGACGGCATCGTCACCGACGCCAATCCTAACTTCCTCCAGACACTCGGCTACAGCCTCGACGAGATCAAGGGCCGCCACCACAGCCAGTTCGTGGCGCCGGCCGACCGGGACACGCCGGCCTACGCGGCGTTCTGGACGGGGCTCGCGGGGGGCGCCTACCAGGCCGGCGAGTTCCGCCGCGTTGCGAAGGGCGGCCGCGAAGTCTGGATCTACGGGGCCTACAATCCCGTGCTGGGTGCCGACGGCCGGGTGGTCGCGGTGGTCAAGTTCGCCAGCGACGTCACCGCCCAGGTCGCCGACCGGCTGCGTCGGCGCGAGGGCCAGCAGGCCATCGACAAGGACCTCGGCGTCATCACGGGTTCGATCTCCGACGTGAGCCATCAGGCCACCCTCACGGCCGAGGCGGCGGCGCAGACCTCCGGCAACGTCCAGGCGGTGGCGGCCGGCGCCGAGGAATTCTCGGCCTCCATCGAGGAGTTGAGCCGCCACGCCGTCGAGGCGAAGGCCGCCTCCGACGAGGCCGTGGTCCGGGCCGAGGAGGCGTCCGGGATCATCGCCGGCCTGACCACGTCGGCCGACAAGATCGGACAGGTGATCTCGGTGATCCGCTCCATCGCCGACCAGACCAACCTGCTGGCGCTCAACGCCACCATCGAGGCGGCGCGGGCCGGCGAGGCCGGACGTGGCTTCGCCGTGGTGGCGGCCGAGGTGAAGGCCCTGGCCAACCAGTCCTCCCGGGCCACGGAGGAGATCGGCACGCAGATCTCGGCGGTTCAGGATTCCACCAACCAGGCCGTGGATGCGATCAAGGCGATCGCCCGCACGATCGCCCACCTCAGCGAGATCTCGATGAGCGTCTCCTCGGCGGTGACCGAGCAGGCCGCCGTGACCCGCGACATGTCGGTCAACATGCAGACCGCCGCCCAGAGCGTCGAGCGGGTCCGCCAGAACATGGACGGGATCGCGGCCGCTGCCTCCGACGTCGATGCCTCGGTGCGCAAGGTGGGCGCGGCGGCCCGCGCCATCGCCTGACGCGCGGGCGACGCGCTCGCCCGGGACGGCGTTGCATGGGGCAGCGCCGTTCGGAGCTCTGTCCCTGCATCCGTTTCTTTGCCGAATAGCCGAATAGAAGACCGCGTCGGCAGGGGATGCTCAGTCCGGACGGTGCCCGGGGCCGGGCTGAATCACCAGGGGTTCGGAGCCCGAGCCGCGCACACGGCCACGCAGCGTCGGCGGTGCCCCCGCCCGTCCGGCCTCGCGCCGGTCGTGGCCTGGCACCACGCGCTCGGTGAAGTCCACGCACCGGCCGACCAACCATGCCATCCAGTTCATCGCCACGCTCCCGCCGAGACCCATGGGATTAGATCGTGTCTCGCGTCGACAAAGCGAGGGGGCGGGCTGGAAATATCCGCCTCCCCTCGGCGGCGGCGGCGGGGCGCCGGGTCAGTCGAGGTCCTGGAGGTGGCGCGCGGCGATGACCGAGGCGGCGGTGCGGTTCTCGACGCCGAGCTTCTCGTAGATGCCCTCGAGGTGCTTCGTCACCGTGCGCGGGCTCAATCCCAGGATCTCGCCGATGTCGCGGCTCGACTTGCCGCGCGAGAGCCAGAGCAGCACCTCCGCCTCCCGCCCGGTCACCCGCAGGCGCAGGCGCAGGCGCTCCAGCCCCGCCTCCGTGCCGTCGCGGGACAGGCGCAGCAGGATCTCCTCGCCGGTGCCGCCGATGAAGCTGAAGGTATAGGCCGTGCCGGTGCGGTCGGCGAGCGTCAGGGCCGGCCCGCCCGCGCCGGCGAGGCAGGCCCGGAGCCAGGCGGCGCCTTGCGGCGGCAGGCTCGCGGGGGCGCCGGGTTCGGTGAAGCCGCCAAGCAGGCGCGCGGCCTGGGGCGTGCCCCACAGCACGGTGCCGTCCCGGTCCACCGCGAACAGGGTGCGGCCGGTTGTGTCGAGGGCGGCCCGGGCGCTCTGGGCCGCCCGGGCGCCGGCGAGGTGGACCCGGATGCGGGCCAGGATCTCGTCCGGAGCGATGGGCTTCGTGACGTAGTCGACGCCTCCCGCCTCCAGGCCCTTCACGATGTGCTCGGTCTCCGACAACCCCGTCATGAAGATCACGGGGACATGGGCGAGGTGGCCCTTCGCCTTGAGGCGGCGGCAGGTCTCGAAGCCGTCCATGCCGGGCATCATCGCGTCGAGCAGGATCACGTCCGGGGTGATCTCGTCGACGAGCGCCAGGGCGAGGTCGCCGGCCACCGCCACCAGCACGGTGGCGCCCGAGCGCTCGATCGCCTCGGTGAGGAAGCTCAGGGTCTCGGGGGAATCGTCGACCACGAGGACGATGTCGCGCTGCGCCTCAGCCATCGGAGGCGGGCTCCATCAGGCCCTCGATCACGGCCCGGGCGCGGCGCAGGTCGAAGGCGGCGGTGAGCGTCCGCATCTGCGCGATGAAGGCGGTCGGCGCCGCGGGGCCGCCCTCCATCTCGGCGAGCTTCGCCTCGATGCCGCGGACATGGCCGATGCGTACGAGGCGCAGGAGGTCGGCGAGGTGCTCGGGGCGTGGGTCCGGCGAGACGGCCTCGGGCTTGCCTGGCACGGGCGCCTCCGTCGCCGTCCAGTCCAGGCCGAGGAGGCCGGTGACGCATTCGAGGAAGTCGCGCAGGTCGAAGGGCTTGGCGATGATCGCGTCGTGGGGCGCGTCGCTGCCGCGCACCGGACTGATCTCGTGCACGTTGGCCGACATCATGGCGATGCGCGCCGCGTGGCCGGCCTCCCGCAGGGCCTTGGCCAGCGCCCAGCCGCTCATGCCCGGCATGGCGATGTCGAGGAGAAACAGGTCCGGCGGGCGCGTCGCGGCCAGTTCGAGGCAGGCCGGGCCGTCGGCGGCCTCCAGCACCACGAGGCCGAGGGGTTCGAGGATGTCGCGCATCAGGCCGCGATGGGCGGCATCGTCGTCGGCGACGAGGATGGTGCGGCGGACCCCCGCATAGCGTCGGGCCGGGGCGCTGGCCTGGGCGAGGACCGGCTTCGGGCGCGCCACCGAGGCGAGCATCAGGCGGACGCGAAAGCGCGTGCCGCGCCCGATCTCGCTCTCCACCGTGATTTCGCCGCCCATCACCTGGGCGAGCAGGTGCGCGATGGTCAGCCCGAGGCCGGTGCCCGGCGTGGAGCGGGCGGCGGCGAGCGAGCCGCGCTCGAACGGCTCGAAGATCCGCTCCAGGTCGTCCGGGCGGATGCCGAGGCCGGTGTCGCTGATCGTGAACACCGCGATCTGGTTGCGGTAGGTCAGGTCCAGGGTGACCGTACCACTGGGCGTGAACTTGATCGCGTTCGACAGGAGGTTGAGCAGGATCTGGCGCAGCCGCTTCTCGTCGGTCGCCACCACTGCCGGCAGGGTCTCGGGCCGGGTGAAGCGGAAATCGAGGGCCGCGCCCTGGGCCTGGAGCCGGATCATGTCGACGATCTGGTCGAGGAAGTCGGCCAGCCGGACCTCGTTGCGGTGGATCTGGAGCCGGCCGGCCTCCATCCGGGAGATGTCGAGGAGGCCGTCGATCAGCCCCGACAGGTGCTGGGCCGAGCGGCGGATGACCCGGATGCCGTTTTGGCGCGGGGCCGGAATCGAGGGGTCGCCCTCGAGCAGCTGCGCGTAGCCGAGCACGGCGTTCAGGGGCGTGCGAAGCTCGTGGCTGATGCCGACCACGTAGCGGCTCTTGGCGAGGTTGGCGGCCTCGGCGGTCTCCTTGGCCTGCTGGAGCTTGGCGTCCGTGACCTTATGGGCCTCGATCTCCGCCTGGTAGAGCCCGGTCTGGCGGGCGGTCTCCTCCAGGGCGACCCGGCGGCTCTCCTGGGCGAGCACGAACAGCCAGGCGACGACGCCCAGGATCACGATGAGGATCAGGAACACGCTGGTGAGCGCGGCGCCCAGCACCTCGCGGTGCTCGGGATGCTCGGCGCTGGCCCCCGCATGCACGATGCCGAGGATCAGCCCGATCGCCGCCATCAGGGTGAGCATCAGCGCGAGGTAGCGCCCCAGGGGCGCGCCGATCCAGGCGGCGGTGCGGGCGGGCGCGACGCGGGCGAGCAGGCTCTGGGCCTGCGCCTCCAGCCGGCCGTGCGGCTTGCACAGGTCGCCGCAGCGCGCATCGAGGGAACAGCACAGGGAGCAGATCGGCCCCGCATAGGCGGGGCACTGGGCCATGTCCTCGGGCTCGAACGGGTGCTCGCAGACCCGGCAGGTGATCTCGGATGCCCCCTGCCAGTCGGTCCGCGGGGTGCGGGCGAGGTAGTAGCGCCCCCCCGTGGCGAGCGCGATGGCGGGGGCGCCGAGACCCGCGACGGCCAGCGCCAGCATCGGCGCGAAGGGCACGGCGAGCCCCCCGAGCCAGCCCGCATGGGCGGCGAAGCCGGCGAGGATCGCCAGCGCCATGGCGCCGGTGCCGACGGGGTTGATGGCGTAGAGATGGGCGCGCTTGAACTCGATGCCGGGCGGCGACAGGCCGAAGGGCTTGTTGATGGCCAGATCCGCCGCCAGCGCCCCGACCCAGGCCGAGACCACCACGGCGTAGAGCGACAGGGTGCTGACGATGGTCTTGTCGATGCCGAGCTCCATCAGCAGGAGCGCGATGGCGACGTTGAAAACGAGCCAGACCACGCGGCCCGGATGGCTGTGGGTCAGGCGCGAGAAGAAGTTCGACCAGGCGATGGAGCCCGCATAGGCGTTGGTGACGTTGATCTTGAGCTGCGAGACCACCACGAACAGCGTCATCAGGGCGACGGCGCCGGCACCCGAGGGCAGCACGTAGCCGAAGGCCACGGCGTACATCCGCGTCGGCTCGGCCGCGCGCTCGGCGGGCACGCCGTGCGCCAGCGCCAGCACGGCGAGGAACGAGCCGAGGAGGATCTTGAGCATCCCGGGCAGGATCCAGCCGCCCCCGGCGCCCAGCACCGCCGCCCACCAGCGGCCCGCGCGGCCGGGCTCCCGCGCCGGCACGAAGCGCAGGAAGTCGACCTGCTCCCCGACCTGCGCCAGGAGCGCCAGCAGGATGCCGGTGGCGAGGCCGAAGCGCGGCCAGTCGAACCCGCCGACGCCGTCCGCGCCCGGATGGCCGAGCCACGCCGAGACCGGCGCGTCCCCGGCCCAGGCGATGCAGGCGAGCGGCACGAGGTTGAGGACGATCCAGACCGGCTGCGTCCAGAGCTGGAAGCGGCTGATCATCGCGAAGCCGTAGACGACCAGCGGAATCACCGCGAGCGCGCTGACGAGGTAGCCGAGGCTCGGGGGCAGCCCGAAGCAGAGCTCGAGGGCCAGCGCCATGATCGCCGCCTCGATGGCGAAGAACAGGAAGGTGAAGCTCGCGTAGATCAGCGAGGTCACGGTCGAGCCGATGTAGCCGAAGCCGGCCCCCCGGGTGAGGAGGTCGATGTCGACGCCGTAGCGGGCGGCGTAGAGGCTGATCGGCGTCGCGGTGGCGAAGATGATGGCGCCGACCACCAGGAGGGCCGCCAGGGTGTTGGTGAACCCGACCGTCAGCACCAGGGTGCCGCCGATCGCCTCCAGGGCGAGGAACGAGAGCGACCCGAGGGCGGTCTGGGCGACCCGGAAGCCCGACCAGCGCCGCGCCTTCTTGGCGGTGAAGCGAAGGGCATAGTCTTCCAGCGTCTCGTCGGCGACGAGGCGGTTGTAGTCGCGCCGGATCGGCAGGATACGCTGGTGCTCGGTCATCGTGTTCGGCGCGGACGGTAGCATGCGGCGCGGGGTCTGGCGCGGCATCCCGGGTCGTCCGAGTCCGTGGCGCTCCGTCGTCCCCAGCCTAGCAAGGTCCGTGCCCCACGAACCGCGCGCCCACGCCGGAGCGCGTCCCGGCCCGTCGAGGCGGCGCGGCGACCGGGTCCGGGACTCGCGGCCGGTTCGCCAGCATGGGCCTGTGCGCCGGGCACCGACATACGCAAAACAGCGTATAGGCCGCACTGCACAACGCAGCCTAGCCTCCGCTCCGTCGATCCGCGGCCGTTCCATGCGCCGCGCGACGCCGGACAGGGGTTTTGGGCACGATGGCAGAGGACAAGGGCAACGGCCTGCAATCGGCGCTGCGGCGCAGGCTTCTCATGGGGCTGGCCGGCGTTCCGGCGATCGCCCTGATGCCGCGCATGAGCTTCGCGGCGGCGCCGCCGACCTCGGCGGTGAACACCACCGGCCTCGCGGTGACCGACACCGAGGTCACGGTGGGCATCCTGCACTCGGCCACCGGCACGATGGCGATCTCCGAGACCGGCTCGATCCAGGCCGAGAAGCTGGCGATCTCGCAGATCAACGAGGCGGGCGGCGTGCTGGGGCGCAAGATCAAGGTCATCCAGGAGGACGGCGCCTCCGACTGGCCGACCTTCGCGGAAAAGGCCAAGAAGCTCCTCGTCAACGACCATTGCGCCGCCGTGATGGGCTGCTGGACCTCCGCCTCGCGCAAGGCGGCGCTGCCGGTCTTCGAGCAGTATAACGGCCTGCTGTACTACCCGACCTTCTACGAGGGCCTGGAGCAGTCCAAGAACGTCATCTACACAGGCCAGGAAGCCACCCAGCAGATCCTCGAATCGCTCAACTGGGTCGCCAAGGAGAAGGGCGCCAAGACGTTCTTCTTCATCGGCTCGGACTACATCTGGCCGCGCACCTCGAACAAGATCGCCCGCAAGCACATCGAGAACGTGCTCAAGACCAAGGTCGTCGGCGAGGAATACTTCCCGCTCGGCCACACGCAGTTCAACTCGGTGATTAACAAGCTCAAGCTCACCAAGCCGGACGTGATCTTCACCGACGTGGTCGGCGGCTCGAACGTGGCGTTCTACAAGCAGCTCAAGGCGGCCGGCATCGATCTGTCGAAGCAGACCCTGCTGACGATCTCGGTGACCGAGGACGAGATCGACGGCATCGGCGGCGACAACATCGCCGGCGCCTATTCCTGCATGAAGTACTTCCAGTCCCTCAAGAACCCGAACAACGAGAAGTTCGTCGCCGCCTTCCACAAGATGTGGGGCGAGAAGACCGTCATCGGCGACGTGACCCAGGCCGCCTATCTCGGGCCGTTCCTGTGGAAGATGGCGGTGGAGAAGGCCGGGTCCTTCGACGTCGACAAGGTGGCGGCGGCCTCGGCCGACATCGAGTTCAAGGAAGCCCCCGAGGGCTACGTCAAGATCCACCCCAACCACCACCTCTGGTCGAAGACCCGCGTGGCCAAGGCCCTGCCCTCGGGCCAGTTCGAGGTGGTCTACGAGAGCCCGAACCTGATCGAGCCGAACCCCTTCCCGAAGGGCTACCAGTAGGACTTCGCGACGACCATCGCGACGTACCCTCCTCCCCCTTGCGGGGAGGAGGTGGAGGTGGGGGTGGCGCCATCAGCCTCCGAAGCGGGCGGGTCACCCAACCACCCCAACCCCTGGCCCCTCCCCCACAAGGGGGAGGGGAAAATCCGCGGCCCGGACCGGCCCGATGCTTGCACATCCCTCGGCGGCATCCTTCGGAGAACGAACCCATGCTCGGTGATTATTCGCTCGGGGATCTCAGCTCGATCTTCGTCATGCAGGGCTTCGCCGGGCTGATCCTGTTCTCGGTCTACGTGCTGATGGCCCTCGGGCTGGCGATCATCTTCGGCCAGATGGGGGTGATCAACATGGCCCACGGGGAGTTCATGATCCTCGGTGCCTACATGACCTATCTCTGCTCGGGTTTCTTCCAGACCCACCTGCCCGCCCTGTTCCCGGCCTACTTCTTCGTGGCGATGGCCATAGCCTTCCTGGCCTCGGGGGCGCTGGGGATGCTGGTGGAGTGGGCGCTGATCCGCCACCTCTACAAGCGCCCCCTCGACACGCTGCTGGCGACCTGGGGCCTCTCGCTGATCCTGCAGCAGGCCTACCGCTCGATCTTCGGCGCCCGCGAGGTCGGCGTCGAACTGCCGTCCTGGCTGATCGGTTCGGTCCAGGTCACCGACACCATCGAGATCCCCATCAACGGCATGTTCGTCATGGGCGTCACCACCCTGATAACCGTCGGCGTCGCGCTCCTGATGTACCGCTCGCGCTTCGGCGCCCAGGTTCGCGCCGTGGTGCAGAACCGCGCGATGGCCGGCGCGGTGGGCATCGACACCGAGCGGGTCGACCGCCTCACCTTCGGCCTCGGCTGCGGCATCGCGGGCATCGCCGGCTCGGCCTTCACCATGGTGGGCTCCACGGGGCCGACCTCGGGCCAGCTCTACATCGTCGACACCTTTCTGATCGTGGTCTTCGGCGGCGCCGCCTCGCTGCTCGGCACCATCGCGTCGGCCTTCTCGATCTCGCAGACGCAGTCGACCCTCGAATTCTTCCTCTCGGGCTCCACCGCGAAGGTGATCACCCTGCTGGCGGTGGTCGGCATCCTGATGCTGCGGCCCCAGGGTCTCTTCACCCTCAAGGTCCGGCGCTGAGGAGCCTGAAACGTCATGATCCGCTCCACATCCAAGCCTGTCGTCAACGACAACCCGTTCATGAAGCCGATGGAATGGGTGAGCCTCGCGCTCCTCGTGGCCGTCATCTTCGTCCTGCTGCCGATGCTGCTCGACGCCTTCCGGCTCAACCTCGTCGGCAAGTACCTGACCTATTCCTTCGTGGCCCTCGGCCTCGTCATCTGCTGGGGCTTCGGCGGCATCCTGTCCCTCGGGCAGGGCGTGTTCTTCGGCCTCGGCGGCTACCTCATGGCCATGTACCTGAAGCTCGAAGCCTCCAGCGTCGAGAACACGAAGATCCAGTCGACGCCTGGCATCCCCGACTTCATGGACTGGAACCAGATCACCGAGCTGCCCTGGTTCTGGAAGCCGTTCCAGAGCCTGCCCTTCACGCTCATCGCGGTGATCGTGGTGCCGGCCTTCTTCGCCTTCGTCATCGGAACGGCGATGTTCCGCCGCCGTGTCGGCGGCACCTACTTCGCCATCATCACCCAGGCCATCGCCGCCATCCTGACGATCCTCATCGTGGGCCAGCAGGGTTACACCGGCGGCATCAACGGCATCACGGATCTTCGCACCCTCAACGGCTGGGACATCCGCACCGACAGCGCGCACGCCATCCTGTACTTCGTCAACGGCGCGCTCCTCGTCGGCTGCATCCTGTTCGCCCAAGCCGTGAAGAAGTCGAAGCTCGGGCGCATCCTGCTCGCCATGCGCGACAAGGAGGACCGGGTCCGGTTCTCGGGCTACCAGGTGGCGAGCTTCAAGACCTTCGCGTTCTGCCTGGCGGCCGTGTTCGCCGCCATCGGGGGGGCGATGTTCACCCTCCAGGTCGGGTTCATGTCGCCCTCCTTCGTGGGCATCGTGCCCTCCATCGAGATGGTGATCTACGCCGCCGTCGGCGGGCGCCTGTCGCTGTTCGGCGCGGTCTGGGGCACGCTGCTCGTCAACTGGGCCAAGACCACCTTCTCCGAGAGCTTTCCCGAACTCTGGCTCTTCGGCCTCGGCGCGCTCTTCATCGCCGTGGTGCTGGCCTTCCCCAACGGACTCGCGGGCATCTACCGCACCTATGTCGAGCCTCGCCTGACCCGGCGCGTGAAGGCCCTGGAGCCCGCCCCCGCCGTCGCCCTGCCGCACGCCGCCGAGTAGGATCTCCGATGAACGCCGCCCTCCTGCCCTCGCACATCATCGGCGCCGATCCGGCCGAGAAGAGCTTCCTGCTGGCGGTGGAGGCCCTCACCGTCTCCTTCGACGGCTTCAAGGCGGTCAACGACGTCTCGTTCTACGTCGACCCCAACGAGATCCGGGTGATCATCGGTCCCAACGGGGCCGGCAAGACCACGGTGCTCGACCTCATCTGCGGGCGCACCAAGGCCAGCGCCGGCTCGATCAAGTACAAGGGCCAGGAGCTGACCAAGCTCTCCGAGAGCGCCATCGTCCAGGCCGGGGTGGGCCGCAAGTTCCAGACCCCGTCGATCTACGACGACCTCACGGTGTTCGAGAACCTGGAGATCTCCTTTCCGCGCGGGCGCTCGGTCTTCGGCGCCCTCACCTTCAAGCGCGACGCCGAGGTCCGCGACCGCATCGAGGAGGTCGCCAGCATGATCTTCCTCAAGGACCAGCTCCTCGAGCGGGCCGAGTTCCTCAGCCACGGCCAGAAGCAGTGGCTCGAGATCGGCATGCTGCTGATCCAGGACCCGGAACTGCTCATGCTCGACGAGCCGGTGGCGGGGATGAGCGTCGGCGAGCGCATCAAGACCGCCGAGCTTCTCAACCAGATCATCAAGGGCCGCTCGGTGCTGGTCATCGAGCACGACATGAAGTTCGTCGAGGACATCGCCCACCGGGTCACCGTGCTGCACCAGGGCAAGGTCCTGTCGGAGGGCTCGATGGAGCGGGTCAAGAACGACCCGAAGGTCATCGAAGTCTATCTCGGCCACTGAGGGGAGACGGCGCCATGCTCCAGACCACGCACGCGGCCTTGCCGGCCCCTTCGCCCGCCCCCCTGATCCAGGGCGGCGTCCAGCCGATGCTGGCGATCAGCGACCTGCACGCGGCCTACGGCCAGAGCGAGGTGCTGCACGGCCTCGACATCGCGGTGGCACCGGGCGAGATCGTCGCCGTGATGGGCCGCAACGGCATGGGCAAGACCACGCTGATGAAGACCCTGATGGGCATCGTGCCGGTGAAATCCGGGTCGATCCGGGTCGACGGCGCGGAGGTCGGCGCCCTCAAGAGCCACCAGCGCGTGGCGCGCGGCCTCGCCTACGTGCCGCAGGGCCGGATGATCTTCTCGGCCATGACCGTGCAGGAGAACATCGAGACCGGCCTCACCGTGACGAACGAGCGCCGGGTCCCGCAGGACCTCTACACGATGTTCCCGGTGCTCCTCGAGATGAAGGGGCGGCGCGGCGGCAACCTGTCGGGCGGCCAGCAGCAACAGCTCGCCATCGCCCGGGCGCTGGCGAGCCGGCCCAAGGTCCTCCTCCTCGACGAGCCCACCGAAGGCATCCAGCCCTCGATCATCCGCGAGATGGGCCGCACCCTGAAGAAGATCCGCGACGAGCGCGGCCTCTCCATCGTGGTCTCCGAGCAGGTGCTCAGCTTCGCCCTCGACGTGGCCGACCGGGTGCTGGTGATCGAGAACGGCCATATCGTCCACGAATCCCTGCGCGCCGACATCGACGAGGCCCAGGTCGCCCGCTTCCTCTCCGTCTGACGGAACCCGGCATGCCGAAAGGGGCAGAGATGGCCGATTACGAGATCTTCGAGCTCGGCGACTTCGTCCTCCAGTGCGGGAAGACGCTGCGCGGCGCCAAGCTCGCCTACAAGACCTTCGGTGCGCTCAACGCGGCGAAAGACAACGCCATCGTCTATCCGACCTGGTACTCGGGCCAGCACACCGAGAACGAGTGGCTGATCGGCCCCGGCAAGGCCCTCGACCCGGAGCGCTACTTCATCATCATCCCGAACATGTTCGGCAACGGGCTCTCGTCCTCGCCGAGCAACACGCCGGCCCCCTGGAACGGGCCGCGCTTTCCCAACGTCACCGCCTACGACAACGTCACGGCCCAGCATCGCCTCGTCACCGAGCATTTCGGTATCGAGAGGCTGGTCCTCGTGACGGGCTGGTCGATGGGAGCGCTCCAGACCTACCACTGGGGCGCGCTCTACCCCGACATGGTGCCCCGCATCCTGCCGTTTCAGGGTTCGGCCAGGTGCTCGCGGCACAACTTCGTCTTCCTTGAGGGCGCCAAGGCCGCTCTGCAGGCGGATGCCGCCTACGCGGAGGGCTGGTACACGAGCCCGCCGAACCGGGGTCTGCGCGCCTTCGGCCGGGTCTATGCCGGCTGGGGCCTGTCGCAGACCTTCTACCGGATCGAGGCCGACCGGACCCATATGGGCTACGCCTCGCTGGAGGACTTCCTCGTCGGGTTCTGGGAAGGGCTGTTCTACACCCGCGACGCCAACGACCTGCTCGCCATGCTCTGGACCTGGCAGAACGGCGACATCAGCGCCAACGACCGCTTCAAGGGCGACTTCGAGGCCGCGCTCGGCGCCATCCGCGCGAAGGCGATCCTGATGCCCGCCTCCACCGACCTGTACTTTCCTCCCGAGGACAACGCCATCGAGGCGGCGGCCATGCCGAACGCCGAGCTGCGCGTCATCGACACCTGGTGGGGCCACTTCGCGGGCGGCCCGGGCACGAGCCCCGACGACATCGCCACACTCGACGCGGCCCTGAAGGAGCTGCTCGCAAGCTGACCGGCCCCGGGCCGGGGCGCGTCGCGCCCGGCCCGACCATCACCGGCACATCACCCGCCGACGGATCTCACCGCCGGCGCGAACGGGGACGCATGTCCTGACGTCTGGCAAGGGAGCAACGACCCAACATGCCCGAGACCCTGATCAAGGTCGATCTGACCCAATCGGCCTACGACAACGACATGGTGCACAACCGCTGGCACCCCGACATCCCGATGGTGGCCATGGTCAAGCCCGGCGACGACTTCATCGTCGAGACCTACGACTGGACCGGCGGCTTCATCAAGAACAACGATTCGGCCGACGATGTCCGCGACATCGACCTGTCGATCGTGCACTTCCTGTCCGGCCCGATCGGCGTCGAGGGCGCCGAGCCCGGCGACCTCCTCGTGGTCGACCTCCTTGACATCGGCGCCAAGCCCGAGAGCCAGTGGGGCTTCAACGGCTTCTTCTCCAAGAAGAACGGCGGCGGCTTCCTCGACGAGCACTTCCCCCTGGCCCAGAAGTCGATCTGGGACTTCGAGGGCATGTTCACCAAGTCGCGCCACATTCCCGGCGTGCGCTTCCCCGGCCTGATCCATCCCGGCCTGATCGGCTGCCTGCCCGATCCGAAGATGCTGGAGACCTGGAACACCCGCGAGAAGGCGCTGTTCGACACCGACCCGAACCGGGTCCCGGCGCTGGCCACCCTCCCCTTCGCGCCCACCGCCCATATGGGCCGGCTCAAGGGCGAGGGCCGCGACAAGGCGGCGGCGACGGGCGCCCGCACGGTGCCGGGGCGCGAGCACGGCGGCAATTGCGACATCAAGGACCTGTCGCGCGGCTCGAAGATCTACTTCCCGGTCTACGTGCCGGGTGCGGGCCTCTCGATGGGCGACCTGCATTTCAGCCAGGGCGACGGCGAGATCACCTTCTGCGGCGCCATCGAGATGGCGGGCTGGGTCCACCTCAAGGTCAGCCTGATCAAGGACGGCATGGCCAAGTACGGGATCAAGAACCCGATCTTCAAGCCGTCGCCGGTGACGCCGAAGTTCGACGACCACCTCATCTTCGAGGGGGTCTCCGTCGACGAGTACGGCAAGCAGCACTACCTCGACGTCACGGTGGCCTACCGCCAGGCCTGCCTCAACGCGATCGAGTACCTGAAGAAGTTCGGCTATTCGGGCGCCCAGGCCTACTCGATCCTCGGCACGGCTCCGGTCCAGGGCCACATTTCCGGCGTCGTCGACATTCCGAACGCCTGCGCCACCCTCTGGATTCCGACGAAGATCTTCGAGTTCGACATCAATCCCGGAGCGGATGGGCCGACGAAGTTCATCGACGGCTCGATCCAGATGCCGCTCTCGCCGGACCTTTGAGCATGCCCGTCTACGATTACGCCTGCGAGGCCTGCGGGCCGTTCACGGTGCTGCGTCCGATGGCGCAGTTCCGGGATCCGCACGACTGCCCCGGTTGCGGGACGGAATGCGGGCGCGCCTTCCTCACCGCGCCGAACCTCGCCTCCATGGATGCGGGGCGGCGCAAGGCCTTCGCCACCAACGAGCGGAGCCAGCACGCGCCCCGCAAGTCGTCCGGTCACGGCCCCGGCTGCGGATGCTGCGGACATAAGGCGAAATCCAACCCCACGGCCGCCAAGAGTTTCCCGAACGCGCGGCCGTGGATGATCAGCCACTGATCCACTTCCCCTCTCCCCGCCTGCGGGGAGAGGG
>NZ_JAIEOF010000059.1 GCF_019750675.1 Methylobacterium sp.
CAAAGCGGACCTCGCACGCACGCGGATCGAATTCGCGTAAACGCGCTTAGGGACCGTCGTGCGGCGTCTCGTGATCCGCAAAACGAAGCGTCTGCTTCCACTGTCCCTATTTCTTCTATCTGCGACTGAGCAAGGCAAGGCGCGCGGCGAGCGTCGATACGTCCGAACTGGCCTCGATGCGGTCGACGATCAGGCCGTTTGCGTCCACCAGCAGCACCGCAGCCGTGTGCCCGTAGGTGTACTGGTCCCCGGGCAGTACCGTACGCTCGGCGACAATGCCGAAGCTTGCAATCGCCTCGGACACGGCCGGGCGATCGCCGGTCAGCGCGACGATGCGCGGATCGAAACTCTGCATATAGGCGCCGAGGGACGCGCGCGTGTCGCGCTCCGGATCAACGGTAATGAAGTAGATCCGCAGATCGGGATCCGGGAGGCTGCGCAGGGCGAGGCTGAGCTGCGCCAAGGTCGTCGGACAGATATCGGGGCAGCTGGTGAAGCCGAAGAACAGCCCGTAAGGGCGGCCCGCGAGTGCGTCGGACTCGACCGTTCGCCCGGACGGGTCCTGCAACTGGAAGGCGCCCGCGATCGGGCTGGCCGCACTGGTGCGATAGGACGGCGGTCGTAACGGCGATTCGGCATGGGCCGCGGCCGGCGCTCCGAGCCCTGCTGGTGGTAGCGCGAGGAGGAGGCCCGCCATGGCACGAAGCAGGCAGCCGGTCCTCGACAGGGCTCGATGCGTCATCGGTGGTTCCAGGCTTAGCGACGGGCTTGGCAGCGGAGGACGCTCGGGGAGAGGAACAGGCCTGTATCGGGCCGATTGTCCTTCGGCTTTGGGACGACGAGCCGGCCACCCCCAATGATCATGGACACGGATCGGGGGTCCAGGTCGAGGTTCCCTTCGCCTCACGGGCGATGACCGCGCAGGTCGCTTCCGGGACGTCGCCGGTGCAGCTTCGCCCGCCCGCCTGATCCTTGACGCGGCACGCGCCGAGGGCCACCGACGGGCGCGCTTCGGTGGCCGCGCCGCGTACACCCGGCTGCTGCGCTCGGAGGGGAGGCGATTGCTGGGCCTGCGCGGGGCCGAACCCGAGGCAAGCTCCGGCGAGTAGAGCCGCCGACACGGCCGTGGCGATCTTCGACATGGTGTTCCTCCGCTGGGCATATGGAGTCAACGGATGCGCACGACCTTCGCGATGCTCGGCACGCCGGCCGCGTCCATCCCGAACAGCATCCAGGTGCCAGGTTGCAGGATTCCGGCATCGCCCGGCAGCGTGAGCTGGTAGCTCGTGCCGCTGGTGCTCGCGATGGTCAGGGGTACCCGGCGCTGGTCGTTGTTGGTCGAGTGGGTGACGCTGCTCAGACGGACCAGCGAGAAGTTCGCGACGCTCCGGTCCGTGCTCACCGGAAGCGTGCCGCCCACCGCCGCGCTCGCCGGCGCCTGGGTAATGGTGGGGCGATCGGCTAGGCCACCCTGAGCATTGAAGAGGTAGGGCGGGCTCAGGATCTCGAAATCGAGATGGTCGGCCCCCCCGCAGCCGCCGCAGAGGCCACCGCCGCCGACCAGCACGCGACCGTCGAGCATCAGCATTGCGATGCTGTGATAGTTGCGCGGTACGGCCATCGGGGCGAGACGCCGGACCTTGCCGGTCCGCGGCGACCAGATCTCCGGCATCATCACCGACAGGTTGTCGGTGAACTGGGCGGCAACGACCTGACCGCCCGTGGTGACGACGTCCCCGTCGGGGAGGACGACGCTGTTCATGTAGGCCCGCGGGAACAACAGCGGCGCGGTGTCGGTGACGGTGACCGGGCCGTTGACGCCGGCGCCGATGTCGATGGTGTATGCGGTGTCGAGGGCAGGCGTGCCCGTATAGGCGGGGGCCCCGCCGGCTTTGAAGATCTTGCCGATGTCGTACATGTTGGCGGTGCCGTTGACCGCGAACCGGTCGCCGCCCCGCGCGCCGACCGGACGCAGGCTGCCGTCGCCGGTCGTGTCGATCCAGTGCATTTGCGTGCTCGGACCGGCGTGGAACACCGAGCCGTTCGGGCCCGCAAACAGCCAGTAATGCGTGTCGCCCGGATAGACCGGCACGCTCGGGTCTGCCGCCGCGTCGCCCTTGACGTTCCGCAGGACGCGCCAGCGGTTCGTCGTCGGCGACCAGACTTCCCCGTCCTTGCCGCCGACCCCACCCGACCAGGAACCGCCATACGTGAAGGTATCGCCGTTCGAGAGCGTGGTGTTGGCGTTGTACGCCCGGGTGATGTTCATGTTCGCCGCCCGCGTCCACGTGTTCGTGGTCGGATCATAGATCGACGAGACGCCGGCGGAGATGCCGCCGGTGATCAGGATCCGCCCGTCCGGCAGCACGTTCGTGCCGGGGCAGAACATGTCGTGGCCGGTTCCGGAGACGTAGGTGTCGACCGCTTTGTCGGTGGCGGGGTCGTAGAGCGTGGTCCAGGTCCCGTTCGTGGGGCCCGTCTGGAAAGCGTTGCGTGCCTCAGCCGCCCAGAACAGGAGTTTGCCGTTCGGCAGCACGGCGCCGGCGACCGGCACGATGCCGATGCTGCGCGGCGCGGTCCAGGCGGAGGGGGCCCGGCCATCCGGCCCGAGGATCGTCCAGCGCTGCGGATCGGCGAGGTCGCAGTCCCATTGCACGAGGCCGCTGCCCGGGTTGCGGTTGTCGTTCGGCCCGGTCGGGCTAACGCAGCGGTTCGAGTGCGTGGCGACGATCTCGGTCCAGCTATCGATCTTGCGCAAGCGGAACAGGCCGTTGGCCGCCGTCGAGCAGCCTTGCTGCACGACTCGCTCGCCGTTGCCTTGCCCGGCATTCTCGATCGCGAGGCACTGCCCGGTCGTGGTGTTCTTGATCTGGTAGCCGTTCGTGGCCGGCACGAAGGTCCAGTTCTGGCTCGGCAGATCGCGACAGACCTGCTGGGCGACCCCGTTCCCGGCGCCGTCGGCGCAATTGCCCGAGCGCCGGTTGATCATCACGGAGGCTCCGGTGGGTGCCGGCTCTCCCGGTGGCTTCGCGCCGTTGCCGGCACCGGCACCGGTGCCCGTGCCCGTGCCGGCCCCGGTACCCGTGCCGGCACCCGTTTCGGTTCCGGTCTCGGTCGTCTTGGTACAGGCGACCGTGTAGACGATATGGGTTCCGGGACCGCCCGAATCGCCCCAGGCATCCTGCCGGCTACCTGTCCCGCAATCGCCGGTGGTCCGGAGCGAGGGCTCGTTCGGGGTGTCGCTGAAGTAGACGACAGGCGTGCCGTTGCGCGACTTGTCCTGGTTCGGCCAGACCCGCAGGCCGAAGCCCCAGCTCGCGGCGCCGGCCGGGACGGTGACGGGTTGCGAGGGCGTATTCATTCCGGCGGGAACGGTGCCGAAATTGTATGTGACGAGAGGCGTCTGCGTGGTGATGGTGCGATTGGCGTCGCGGGTAAAGAGGAACAGGTCCTTCGCGAACCAGCCGTTGGCCGCCGTCAGGCTGATCGAGACCCGGATGGCGGTGCCCGCCGTCGGGGTCGTGCCGGTCCCCGTCGATCCGCTGCAGGTCAGGCCGTAGACGACGTTGGCGCCGGGGGTGCCGGAGTCGCCCCAGGATTCCTGACGTGTCCCCGTGCTGCAATCGCCCGCGCTCCGGAGCGGAGCGAGACCGGGCGTGTCGCCGTAATAGGTCGTCGGATTGCCGTTGCGCGACTTGTCGCCATTGGGCCAGACCCGCATGCCGACCGCCCAGGTCGAGCCCGCCGGTACCGAGAACGGCTGCGACGGCACGTTCAGGCCTGCGGGCGTGGAGCCGAAATTGTACGTGGTCACCGTCGTCTGAGCCGTGATGCGGCCGGTAGCATCCCGGGCGAACAGGAACAGGTCCTTGGCGTACCAGCCGTTCATCGCCGTGAGCGTCAGCGAGACGGATGTGCTGCCGGTGGCGCCTGCTCCGGGGGGCGGTGTCGGTATCGGCGTCGAAGGAGCCGGGGCCGGCGTCGCCACAGGAATGAAGACCTGGTTGTTGCCGCCCCAGCAATCCCATTGGATGAGCTTGCCCCCCGCCGCCGTCGATCCGCCATACACGTCAAGGCATTTGCCCGAGAAGGCCGGCCTGAGCCTGAGGCCGAGTCCCTGCGCCTCGGCCGTCCATATCTGCTGCGTGACGTTCATGCAGCGGATCTGCCAGACGGCCTGTCCGTTGGTTCTGGATTGCTGTGAATCCATGCAAAGGCCCGTCGCCGCGTTGACGAGGCTGAAGCCGTTGCCGAGCGACTGGATATTCCAGGTTTGCTCGGGCGCCCCGGTACAAGGCTGCTGCTCGACCTGAACGGTCTCGTTCTGCCTCCCACCCGGAATGGTGAGGCACATCCCCGAATGGGCAGCCCTGATGGGCCCTGTCTCCGTCCGTGCCGCAAAATTGATATCTGCAAGAGCGGATGTAGAAAACGCTGTAAGAACGGAAAGCGCGATAAAATATCTTGAATACAAGACGCGGTCTCCGCTACAAAATTAAGTAAATAGAGAAGCAAAGCGCGTCTCTATTTAATTTGTGCGAGAGAAGATACTGGATAAAAGTTAAAATACCGTTGCGTTCAGCGGCAATGATCATAATACTAGTAAAAGTATATGATATAAATATCAATAATATTCGAATTTAAGCGATAAGTCTTCCCGACTAACTATCGACCCTGTGAGGGCGGCCGTTGGGTGCGACCGATTTTTGGAGGCTAATGCTCAAGAGGCTCCACCTTTCTGTGGCGCGCGGTATCAACAATGGTGGGGGTGACAGCTGAGCAGGACTGCGCGAAGGCGTTGAAACTTCTTCGCAGCGTCGCGCCAGCGGTTGCCTCCCAACAGGATCGCTGACGCCCAAGGCCATTCGCATAAGGGCCCGTATTTCACTGGCTCGGCGACCGCTCTCCACCTGTTTCAGCTTTAGGTCTTTGCCTCACCGAGCAGCCTGCAAACGGACGTTCCCGGGTTCTGCAAGGGGGCGAACGCAGGCACGACGATATCCGCTTCCGTACGTCGCTGCCTTTAAGCAGATCTGCAAAAACCCACCCCGATCCGACAAGGAACAACGGCTGTCCGATGGCTGCTTGCGGGAAGTGCCCCCAGCGGTCCGGACACTTGACCTGGGTCGGACGCTGCCTTTGACGATGGGTCCCGGGCGTCCGACTTCGATCGCGAAACGCGCGTCCCGTCACGACACTGTCGCCCACCCTTGCGATCCAGCGCCGCAACCGTCGGCGCTTTGCCGGCAACAGGGCCGCCCGCATGCAGCGCCTCCTCACCGATGCCACCGCCCTTCCGTACCTGCTCTTCGCCATGGCGTTCGATGCCGAGGGGCGCGGATGCCTGCTGGAGACGGGCGGCGGCTTTCCGGAGCCCGTCGCGGACGGATTCCTCTGGCTGCATCTCGACCTCGTCGACGCACGCCTCGACGGCCCGATCGCCGCCGGGCGCCTCGGGCCGCCGGCGCTGGCCGCCGCCACCTTCGCCCGGGACGGCCACCAGCGCGTGGTGGCCGAGGGCACGAGCCTCGGGCTCGTCATCGCCGACCGCGCGCGGGAGTTCAGCGGCCGGATCGAGGAGGAGCCGGCCGGGCGGCTGCACTGCGTGCTCGGCGAGCGCCTCCTCGTCAGTGGGCGGCGCCATGCCACGGCCGCGGCGGAGGCTGCCCGCGACGCGGTGCTGGCCGGGCGGCGCGTGTCCGATCCGGCGGGGCTGCTGGAGATGTTCGTCGGGCACGTCGCCGCCGCCCTCGACGCCTCCGCGCGGCGGTTCTCGGACGAGCTCGATCGGATCGAGGACCGGATGCTCGACGAGGACCAGCCAGACGACCCGAAGCCGCTGGCGCCGATTCGCCGGCAGGCCGTGCGCCAGCACCGGCAGCTCGCGGGCCTGAGCGCGGTCTTCCACCGCCTCGAATCCGAGACCGAGGAAGCCGACGACGATCTGCCCGAGGCGGTGGTGCGCATGGCCGCCCGGGTGGTCCAGCGCCTCGACTCGCTCCACCGCGACATGCTGGTCCTGTCCGAACGCTCGCGCCTGCTGCAGGACGAGATCGCCGGGCGAACGGCCGCCGAGACCAACCGGCAGCTCTTCACCCTCTCCATCCTCACCGCCCTGTTCCTGCCGCCGACCCTGGTGACCGGCGTGTTCGGCATGAACACCAAGGGGCTGTTCCTCGGCGAATTCGAGAACGGCTCGCTCCTCGCCCTGGCGATCTGCGGCGCCGCGGCGCTGGCGGTCTACGGCGTGATCCGCCGCCTTGGGCTCGTCAAACGGCGCGCCTGATCGTAAGCCGGCTCCCTGTCGCGCCGCGCGGAGCCTGAAAACACCGCGACCGGCGCAGGATCGTCATCGAAGCGTCACGTCCCGTCGCGAACGGTGCGCCGAACGCCTCTGGGAGCCTTTTCCGCATGGACTTCTTTCGCCGCTTCACCGTCCTGATGTGCGCGCCGAACTTCGACCCGGACGATCTCGAGGGCGTGCGCGTCCAGCAGATCATCGGCTCGGTGGAGAAACTCGGCTTCGAGGTGGTGCGGGCGCGGCGCGTCGAGGACGCGGCCATCGCGGTCCAGACCGATTCCGCCATCGGCTGCATGGTGGTGGACTGGGGCAAGCGCGGCCTCGACGGCAAGGCGGCGGCGCTGATCAACCTGATGCGCAAGCGCGGGCTGGAAATGCCCATCGTGATCATGGTCCGCCGCAAGCGCCTGGAGGACATCCCCGTCGAGGTGCTGGACTTCATCGACGGCTACATCTTCCTCGCCGAAGAGACGCCCGACTACATCGCCCGTGGTCTCGTGAGCCGCGTGAAGCAGTATGCCGAGACCCTGAAGACGCCGTTCTTCGGCGCGCTGGTCGACTACGCCGAGCAGGGCAACCAGCTCTGGACCTGCCCGGGCCACAACGGCGGCATCTTCTACAATCGCTCGCCGATCGGACGCATCTTCGTCGAGCACTTGGGCGAGGCGGTGTTCCGCGACGATCTCGACAATTCGGTGCTCGATCTCGGCGACCTCCTCGTCCACGAGGGCCCGGCGCTCAAGGCGCAGAAGGAAGCGGCCGTCATCTTCGGGGCGGAGAAGACCTACTTCGTCCTCAACGGCACCTCGGCCTCCAACAAGATCGTGCTCTCGGCCCTGGTGGCCGAGGGCGACCTCGTGCTGTTCGACCGCAACAACCACAAGGCGGCGCATCACGGCGCGCTGTTTCTCGGCGGCGCGATCCCGGTCTTCCTGGAGACCGACCGCAACTGCTTCGGCCTCATCGGCCCGATGTACCACGAGGCCCTCGACGAGACCCGCATCCGCGAGAAGATCCGCGACAACCCGCTGATCACCGACCCGGAGGCCTGGACCCGCGAACGCCCGTTCCGCGTCGCGGTGGTCGAGCAGTGCACCTACGACGGCACGATCTACAACGCGCAGATGATCCTCGATAAGATCGGGCACCTCTGCGATTACATCCTGTTCGACGAGGCCTGGGCGGGCTTCATGAAGTTCCACCCGCTCTTCGCCGGCCGCTTCGCCATGGGGCTGAAGGGCCTGGACGAGACCTCGCCGGGCATCATCGCCACGCAATCCACCCACAAGCAGCTGGCGAGCTTCTCCCAGGCCTCGCAGATCCACACCAAGGACAGCCACATCCGCGGCCAGACCCGGCGCATCGAGCACCGGCGCTTCAACGAGACCTTCCTGGTCCACGCCTCGACCTCGCCGTTCTACCCCCTGTTCGCCTCCCTGGATGTCGGCGCGCAGATGATGAAGGGGCGCTCGGGCGTGGTGTTGTGGGACGACACCATTCGGCTCGGCATCGAGTGGCGCAAGAAGGTCCGCGCCATCCGGCGCGAGTTCGAGGAGAAGGAGGGCGATCCGCTTCGCCGCTGGTTCTTCGACCCCTTCGTGCCCGATACCGTGAAGGGGCCGGACGGCCGGGTGCCGTGGGAGAGCCTCTCCACCGACGAGCTTGCCAGCAACGTGAAGTACTGGGAGCTGACGCCGGGCGCCGATTGGCACGGCTTCACCCACGTGGCGCCCGGCTACGCCATGACCGATCCCAACAAGCTCACCGTGCTCACCCCCGGCTTCGACCGGCGCACCGGCGAGTACGCCGCGCACGGCGTGCCCGCGCCGATCGTCGCCCAATACCTTCGCGAAAACCGCATCGTGCCGGAGAAGAACGACCTCAACTCGCTGCTCTTCCTGCTCACCCCGGGCGTCGAATCCTCCAAGGCCGGCACGCTGATCTCGGGGCTCGTCGCCTTCAAGCGCCTGCACGACGAGAACGTGCCCCTCGAGGAGGCGATGCCGGAATTCGTGCGGCGCCGGCCCAACCGCTACAAGGGCGTGCGCCTGCGCGACCTCTGCGCGGATTTCCACGCCTTCCACCGCGAGGCCGGCACCAGCACGCTCCAGCGCAAGCAGTTCGAGCCGGGGCATCTCCCCGAGATGGTGATGACCCCGAAGGAGGCGGTGCAGCAATTGACCCGCAACAACGTCGATTACGTGCCGATCGCGGAAGCGGAAGGACGCGTGGCGACGACCTTGCTTCTGGTCTACCCGCCGGGCATCGGCACGGTGCTGCCGGGCGAGCGGCTGGACGAGCGGGCCAAACCCATGCTGGATTACTTCAAGATGTTCGAGCGCTCCGCGAACCTGTTCCCGGGCTTCGAGGCCGAGATCCAGGGCGTTTTTCGCGATGTCGACCCGGACGGGACGATCCGGTTCTATACCTACGTCATGCGCGAGAGCCGCTGATGCCGGGCCGGGCGGAGAGCGACCCCGACCTCGTCATCCGGCCCTCGTCGGATGCCGACGTGCCGGACATGGTGGACATCTACGCCCACCACATCCGGCGCGGCGTCGGCGACGTCGGGGATTTCGAGGCGGATCCGCTCCACCCCGACGACCTGAAGAAGCGCCGCAAGGCCATGCGCAAGAAGCGTCTGCCGCATCTCGTGGCCGACCGCGACGGGGTGGTGGCGGGCTACGCCTACGCGGTGCCGTTTCGCAAGCGCCCGGCCTACCGCTACACCCTCAAGCACTCGATCTACGTCCACCACGAGCACCTGCATGCGGGCATCGGCCGGCGCCTGCTGCCGGCGCTGATCGAGGCCTGCGCGGCCGGCGGCTACCGCCAGATGATCGGCTACATCGACGCGCAGAACGAGGCGAGCCTGCGCCTGCACGAGGCCTGCGGGTTCGTGCGCGTCGGGCTGCTGCCGGCGGTGGGCTACAAGTACGGCCGCTGGAGCGACAGCGTCATGGTCCAGTGCGCGCTGGGCACGGGCTCAACCGACCAGCCCGGCACCTGGACGCGCCCCGTCGAGGCGGTGGCGGCGGGGCACGACTGGATCGGGAAGTAGGGGAGGCCGGCGTCGGTCCGTCCGTGCCTCGCGCCGGACCGACGCGCCTATTGCCGCGCCTGGTTGATCAGCGCCTGAAGGGCCCGGGCCACCGCCTCGCTGACGTTCTTGCGGTACTTGCGGTGAACCAGCTGGCCGTTGTGGTAGATGTCGTGCTCCACGTAGAGCTTCTCGCCGTCCCACCGGACGATGTTGTCGGTCTCGGTGGTCTCCTCGACGCCGAGATCCTCGCGAAAGGTAACGCCCCCGGCTTGCGCAAACATGGCTCGTCCCTGGTGATCGAAGCGACTTTTCGGCTTCCTGAAGACGCATCTTAGGCAGCCGGGGCGCGCCGCGCTACCCGAAACGGTTTTTAGCGCACCGTGACCTGATCCTTGATCCGCTCGTAGACCGCCCGGCTGAGGACGCGCTTCGACAGCAATTCGCCCACGGAGGCGTAGGGCCGTTTCTGCACGATGGCGCGCCCGATCATGCCGCCGCCCCGCAGGCCGTTCAGCTCGGCGACGCTCCCGGTATTGAGGTCGACGATCGCGATGCCGCGCGGGCCGGCCGACTCGGCGGCGCTGTCGATCTCCGCTTCGCCGGCCGAGGGCGCCGGAATGCTCGGCGGGCTCGGGCTCGGGTTCGGCAGGCTCGGGCTCTGCGGGGCTGGGTTCGGCGCGGGCGCCGGAACCGCCGGCGGTGGGGCCGAGGCTTGCGGCGTGGCAGCTTGGGAAGGGACGGTCTGGGAAGGGGAGGCTTGGGAAGGGGAGGTCTGTGAAGGGGAGGCCTGTGGCGCGGGGGCGGGCGCCACCGGGGAGACCGGCCGCGTCACGGCCGGCGGCACCGCCGCCTGGGTTCCGGCCCGTCCGGTCTCGGGGGGCGTCCGGGAGACGGGCGCGTCCACCGGGCCGCTGTCGCGGGGCCGCAGGACCTGGACGAGTCCGGCGAGGGTCGCCGCCACCACGATGAGAACGCCGACCCGCAGGACCGCTGAACCGCTGAGCATTGAGGGCGGCCTCGCGCCTGTTGAGAGGATGAACGCCTAACATAGGCGATAAACTGAAGTCTCGCCGGCCAAGCCGCTGTCCTCAAGAGCTTGAACACTTTGGCGCGCCCCGGGGCTGACATCCCCGCGAGCGGACGCGGGTGCGGCGTCTGCGGCATCGACGGGACCGGCACGCGCGGTCATGGTCCCGGCCGATGCCTGACCGCCCCTCGCCCCTGACGGCCCTGTCCGCCCGCCTCGGCGCCCTGCGCCACCTGCCGGCCCTCGCCCGCCTCGTCTACGCCGCCAGCCCCCGCCTCCTCGTGGCGAGCCTCGCCCTGCGCCTCGCCCGGGCGAGCCTGCCCGTCCTGATGCTCTACCTCGCAAAGCTCATCCTCGACGCGATCGTGGCCGAGCATGCCCGGCCGCACCCGGGCGGCCTCGGGCTCGAGGCCTGGCTCGCCGATCCGGCCCTGCGCCACCTCGCCGGGCTGGTGGCGGCGGAATTCGGCCTCGCCATCCTAACCGACCTCCTCGGGCGCGCCAGCACCCTGGTCGACGGCCTCGTGGCCGATCTCTACGGCAACGCCGCTACCCTGAAGCTGATGCGGCACGCCGCCGACCTCGATCTCGAGCAGTTCGAGGACAGCGCGCAGCAGGATCGCCTGGAGCGGGCCCGGCGTCAGGTCACCGGCCGCTCCAACCTCCTGTTCCAGCTCTTCGGCCAGGGCCAGGACCTCATCACCCTGGTGGCCTTCGGCCTCGGCCTCGTGGCCTTCGCGCCCTGGCTGATCCTGCTCCTCGTGGTCGCCCTTGTACCGGCCTTCCTCAACGAGACCTACTTCAACCGCGAGGGCTACCGGCTGGCCTGGACGCGCACGCCGGAGCGCCGCGAGATCGACTACCTGCGCTTCCTCGGGGCGAGCGTCGAATCCGCCAAGGAGGTCAAGCTGTTCGGGCTGAACGGCTATATCGCCGAGCGCTACCGGGGGCTGGCCTCGAAGATCGTGGCCGACAACCGCGCCCTTGCGCTGCGGCGCGCCGGCTGGGGCGGCGCCTTCGCGGCGCTCGGCACGCTCGCCTATTACCTCGCCTACGCCACCATCGTCTGGCGCACGGCGGCGGGGCAGTTCTCCATCGGCGACCTCGCCTTCCTGGCCGGCTCCTTCCAGCGCCTGCGCGGGCTGATCGAGGGCCTGCTCATGGGCTTCTCGCAGGTCGCCTCCCAGGCGCAGTACCTCGACGACCTGTTCTCGTTCTTCGCCGTGGTGCCGGCGATCCGCTCGCCCGCCGATCCGGTCGCCCTGCCGCGCCCGATCCGCAGCGGGATCGTGTTCGAGAACGTGGGTTTCCGCTATCCGGGCACGCAGACCTGGGCCGTGCGGTCCTTGAGCTTCCACCTCGCGGCCGGGGAGGTGCTGGCGCTCGTCGGCGAGAACGGCGCCGGCAAGACCACCATCGTCAAGCTCCTCACCCGGCTCTACGACCCGACCGAGGGCCGCGTGCTCCTCGACGGCCTGCCGCTTTCCGCCTATGACCTCGAGGCCCTGCGCGCCCGCATCGGGGTGATCTTCCAGGATTTCGTGCGCTTCAGCTTCACCGCCCGCGAGAACGTGGCGGTCGGCCGGATCGCGGCGCGCGACGACGCCGAAAGGGTCGCCCGGGCCGCCGAACGGAGCCTCGCCGACGGGGTCATCGCGCGCCTGCCGCTCGGCTACGACCAGCCGCTCGGCAAACGCTTCGCCGAGGGCGTCGACCTCTCGGGGGGCGAGTGGCAGAAGATCGCCATCGCCCGCGCCTACATGCGCGAGGCGGAGATCCTGATCCTCGACGAGCCCACCGCCGCCCTCGACGCCCGGGCCGAGTTCGAGGTGTTCGAGCGCTTCCGCGAACTCAGCCACGGGCGCACGGCGGTGCTCATCTCGCACCGCTTCTCCACCGTCCGCATGGCCGACCGCATCCTGGTGCTGTCCGGCGGGCGGGTGATCGAGTCGGGCAGCCACGCCGAGTTGCAGGCGCTGGGCGGGCGCTACGCCGAACTGTTTGAATTGCAGGCGGCGGGGTATCGGTGAGGGCCGTGTGCCGCGTTGCAGCCCGCTGGGCGTGCGTTCGACCCCGGGCCGGCCTTGGACAGGTCCGCTTCGCTGCGGCTTGATGGGCCGTTCCCCCGCCGGAGCAAAGCGTCGTACCAGCCTGTGCCGGGGCGGTCACGAGGGCGTTCAAGCGGTCGTACGAGGACCGCAGATAACGGTCACGGCCGCTTCCACCACCCGCGCCAGTGCAGCCCGATCGGATCCTGTTCGCGCTCTGATCGCCAGCGTCTGCAGCATGCCCGACGCGACGATCGCGGCCGAAGCCGGATCGACGCCCTCGCGCAATTCCCCTGCCGAACGCCGGAAGCGCTTCTCGAAGACCGCATCGACGTTGGTGACATAACCTGCCGCGATGGCGCGGGTAGCGCTATCGCGCAGCGCTTCGGTCACCGCCGTGCACACGACGAAGCATCCCCGCGCGCCCATATCCCCGGCGAGCGTGTTCTCGGCCGCCTCGATCAGGAAGGACGAGAGGGTGTCCCGCAGGGGGCCTTCGCCCTCCAAACGCTGCCTGATACCCTCGACCGACCAGGCGACGTTCTCCGCGAGCGCGCGCAGGTAGAGCGCGTGCTTGTCTCCGAAGGCGGCGTAGAGGCTCGGGCGGTTCAGTCCGGTCGCCGTGGCCAAGTCGTCGACCGACGTCGCCGCGTAGCCGTTGTTCCAGAACGTGTCCCGGACCAACGCCAGCACCTCGGCCTCGTCGAACTTCCTCGGCCTCCCCCGCGGTCGCGCCGCGGGGGCATCCTTATTTTGTATCATCTCGCATAAAAGCCTTGACCGCGCGTTTTGTATGCGAGATGGTACATAAATCGCGCCCCGGTGTCACCAGCGAAATGGAACCGGCCCCGCAGCGACCAGACGGTCGGGCGGCGGAGGGGAATGTGTGTCCTCGAACATCTGTGGATCTGATGATGAAGCACTATCCCGTCTACGCGAATCCTTACGCCGACATCGAAGCTGGACGGGACACCGCCCTTAAGCTCCACCTCGTAGGGCTCGGCGCCAGCGAGTTCTCCAAGCACGTGCCCAGCTTCTCCCCGTTCGTCGCGAAGCTGGATGCGTATTTCCGGCTGTTCGATATTCCCCATGAGATCGTCGCGGAGCCGGTTCCGGACGTGGGGCCCCGCGGAAAGGTGCCGTTCGTTAGCGTCGGGAACACGCGGCTCGCCGACTCCGACCTCATCGTCGGCTACCTCAAGCGGACGCACGGCGACCCCGACGCCGCTCTGACTCCGGCGCAGCAGGCGGTGGGCCATCTGGTCCAGCGTACCCTGGAGGACCATCTCTACTGGGTCATCATCTACTACGAGTTCTTCGACGAGAACGGCTGGGATTTCATCCTGAAGGCGATGGTGGGTGACCCCACGGCGCTCCCGCAGGAGATCCAGGACGCCCTCGCCGAACGGCGCGAGGATTTCCGCAAGCGGTGCTACGACCAGGGCGTCGCGCGGTTCACACCGGCCGAGATCGTCGAGAAGGCCGGCAAGGATCTCGATGCGATCTCGCGCATCCTCGCCGACAACCGCTACTTGCTCGGGACCGACCGCCCGACCTCGTTCGACGCGGTGCTCTTCGGCTTCACGCTGGCGATCTTCCAGGCGCGGGGGATGCACCCCGAACTCACCGACCACGCGCGGAGCATCCCCAACCTGGGCCGGTACATGCAGCACATGCTGGAGACCTATTATCCCGAACTCGAACGGGCCTTCCAACCTGCATGACATGACGGCGTCCCTGAGCGCCGTCGTTTCGGCCTCAG
>NZ_JAIEOF010000395.1 GCF_019750675.1 Methylobacterium sp.
GAGTCCGCTCGCGCCCTACGCCTACAGACGGATGTCGTTCTCGGGCCGATCCTCCGGGATGCGTATCATCCGTCTTGGACTGATTGCGGCCTGCCTGCTGGCCGGACCGACTGGACTGGTGGAGGCCGCCGAGCTTCGTGCCCCGCCGGGCGCCACGTCCTGTTCCGGCTGCCACGCCGAGGGGGCCGCCATGGGGGCGATCGACGGTCGCCCGGAGACCGAGATCGTGGAGGCCCTGGCTGCCTACCGGTCGGGGGAGCGGCCCGCGAGCGTGATGAGCCGCATCGCCAAGGGATTTTCGGACGAGGAGAGCCGGGCCATAGCGGATTATCTCGCACGGCAGGGCCGGCCATGACGACGACGCGCCGCGCGCTTCTCGCCACCGGGGCGGCTCTCGCCCTCGCGCGGCCCGCCCTGGCGCAGGCCGCCGCCAAGGTCGTGGTGATCGGCGGCGGCTTCGGGGGCGCCACGGCCGCGCGCGCGCTCCACCGGGGCGGCCTCGACGTGACGCTGGTCGAGGTGAACCCGACCTACGTCTCCTGCCCGTTCAGCAACGAGGTCATCGCCGGCCTGCAGCCCATGGCGGCCCAGTGCTTCGGCTACGAGGGTATCGCCCGCGCCGGCATTCGGGTGGTGCACGCCGCCGCCACCGGGATCGACGGGCCCGCCCGCCGGGTCATGCTCGCGGATGGCGGCACGCTCGCCTACGACCGTCTCGTGCTCTCGCCCGGGATCGACCTGCGCTTCGACGCCGTTCCGGGCTACGACGCAGCCGCCGCCGAGCGCATGCCCCATGCCTGGAAGGCGGGCGAGCAGACGCTGTTGCTGGCCCGGCAACTCGCGGCAATGCCGGAGGGCGGCACCGTGGTGCTGTCGGTGCCGGGCAACCCCTATCGCTGCCCGCCCGGCCCCTACGAGCGGGCGAGCCTGATCGCCCACGTGCTCAAGACCACCAAGCCCCGCGCCAAGCTGATCCTGCTGGATGCCAAGGACAGCTTCTCGAAGCAGCGCCTGTTCCAGTCGGCCTGGAAAACGCTCTACCCGACCCAGCTCGAATACGTGCCCCTGGCCGAGGGCGGTCAGGTTAGCGCCGTCGATCCGGACGCCATGATCGTCCGCACTGACTTCTCGGAGTACAAGGCGGATGTCGCCTGCATCATCCCGCCCCAGCGCGCGGGCCGGATCGCGGCGATCGCCGGGGTGGCCGACCGCAGCGGCTGGTGTCCGATCGACCCCGTCACCTTCGAATCCCGGCTGGTGCCCGGCATCCACGTCATCGGGGACGCGGCCATCGCCGGGGCGATGCCGAAATCCGCCTTCTCGGCCAATGCCCAGGCCAAGGTCTGCGCCGATGCGGTGATCGACCTCCTGGCCGGGCGCGCGCCCGAGGCCCCGAAGCTGATCAACACCTGCTACAGCCTGGTGGCGCCCGGCTACGGCATCTCGATCGCCGGCGTCTATCACCCGGTCGGCGGCGTCCTCGCGGATGTCGAGGGCGCCGGCGGGATCAGCCCGGTCGACGCGCCGATGAGCCTGCGCGAGCAGGAGGCGCTCCATGCCGCCGACTGGTACCGCACCATCACCCGCCAGGTGTTCGGGTGAGGCGGAGGCTTTACTGGCTCTGGATCGGCTGCGCGGTCCTGGCCGCGCGGGTGGAGGCCGGGGAGGAGGCCGAGCCGGGCGCGGAGCGCCTGCGGCCCGTCGCCATCGTCGATGGGGCGATTCCCGCGAGCCTGACCGGCGTGCCGGGCGATCCCGCGCGGGGCCGGGCCCTGGTCGTCGACCGCACGAAGGGGCTCTGCCTGCTCTGCCATGCCGGGCCGTTCCCCGAGGAGCGCTTCACCGGCAATCTCGGCCCCGCCCTCGACGGAATCGGCGACCGGCTCGCGCCCGGCGCGCTGCGCCTGCGCCTCGTCGACGGCCGGGTCTTGAACCCGGACACCATCATGCCCTCCTATTACAGCCTCGCGGGCACCACGCGGGTGGGCGCGGCCTGGCGTGACCGGCCGGTGCTGGAGCCCCAGGAGATCGAGGACATCGTCGCCTTCCTCGCGACGCTACGCGACACCCCATCGGAGAGGCCGGCGCCGTGAGCCCGCATACATCCCATCGTCCGAGCCGCCGCGGACTCCTCGCTCTCGGGCCGGGAATCGCCGCCACGATCGCCCTGCGCCCGGTGGCGGCCGGGGCCGCGATCCGCACGGAGAGCACGGCCGAGGCCATCCGGCGTTTCGCCGGTACGGCCGAGATCCAGCCGGGGCGCATCCGCCTCGACCTGCCGCCCCTGGTCGAGAACGGCAACGCGGTCACGATCACCGTGACGGTGGACAGCCCGATGACCCCGGAGGACCACGTCCGCCGCATCGCGGTGTTCAACGACAAGAACCCGCAGCCCAATGTGATCACGGTGTCGCTGGGGCCGGCGAGCGGCCGCGCCGCGATCACGACCCGCATCCGGCTGGCCGACACGCAGCGCATCACCGCCATCGCCGAGACCAGCGACGGGCGCTACTGGTCGACCACGGCCGACGCCATCGTCACCCTCGCCGCCTGCCTGGAGGGCTGAGCCGACATGGCCCGCACCCTGATCAACGTCCCGAAATCCGCCGGGGCCGGCGAGATCGTCACGATCAAGACCCTGATCTCGCACCCGATGGAGACCGGCTTCCGGCCCGGCGCCGACGGGCGCATCCGCCCGCGCGACATCATCACGGAGTTCACCTGCCTCTACGACGGCGAGACGGTGTTCCGCGCCGAGCTGTTTCCGGCGACCGCCGCCAACCCCTACCTGACCTTCACCCTGCGGGCGACGCGGACGGGCCCGCTCACCTTCACCTGGCGCGGCGACAACGGTTTCACGCAGACCGAGACCGCCACCCTGACGGTGACGTGAGGCGATCCGCGCTTCTCGTGCTCGCGGCCCTGACGGTCGCGGATTGGTCGGCGGGGCCGGCGCGGGCGGGTGAGATCCCGCCGGCCGAGCGGCGCTCGGGCTTCGACACCATGAGCCCGGACATCCAGGCCATGCAGCGCGACGGGATGGCCAATCCCGCCCTGCTCTGGCTCGAGGACGGCGCCGATCTCTGGGCGAAGGCGCCAGCCCCGGACCGGCCCGCCTGCGCCGGCTGCCACGGCGAGGCCGGCCTCGCGATGCGGGGCGTAGCCACCCGCTACCCGGCCTGGGACGCCGCGAGCGCGGCCCCGATCGACCTCCAGGGCCGGGTCAACGCCTGCCGGAGGCGTCACCAGGGCGCGGAGCCCTACCCCTACGAGAGCCGCGAACTCCTCGGGCTCACCGCCTATGTCGCCGCCCAGTCCGCGGGCCTGCCGATCACGGTGCCGGACGATTCCCGCCTCGGCGCCGCCCGGGCGGCCGGCCGGGCACTGTTCACGCAGCGCATGGGGCAACTCGGCCTCTCCTGCGCCGCCTGCCACGACGATCATCCCGGGCGCCGCCTCGGCGCCGCCGCGATCCCGCAGGGCCACCCCACCGGCTACCCGCTCTATCGCCTGGAATGGCAGGGCGTGGGCTCGGTGCAGCGGCGCCTGCGCAACTGCATGACGGGAATGCGGGCCGAGCCGTTCGGGTACGGCGCACCGGAATTCGTCGCCCTGGAGCGCTACCTGATGGACCGTGCGGCGCCCTTGGCCATCGAGACGCCGGCCGTCCGGCCCTGAAGCCCGGCGCGGGCTTGCGCGGGACGCGGCCCGGCCATGCGGCCCGGTTTGTGCAGTGCGGCAGAGCTTGGCGCCCGACCCTGCTACAAGCGTCGGGATTCGTGCTCCCCCGGCGCACCGACGGAAGGATTCTCGCATGCACGTGCTGGTTCTCGGCAGCGGCGTCGTCGGCGTCACCACGGCCTACTACCTCGCCAGGGGCGGCCATCAGGTCACCGTGCTCGACCGCCAGCCGGCCGCCGGGATGGAGACGAGCTTTGCCAATGCGGGCCAGGTCTCGCCCGGCTACTCGGCCCCCTGGGCGGCGCCCGGAATCCCCATCAAGGCGATGAAGTGGCTGCTGATGCGCCATCGCCCCCTGGTGCTGCTGCCGCAATTCGAGCCGCGGTTCTACGGCTGGCTCGCCCACATGCTCGCCAACTGCACGCACGAGGCCTACCGGCGGAACAAGGGCCGCATGGTCCGCCTCGCCGAGTACAGCCGCGACGTCCTGGGCGCCCTGCGCGCCGAGACCGGAATCGCCTACGATCACCGCGAGAAGGGCACCCTGCAGCTCTTCCGCACGCGCAAACAGCTCGACCAGGTCGGCACCGACACCGCGATCCTCGACGCCTACGGGGTCTCCTACGCGGTGCTCGACCCCGCCGGCTGCATCGCCGCCGAGCCGGCCCTTGCCCGGGTCCGCGACCGCATCGCCGGCGGCCTGCGCCTGCCCGGCGACGAGACCGGCGACGCCCACATGTTCACGCAGAGCCTCGCGGGGCTGTGCGAAGGCCTCGGCGTCACGTTCCGTTACGGCGTCTCGGTGGCGAGCCTGCGCCACGAGCACGGGCGCGTCGCCGGGGTCGTCACGGCGGGCGGGGAGGTCGTCGGCGCGGATGCCTACGTCGCCGCGCTGGGCAGCTACACGCCGGCCCTGCTGCGGCCGCTCGGCCTGCGGCTGCCGGTCTATCCGGTGAAGGGCTACTCGCTGACGCTGCCGATCGACGATCCCGCGGCTGCCCCGGTCTCGACGGTGATGGACGAGACCTTCAAGGTCGGCATCACCCGCCTCGGAGACCGCATCCGGGCCGGAGGCACCGCCGAGCTCGCCGGCTTCAGCCAGGTGCTGCGCGGACCGCGCCGCGCGGCGCTCGAACGCTCCGTCGGGGATCTCTTCCCCGGGGGCGGCGATCTCGGGAAGGCCCGCTTCTGGACGGGTTTGCGCCCGATGACGCCGGACGGCACGCCCATCGTCGGAGCGACCCCCTATCCGAATCTCTATACCAACACCGGCCACGGCACCCTCGGCTGGACCATGGCCTGCGGCTCGGGACGGATGCTCGCGGATCTCATCTCCGGGCATCCGCCCGCCATCGCCCCGGCGGATTTCGCGATGGCACGCTATGCGTGACTTGCATCATCCGGGGACGAGGCCGGTGTGTCGCCGAGCCTCCCGAGGTGGAATCGGACTGGCGCGAACCCGGGGCGGGTCCCTGGCGGTCGACACGCGAAACGATGCGTTCCGTGCCGGCGCACGGCGTCGAGGGGCAAGCGAAGAAGGCTCGCGGAAGTGGTCATGTCACTGTCTTCCAACCCGCAGTAGGATCAAGCTTGGCATCGGAAATTTGCCACGATTGAATGCTTGGTTCTTGCATCTGCGTGAGAAAAATTTGCCCACGACGTCATCAATGGGACCGGCGCAGAAGATAAGAGATCGACCATCATCGTCTCTTAGAGGATTTTAATCAAAAAATCCTGATGTTCATAGAGCTTATACTCAATGGTTCCTCGTTTCATGTCGTCTTTTTCGGTAGTTTAAAAATACTACTCACGCGACTGGATTTGATGCTCGAAAAACGTTATGCGGCCTCGACGTTCACGGTCAGGGATGATCTGGCGAACCGAGCTCGGCACTATAAAACCTGAAGTGAGGATGATGTGCGTCTCTTGAAGCTGCCGGCTCTCGACGGAAGATTCTTCTCGAAAGCTTGGAAGAATTTGCGCCGGAAGCCGAGTGCTGCCGTCACGGTGCGAGGCGGCAACGTTGCGATCAACTGGATCACGCTCCACGAGGGCGGCGTTCTCCTCGCGCTGGCGACCGGTACGCACCGGGAAGAGGTTCAGGTTCAGGTCCGTCTCGCCGGAGGGGAGGCGCAGGATCTGGCCGTCGAGCCCGCGAACCGGATCAACGGGTTGGAGCTCGTCTACGCGCCGCTGCCCGAGAGCCTCGCCCGGCATCCCGGCACCTGCACCGTCAGCGTCAAGGTTCACGGACAGACCTACACGGAGCGTTTCGAGGCGGGAACCGATCAGTATTCCGGCTGCTTCGACGGCGTCTGGGACTATCGTCTCGAAGGATGGCTCTCACCGCTCTTCCCGACCGCGAACCCGAGCGTCCGGCTGATCGTCGACGGCGAGGCGGGTGAACCCGTCGCCCTCGACCGCTATCGCAGCGAGTTCCAGTTCATGGTGTCCGGACAGGCGGGCTGGAACGGTTTCTCGCTGCCACTGCCGCCGCACGCGCTCGATGGCAAGCCGCATCGCCTCGGCATCCAGGCGGGCAAGACGACGCTCGAATTCGGCACCTGGAGCAGCCAGCCGCGCTACAACATCGACACCCTGGCGCCGGACAATTTCCGGGGCTGGTACTTCGACCCCACGACAGCCGATGCGCCGACGACGCTGCGCATCGTCCGGGGCGGCGCGACGCTGTCGGAGCTCAAGACGCATGCCCGGGCCGACGTCAAAGCGGCGTTCGGGCGGGACGTGGCCGGGTTCGTCTTCTCCCAGCAGGATATTCAGCCCGGCAGCGAACTCTTCGCCGGTCCGGAGGGGGGAGGGCTTCTCCTCGGGCGTTTCAGCAACGACCTGCTCGTTCATGTCCAGGCCCAGCGGCGCGAAGCGCGGGCGCGGCTCCTGGAATTCGAGTCGCCCGCGACGAGCGTGATGGCGCGCCGCAGTATCCGCACGCGCCTCGTCGAGGTCGAGCGCGCCCGTGGCCATGGACCCATCACCTTTCAGCCGGTGATCGCCACCGAAACGCTGACGGCCACGGCGGACATGACCGCACGTCCGGTTCCGGCGCCCGTGGCGCGGTCGCGGCAAGCGCCTCCGCCGGTCTGCGCCATCGTGCCGGTCTACAAGGGCCTGTCCGACCTCAAACTCTGCCTGGCGTCCCTGATCCCGGAACTGAGTGCCGGGACGGCGCGGGCGATCGTCATCAACGACGCGTCGCCCGACCCGGAGATCGGTCGCTACCTCGGGAGCGTCGCCGCCGAGAACCATCCGGGCCTGACGATCCTCGAGAACCCGAAGAATCTCGGCTTCATCGGGACGGTCAATCGCGGCTTCTCGCTGCTCGAGCCCGATGAGGACGTCCTCCTCGTCAACGCCGACACGATCCTGCCGCCCGGGCTCGTCGCGCGGCTCGCCCGGCACTGCCATGCCCGGCCGGGCGTCGCTTCGGTGACCCCGCTGTCGAACAACGCGACGATCCTGAGTTTCCCGAACGTCGTCGTGCCGAGCCTGCCCGCCCTCGGCCTCGACGTCGCGGAGATCGACCGGGCCTTCGCCGGACACGGCGCCGAGCCCGTGGAGATCCCGACGGGGGTCGGGTTCTGCATGCATCTCAATCGCCAAGCCCTCGACGAGGTGGGCGCGTTCTCGCCCGATTGGGGCAAGGGCTACTGCGAGGAGGTCGATTGGTGCCTCTCCGCACGCGACCTCGGCTGGATCCACCTCGCGGCGCCGGACACCTTCGTGATCCACGAGGGCTCTGTCTCGTTCGGCGTAGCCGAGCGGGTGACGATCCTGGCGACCAATCACGCCCGCCTGGAGGCGCTCTACCCGGAATACCTCGCCGAGGTGCGCGCCTTCGTCCGCGCGGACCCCCTGGAAGCCGTGCGTACGGATGTCCTGCTCAGCCTCCTCAAGGGGCGTTTCAGCGCGCTGACCCTGCACCTGATGCACGGGCTCGGCGGCGGCACGAAGCGCTACGTGGACGACATCCAGGGCCTTCGCCGGTCGGAGGACCACGAGAGCGCCGTGCTCTCCCCCGTGGAGGATCGCGGCGACGATCCGCGCCTGCTGCTGAGCTTCGACCGGGCCGACGTCACCCTGACCCTGAGACCCGAAAGCGTCGAACGGACCCTCGCGGCCATCGAGGCGGCCGGCGTCGCGGTCCAGATCCACGTGAACTCACGCCTGACCTTCCGAAGCGCGTTCCTGGAGACGCTCCTTTCCGGCAAGCGCCCCTTCACGGTGATGCTGCACGACTTCCAGTGGTACTGTCCGCGCGTCCACCTCACCGACGAGCGCAACAGCTATTGCGGTGAGCCGACGCCAGCCGTCTGCCAGCTCTGCGTCTCGGGCGGCGTCGAGCACAACTTCGCCGATCACGACGCGCTGATCGAGAACGACCTCGAATCCTGGCTCGGCTTCAACACCCGGATCCTCCAGCGCGCCACCAAGATCCTGGCGCCGTCCGAGGACACGGCGCGCCGTTATCGCGCGCGCCTGAACCTGCCCGACATCGTTGTCGCACCCCACCCGGAGCCGCGGCTGCACGGCACGACGGCGGTGGTCTCACGGAAGGGGGGTCCCAAGGGCAGCCCCAAGGGTGGCCTCAGAATCGCGGTCGTGGGAGCGATCGGGCGGGTCAAGGGCTTCGACGTCCTCGTCCGGCTCGTGGAGCGGGCGGCGCGCGACCGCATGCCATTCTACCTGACCGTCGTCGGCTTCACGGCCGACGACGAGCGCCTCAAGCGCTACAAGAACGCCGCCGTGACCGGCTCCTACAAGCATTCGGAACTGAAGGCGAAGCTGGACGAGATCGACCCGGACTTCGTGTTCCTGTCGAGCATCTGGCCGGAGACCTACTCCTACGTCCTGTCCGAGGTCTGGGAGGCCGGCTATCCGGTCGTCGCCTTCGACATCGGGGCGCCCGCCGACCGGATCAAGACCGTGGGCGGCGGTGTGGTGATCCCCTTCACCCGCGACAGCCGTCTCATCCTCGACGCGCTGATGGCGGCCCGGGATCGGGTCGCGGCCCTCCCGCCGATGCGTCCGGTGCCGACTATCGTGCCCTCGCTGGAGGCCTATTACGGGCAGCCCGGCGCGATGGCGGCCGCGAACGACGTGGTCCCGAACGGAGTCATACCGGCCGTCGCCGCCCCGTCGGCGCATCCCGCCGACGATGATGACCTGGAGGCGGGCGGTCTCACGGTGGTGCATGACGTCTCGCGCGACCGGAACGACCCGCCGGTCCGCGACCGGGCGGCCGTTGCCGCCGAGATGATCCCCTGAGGAACCGGCCCGGACCCGCGGCCCGGGTCCGCCCGCCCGCGGGGCCGGCGTGCAAAGCGGGGAGCGGCGATCAGCGCGCGGGCGGCCAGCGCAGCGCGTCCACCAGCACCCCGAGGGCCGGCGGGACCTGGCGATGGCTCGCGAAATAGAGGTGATAGCCGGAGAACGGCTCGCACCACGCGTCGAGGACGCGGATCAGGGTTCCCTGGTCCAGGTGCGTCCGCACCAGGGTCTCGGGCAGGTAGGCGAGGCCGAAGCCGTCGAGGGCCGCCGCCAGGATCAGCGCCGTGGTGTTGAAGGTGAGCCGGCCCTCGACCCAGACCCGCAGCTCCTGCCCGTCCCTGTCGAACTCCCAGGCATACAGGCCGCCCCGGGTCGGCAGGCGAAGGTTGATGCAGCGATGGCCGGTGAGGTCCTGCGGCGCCTCCGGCTTCGGGTGGGCGTGCAGATAGGCGGGTGAGCCCACCACCGCCATCCGCATGTCGGGGCCGATGCGGACGGCCGTCATGTCCTTGGCCACCATGCCGCCGAAGCGCACGCCTGCATCGATGCGCTGCGCGATGATGTCGGTCAGGCCGGAATCGACCACGATCTCCACCGCGATGTCCGGATAGTCCGGCAGCAGGCGGCGCAGGGCGGGCCACAGCACCGCGTGGGCCGCGTGCTCGGTGGCGGTGATGCGGACGGTCCCGGCCGGGCGGTCACGCAGGCCGGCCAGGGACGCGAGCCCGGCCTCGATCTCGTCGAAGCGCGGCCCCACGGCCCCGAGGAGGCGCGCGCCGGCCTCCGTCGGCGCGACGCTGCGAGTGGTGCGCGCCAGCAGGCGCACCCCGAGGCGCGCCTCGAGGGCACGCACGGTCTGGCTGAGGGCGGGCTGCGAGACCCCGAGCTGCGCGGCTGCCCGGGTGAAGCTGCCCGCACGCGCGACGGCGATGAAGGCGGCAAGATCGTTCAGGCTCTCGCGCAGCATTCATAAGCCTCGTTCATATCCTCATGTCCCGTGGCCCACCTAATCCGCCCCTCGCGCGAGCGCCAGGTTCGGCGGGGCTTCCGCCATGACCCGTGCTCGACCCGTGCCCGGGTGTCAGGACGGAAGAAGGCCCCCGATGCCCCAGGGCTCGGCCACGATCGGATCAGGAGATGCAGATGTCCCAGGACTCCAAGGGCGAGCCCGACGTCACGGGTAAGGTCGACCTTGCCGGCCAGTTCGACTTCACCGGAAAGGTCGCCTTCGTCACCGGCGCCGCGAGCGGCATCGGCCGCGCCACCGCCCTGGCTTTCGGCCGGGCCGGGGCGCGCGTCGCGGTCGCCGACCTGTCGGAGGCGGGTGCCCGCGAGACCGTGCGCCGGATCGAGGAGGCCGGTGGCCGCGCCCTCGGCCTGACCTGCGATGTCGCCGTCGAAGACTCCGTGCGGGCCGCCCTCGACCGTACGGCCGAGACCTTCGGCCGCCTCGATGCCGCCTTCAACAATGCGGGCGTCGAGCAGCCGATCACGGCGGCGGCCGACATCCCGGCGGAGGCGTTCGACCGCCTCGTCGCCGTCAACCTGCGCGGCGTGTTCCTCAGCATGAAGTCCCAGATCCCGCTCATGCTGCGGAGCGGGGGCGGCGCCATCGTGAACAATGCCTCGGGCGCCGGGGTGAAGGGCTTCGCGGGCCAAGCCGCCTACGCGGCCACCAAGCACGGCGTGGTCGGCATGACCCGGAGCACGGCCCTCGACTATGCCGCGGCGGGAATCCGCGTCAATGCGGTCTGTCCCGGCATCATCGACACGCCGATGATGCGGCGCTTCACCGGGGGCACCGAGGCGGGGGTGGCCCGCGTCGTCGCCCAGGAGCCGGTCGGGCGGATGGGCACGCCCGAGGAGATCGCCGCCGCCGTCCTGTTTCTGTGCTCGGAGGCGGCCGCCTTCATCGTCGGGCATGCCATGGTGGTGGATGGGGGGCAGACGGTGGCCTGAAGGCCGCGGCTTCAGCCCCGGTGGCGCAGGGCCTCCATCAGCACCGTGAAGGCCGGTGTCGGCTGGCGCCGGCTCGGATAGTAGAGATGGTAGCCCGGGAAGGGGGCGCACCATTCCGCGAGCACCCGCACCAGACGTCCCTGCGCGACCTCGGTCCGGACCTCCTCCTCGGGGAGGTAGGCCAGCCCGAAATCCGCCAGCGCCGCGCTCAGGATCAGGCGCAGGCTCGTGAAGCCGAGCTGGCCCTCGACGCGGACGGCGACCGTCTCGCCCGCCCGCTCGAATTCCCACGGGAAGACGTCGCCCCGCGAGGGCCGCCCGAGATTGATGCAGCGATGCCGGGTCAGGTCTTCCGGACGGGCAGGTGGGGGCGAGGCCGCGAAGTAGGCGGGCGTGCCGACGACGGCCATGCGCATGGGCGGCGCGATGCGCATGGCCACCATGTCCCGCTCGACGTGCTCGCCGATGCGCACGCCGGCATCGAAGCGCTCGGCCACGATGTTCGTGCGCGCCTGCGAGGTCTCGATCTCGACGGTGATCTCCGGGTAGGCCGGCAGCAGGTCCCGCAGGACCGGCCAGAGGACGGTCTCGGCCGCGTGCTCCGGGGCGGTGATGCGGATCCGTCCGGCGGGCCGGTGCCGCATTTCCGTGAGCGCCGTCAGCTCCACCCCGATCTGCTCGAACTGGGGCGCGACGATGCGCAGGAGCCGCTCGCCGGCCTCGGTCGGCGAGACGCTGCGCGTGGAGCGGTTGAGCAGGTGCAGCCCGAGGCGCGCCTCAAGGCCGGTCATCGCATGGCTCAGGGCCGATTGCGTCACGCCCAGGCGCTTGGCCGCGCGGGTGAAGCTTCCCTCCTGCGCCACGGTGGCGAAGGCGAGCAGGTCCGTCAGGGTCTCCCGCGCCATTCATAACCTCAATTCATAAGCCTCAGTGAATGTGAGGCCCTATTCCGTGGTTCTCCGGACCCTAATTTTAGAATCAAGCAAAACTTGATTGCGCGCTGCGCGTTTCCGTCCGGTCGCGGTGCCGGCCGGCGCTGACGCAACCGCCACACGGTTCGGAGGACGACATGGACGGTCGCAACGGGCTCGAATTGAACAGGAGAGGCGTCATGGTGAGTGTGGGAGCCAGCGCGGTCGCCGCGGCCCTTCCGGGCGCGGTGGGGGCTGCACCCGCGGCCAACGACGCGCCGGTGCTGGCCAAGGTCGCCTTCACGGTGAACGGCGAGAAGCGGGACCTCGAACTCGACACCCGCACCAGCCTGCTGGACGCCGCGCGCGAGCACATGCACCTGACGGGCTCGAAGAAGGGCTGCGATCACGGCCAATGTGGCGCCTGCACGATGATCGTCGACGGCCGGCGCATCAACGCCTGCCTGACGCTCGCGGTCATGCACCAGGGCGCGCAGATCACCACCATCGAGGGCCTGGGCCAGCCCGAGAACCTGCACCCGATGCAGGCCGCCTTCATCAAGCATGACGGCTACCAGTGCGGCTACTGCACGCCCGGCCAGATCTGCTCGGGCGTCGCGGTGCTGGACGAGATCAAGGCCGGCATTCCCAGCCACGTCACGGCCGATCTCAACGCGCCGATGCAGGTCACGGATGCCGAGATCCGCGAGCGCATGAGCGGCAACATCTGCCGCTGCGGCGCCTATTCCAACATAGTCGAGGCGATGACCGACGTCGCAGACCAGAACAAAGCCCGGAGGCCCGCATGAAGTCCTTCACCTACGAGCGCCCGACTTCGCCCGCGCAAGCCGCCGCCGCCGTTTCCGCCAACCCGAACGCCAAGTTCATCGCCGGGGGCACCAATCTCCTCGACCTGATGAAGCTGCAGATCGAGACGCCCACCCACCTCGTGGACGTCAACGGCCTCGGGCTGGACGGGATCGAGGCCACGCCCGAGGGCGGCCTGCGCGTCGGCGCCCTCGTGCGCAACACGGATCTGGCCGCCGATGCCCGGGTCCGGAAGGACTACGCCGTGCTCAGCCGGGCCCTGCTGGCGGGTGCGTCCGGCCAGCTGCGCAACAAGGCGACCACCGCCGGCAATCTGCTGCAGCGCACACGCTGCCCGTATTTTTACGACACGGCGCAGGCCTGCAACAAGCGCCAGCCCGGGTCGGGCTGTTCGGCGCTGGACGGCGTCTCGCGCCAGCTCGCCGTGATCGGCGCGAGCGAGGCCTGCATCGCGACCCATCCGGGCGACATGGCGGTGGCCATGCGGGTGCTCGACGCCACCGTCGAGACCGTCGACGGCCGGGGCACGGAACGCAAGATCCCGATTTCCGAGTTCCATCGCCTGCCGGGCGAGCGGCCGGAGGTCGACACCACCCTGAAGCCGGGCGAGCTCATCACGGCGGTGACGTTGCCCAAGCCCCTCGGCGGCGCCCACATCTACCGCAAGGTCCGCGACCGGGCCTCCTACGCCTACGCGCTGGTCTCGGTGGCCGCGGTGGTGCAGCCGGACGGCAGCGGCCGGGCGGCCTTTGGCGGCGTGGCGCACAAGCCCTGGCGGGTGGAAGCCGCCGAGGGCGAGATGGCCCGGGGCGCCAAGGCGGTGACCGCGCAGGTCTTCGCCGGCGCCAAACCCACCCACGACAATGCCTACAAGCTGAAGCTCGCCGAGCGCACGCTCGGCGCGGCGCTCACCGAAGCGAGGGCTTAGAGATATGAAGTTCGATCAGCCCGCGGGACAGAACCCGATCGACCAGATGAAGGTGGTGGGCAAGGCCACCGACCGCATCGACGGCAAGTTCAAGACCACCGGCACGGCGCCCTATGCCTACGAGCGCCACGACGTGGCGGCGAACCAGGCCTACGGCTACGTTCTCGGGGCCGGCATCGCCAAGGGCCGGATCCGCGCCATCGACACCGGCGCCGCCAAGCGGTCTCCGGGCGTCGTCGCCATCGTCACCACCCTCGACATGCCCAAGCTGGGCCTCGGCAAGATGAACGCCGCGAACCTGTTCGGTGGTGCCGAGATCCAGCACTACCATCAGGCCATCGCCGTGGTGGTGGCCGAGACCTTCGAGCAGGCCCGGGCTGCCGCCTTCCTGATCAAGGTCGACTACGCCCGCGCGGCCGGCAAATTCGACCTCGCGGCCGAGGCCGGTGGCGCCAAGCCGGTTCCCGGCGACAGCGGCGAGGGCAGCGGCGGCGGTAGCGAGGACCGGCGCGGCGACTTCGAGGGCGCGTTCGCGGCCGCCCCCGTCAAGTTCGACGAAACCTACACGACGCCGGACGAGAGCCACGCGATGATGGAGCCGCACGCGACCATCGCGGCCTGGGAGGGCGACAAGCTCACCCTGTGGACCTCAAACCAGATGATCGCCTGGACCAAGGGCAGCATCGCCA
>NZ_JAIEOF010000416.1 GCF_019750675.1 Methylobacterium sp.
GACGCACGGTGAGCATCCGCTCCCTGCGCCTGCGGGTCGCCGCCTACCTGCTGATCCCGATGGCGGCCCTGGCCCTGGCGCTCGCGGCGGGCGGCACCTGGTTCGTGGACGCCTTCGTCACCCGGGCCTACGACCGGGTGCTGGCCGGCTCGATCCTGTCGATCGCCGAGCGGCTCTCCGTTCAGGACGGGCACGTCACCGTCGACATGCCGGCTGCGGCCTTCCGCATGCTCTCGAATTCCGAACGCGACAGCATCTTCTACAGCGTCTCGGCCGACGGGGAGTTCGTGACCGGCTACAAGGATCTCGGCCTGCCCGCGACGCTGCCGCCCGTCGAGACCCTGGCCTATCGGGACGGCGTCTTCCTGGGGCAGCGCGTGCGCATCGGCGCGATGCTGAAGCCGATCTACGTCACGAACCACACGGCCCTGGTCCAGGTGGCCGAGACCACGCATGGCCGCGACCTGCTGGTGCGGCGGATGCTCACCGCCCTGACGGTCCTGGGCTCGGCCCTGGCCGCCATCGGCGTCCTGCTGGTCTGGTTCGCGGTGCAGATGGGGCTGACGCCCCTCGATCGCCTGCGCCGCGAGGTGGAGCAGCGCCGCTTCGACGGGCGCGGGGCGGTGCCGCCCTTCACCGTCGCGGGCGTGCCGGGGGAGGCGCTGCCCCTGGTGGGCGCCCTCAACGAACTGCTGCGCCAGCTCAATCACGCCCTCACGGTCATGCGCGAGTTCACGACCGATGCCTCGCACCAGCTGCGCACGCCCGTGGCGATCCTGAAGACCCACCTCAGCCTCCTCGACCGCCAGCCCCCCGGGAGCGCGGCCTGGAACGCCTCGCGGGCCGACATCGCGGCGGCCGTCGACCGCCTCGATCACCTCATCGCGCAGCTCCTCACCCTCGCGGCGGTGGAGGAGGGCGCGGCCCGGCGCCCGGAGCCGGTGACGATCGACCTCGCGCGCCTCGCCCGCGACGCCACCGCTGATTTCGCCGGCCTGGCGCTGCGCCGGGACATCGACCTGTCCTTCGAGGCCCTGAGCCACCCGTCCATCCGGCTGGAACCGCTGCTGCTCGAGGAGATCCTGCGCAACCTCATCGACAACGCCGTGCGCTATACCGGGCCCGGCGGACAGGTCGCCGTCAGTGTCGCGTCGGCGGCGGGCGAGGATGGCGGCGCGGTCCGGATCGCGGTGGAGGATAACGGCCCCGGGATTCCGGAGGCGGAGCGCGAGCGGGTCTTCGAACGCTTCCACCGCCTCGACGCGAATCGCGACACGGAGGGCAGCGGCCTCGGCCTCGCCATCGTGCGCGCCTATTCCGATCAGCTCCGCGCGAGGGTGACGCTCGCCTGCGGCCGGGACGGACGCGGCCTGCGCGCCGAGATCCTTCTGTCGCCGGAATCCAGGCCCACCGCAGGTTCGCCGCTGCGCGAGGTCGCGGCGCGCAACCAGGACGAGGCCTGCGCCTGACCGCGACGATGGCGCTGACGAAGGTTTCGGTCAGGACGGCTCGCTCGTCCCCCAGCACGCCCGACCGTCGCTCGCCGCAATGGCGTGAGGCCGTCCGGGCCGGATATGGCTGCGCAGGGGGCCACCCACCCCGCGCAGCCGACCATTGGCGCTTACGCCGCGAGTTCGCGCATGACCCTGATCAGGTCGGACTTGCCCTCGAAGCCGATGCCCGGAAGTTCGGGCATGACGATGTGCCCGTCCTCGACCCGCACCCCGTCGGGGAAGCCGCCATAGGGCTGGAACAGGTCCGGGTAGCTCTCGTTTCCGCCGAGCCCGAGGCCCGCCGCGATGTTGAGCGACATCTGGTGGCCGCCATGCGGGATGCAGCGCCTGGGCGACCAGCCGAACTGCTCCAACACGTCGAGGGTGCGCAGGTACTCGACGAGGCCGTAGGACAGGGCGCAGTCGAACTGCAGGTAGTCCCGGTCCGGCCGCATGCCGCCGTAGCGCAGGAGGTTGCGGGCATCCTGGTGCGAGAACAGGTTCTCGCCGGTGGCCATCGGGCCGGGATAGAACTCCGACATCGCCGCCTGCAGGGCGTAGTCGAGGGGATCGCCGATCTCCTCGTACCAGAACAGCGGGTACTGGCGTAGCATCTTGGCGTAGGCGATGGCGGTCTCGAGGTCGAAGCGCCCGTTCACGTCGACGGCGAGCTGCGCCTGGGCGCCGATCTCTGCCAGAACGGCCTCGATGCGGCGCTGATCCTCCGCGATCGGGACGCCGCCGATCTTCATCTTCACGACGGTGTAGCCTCGGTCGAGGTAGCTGCGCATCTCGGCGCGCAGCTGCCCGTCGTCCTTGCCCGGATAGTAGTAGCCGCCGGCCGCGTAGACGAAGACGCGCGGGTCGGCCGCGATGCCCTTCCGCTCGGCCAGCATCCGAAACAGCGGCTTGCCGGCGATCTTGGCGGTGGCGTCCCAGATCGCCATGTCGAGGGTGCCCACCGCCACCGAGCGCTCGCCGTGGCCGCCGGGCTTCTCGTTGGTCATCATCGCCGCCCAGAGCTTGTGCGGATCGAGGTTGTCGCCAGCCGCGTTCAGCACGCTCGCCGGGTCGGCCTCGAGGAGGCGGTTCCTGAAGCGCTCGCGGATGAGGCCGCCCTGGCCGTAGCGGCCGTTGGAGTTGAAGCCGTACCCCACCACCCGGCGGCCGTCGCGCTCGACGTCGGTGACCACGGCCACGAGGCTGGCGGTCATCTTCGAGAAGTCGATGTAGGCGTTGCGGATGGGTGACGCGATCGGCTTGGTGACTTCGCAGACATCGACGATACGCATGGGGTTCTCCTTGGAGCGTAGGGGGGGTGAAACGGGGTGGGTCGGACGGGCCGTGGCCCTACGAGGCGGTGGCCGTGGACGCCGGCAGGACGAGGCCCGCCTTCGTCTCGGGAACGATGTCCCCGGCGGCGGCGGTCGCGCGGTCGCGGTAGGCCGCCTCGGCCTTGTCGTGGTCGAAGGCACCCTCCCATTTGGCGACCGCGATCGTGGCGACCGCGTTGCCGATGAGGTTGGTCACCGCCCGCGCCTCGTTCATGAAGCGATCGACGCCGAGCAGCAGGACGAGGCCGGCGACCGGGACGGTGTGGATGCTCGACAGGGTGGCGGCGAGGGTGACGAAGCCGGCGCCGGCGACGCCCGCCGAGCCCTTGGAGGTCAGGAGTAGCACTCCGAGGACCACGAGCTGGTCGCCGAGGCCCAACGGCGTGTTGGTGGCCTGCGCCACGAAGATCGCCGCCATGGTCAGGTAGATGCAGGTGCCGTCCGCGTTGAAGGTGTAGCCGGTGGGCAGCACGAGGCCGACCACCGACTTCTCGCAGCCGAGCCGCTCCAGCTTGGCCATCATGCGCGGCATCACGGCCTCGGTGGAGCAGGTCCCGAAGGTGATCAGGATCTCGTCCTTGAAGTAGCCGAGGACTTTGAGGAGCGGGAATCCCGTCCAGGCACAGACGGAGCCGAGCACGAGCACGATGAACAGGATCGACGTGGCGTAGACCCCGAGCATCAGGTATGCGAGCGACCAGACGGTCCCGAACCCGTATTTGCCGATGGTGAAGGCGACGCCCGCCCCGGCGCCGATGGGGGCGAGACGCATCACCATGGCGACGATGCGGAACAGCGCGTCGAGCAGGCTGTCGAGGACGGCGACCACCGGTTTGGCCCGCTCGCCCGCCTGCACCAGGGCGAGGCCGAAGAGCAGCGAGATCAGGATGATCTGAAGCATGGCGCCCTTGGCGAAGGCATCCACCATCGTGGTGGGGATGATTTCCATGAGGAAGCCGACGAGACCGGGCTGCGCCTCCGCCCGCTTGGCGTAGGCCGCGATGGCGCTGCCGTCGATGTGCGTCGCATCGATGTTCATGCCGGCGCCCGGCTGCATCACGTTGACCACGACGAGGCCGATGACCAGCGCGAGGGTCGAGACCACCTCGAAGTAGACGAGAGCGCGGACCCCGATGCGCCCGACCTCCTTCAGGTTGCCCATCTTGGCGATGCCGACCACGATGGTGCCGAAGATGACCGGCGCGAGCAGCATCTTGATCAGCTTGATGAAGCCGTCCGCCAGTGGCTGCAGGGTCACCGCGACGTCCGGCAGGAAGTACCCAATCAATCCGCCCAAGACGATCGCGATGAAGACTTGAACATAGAGCCGGCCGAGCCATGACCTCATGTCGTGTTTCCTCCTCTTGCTGCTTCTCGGCAGCCAGATCTGCGATCCCTCTTGCGGGGTGTGATGCCTCCCATACGTGTGGACAGCCGTGCTCGGCCAATGCCATGTTCGGTATGCGCTATGCGTGAACGGCACAGAGATGGAACTGGACTGGCTGAAAGATTTCCTCGCGCTGGCCGAGCAGAAGACGTTCTCGCGCGCCGCCCAGGCTCGGCACGTGTCGCAACCCGCCTTCGGTCGCCGCATCCGCGCCCTGGAGGACTGGATCGGAACGCAGCTTTTCGTGCGCGGCGCCCAGGGTGCGGCCCTCACGCCGGCGGGCTCCCACTTCGAGCCGGCAGCCCATGCATTGCTGCGCGGCCTGGAACGCGCCCGACGCGAGACGCGGGCCGCCGGCGCCCAGGACACGGCGACGCTGTCCATCGCGGCGACGCACGCCCTCTCGTTCACGTTCTTCCCGAGTTGGGTCCGTGGGGTGATGCGCACCCAGACGCTGGGCACCCTCAACCTCATCTCCGACAGCATGGAGGCCTGCGAGCAGATCATGCTGTCGGGCGAGGTGCATTTCCTGCTCTGCCACGATCATCCGGACGCGCCGACGCGCTTCGAGCCCGACCGGTTCGAGAGCGTGCCCGTCGGCGACGACATGCTCGTTCCGCTCTGCGCACCCGCCGCGCCGGGCCAGGACCGGGGATCGTGGTCGCTTCCGGGATCGTGCTCGGACCCGGTTCCCTATCTGGCGTACAGTCCGGCCTCCGGACTGGGCCGGATCCTCGAGAGCTGTCAGGCCGGGCTGCCCATCCACCGCGCGACCCGCTTCACCTCGCATCTCGCCGCGACGTTGACCACCATGGCGCGGGAGGGGCACGGCGTCGCCTGGCTACCGCAGACGGTCGCGGCCGACGAACGGGCTTGTGGTCGCCTCGTCCGCGCGGGACCCGAACAGTTCGATGTGCCCATCGAGATCAGGCTCTTTCGGTCCCCGGAGTGCCGTAATCCTGCCGCCGACGCGCTCTGGCATTTTCTGAGCCAGCCCCAGAGCGTCTAGCTCGTCGCCGAGCACGGTCGGAGACTGGCTGCCCTCGAGTCCCTTCGACCACGCCCGGCCCCTTTCGCTGCGGCGTTCCTCGCTGCGCGCAACCGAGGCGCGCCCCGGGACCGGTGCGGGTGATCACCGACGGCATGCGAAGGCCCTGACGCTCCGGCGATCGCTCGGCGAACCACAGGCTGGGAACCATCCCGCCACCGGACCGTTCTGACCACATCCCAAGCGAGACTCGACCCTTACCCGCCCGGCTCCGGCCGCGGCGGGTTTCTTTTGTCACGTAACCGCGTCTACACGCCTTGACTCTTATAATCGTGCATTGAACTTAGTCGGGAGCTTCGCATGGAAACAGAAAAAGGGATTTCATAAAATGAAAAACTTGCGATCACCGCTGCTCTTGAGCCTTTTTCCTGCGTTCTGCGGCCTCTTTCTCATCGGAAACAGCAGTGCTGTTGCACAAACTGCCGGTGATTGGATCTTAGGACGGTATAAAGGCGGGGCGTACTGGTACCCTGGTGTTATCCAGAGTGTATCCTCTGATAAGATCGTTGTCGCTTACGATGACGGTGACCGGGAGGCGATGAGCCTATCCAACGTAAGGCCATATGCCTGGGCAATCGGAACGCGCGTCGAGTGCAACTTCCAGGGCGGCGGCAAGTGGTTCCCGGGTGTGATCGCTTCGTTGGCCGGCGAGTCTCTCGGCGTCAATTACGATGATGGCGACAAGGAGAAGACCAAGACTGGTCGCTGTCGCTCGAAATAGACTGTCGCTTCATAGACTGTCGCTTCACGGTGCGGGTTCCCGTATCGCGGACCACGCCATTCGCCCGGCTACCGTGATGGCGCGCCGGGCTTCTTCATGTCCTGCCACATCAGCCATGCGGCCTTGCGGAGTGCCGGAACGGCACGGCCCCGGATCGGCAGGCCGTCACCGGATGCCGGGGTCTCGACCATAGGACTGGGGTTGGACGGGCGGAGACCCCTGACATGGGGGCCGGTGCTGGAGGCGGGCCGGACGGAATATCTGGGCGCTGGGGAGGACTGTCGCTTGGAAGGCGTAGAACCGACCCGCTCGAGGGTCCGGACTGTGGCGGCTTCTGTGCGCACGTAGAACACGGCCCCTTCCGCCATGGCGGCGAAATCCGCCGCGGGCGGCGCGTGTTATTCCTGGAAAAAACTGGCTGGGGCGCCAGGATTCGAACCTGGGAATGGCGGTACCAAAAACCGCTGCCTTACCACTTGGCGACGCCCCAAAGCGCTGGCGTGGCGTTGTCTAGACGCAGTCTTCGGCCCTGGCAACGGGGGAGGGGCCGGCTTTATGATCCGGTGTGGGATGAAGGGACGTGGAATGCTCGGACGGATTGCGGTCGTGACCGGGGCGAGTTCGGGAATCGGGCGCGTCGTGGCGCTTGGGTTGGCGCAGGCCGGCTACGACCTCGTGTTGGCGGCGCGCCGCGCCGAGCCCCTCGAACGCGTGGCGATTCTGGCGCGGGATGCGGGGGTGGCGGCCGAGGCGGTGGTCACCGACGTGGCGGACGCCGAATCGGTGACGCGCCTGTTCGCCCATGTGGCGGAGCGCTTCGGGCGCCTCGACCTCCTGTTCAACAATGCGGGCGTCTTCACCCCCGGCGCGGCGATCGACGCGGTCAGCTTCGCGGACTGGCGCCGCTCGGTGGATGTGAACCTCACCGGCGCGTTCCTGTGCACCCAGGCTGCGTTCCGGATGATGAAGGACCAGGATCCGCGCGGCGGCCGCATCATCAACAACGGCTCCATCGCCGCGCAGGCACCGCGCCCGCACTCGGCGCCCTACGCGGCCACCAAGCACGCCATCACGGGCCTGACCAAGGCGACCTCCCTGGACGGGCGCCCCTACGACATCGCCTGCGGGCAGATCGACATCGGCAACGCCGAGACGGAGATGACGGCCGGCATCGCCACCGGCGCGCGCCAGGCGGACGGCAGCATCCGGGCCGAGCCCGTGATGGATGCGCGGCACGTGGCCGACGCGGTGGTCTACATGGCTGGGCTGCCGCTGTCGGCCAACGTGCAGTTCATGACCGTGGTCGCCACCAACATGCCGTATCTCGGGCGCGGTTGAGTTTTGCGCATCGCGCCCGAAGCGCCTACAGAACGGCACTTCGCCGTACCTTCGCGGCCGCCCCTTCGCGAACGCCGTCCGCCGCGCGCGGACATGGAACGCCTTGCCCGCCATGCTGATGCAGAACGACTCGAAGCCCGCCGACGCCAAGCCCAGCGACGCGAAGGCCGACCCCGTCGCCCGTCGCCGCACCTTCGCGATCATCTCGCACCCGGATGCCGGCAAGACCACGCTCACCGAGAAGCTGCTGCTGTTCGGGGGCGCGATCCAGCTCGCCGGCGAGGTCAAGGCCAAGCGCAACCGGGTCTCGACCCGCTCGGACTGGATGGGCATCGAGAAGGAGCGCGGAATCTCGGTCGTCACCTCGGTGATGACGTTCGAGTACGGCGACTGCGTCTTCAACCTCCTCGATACGCCGGGCCACGAGGACTTCTCCGAGGACACCTACCGCACCCTGACGGCGGTCGATTCGGCCGTGATGGTGATCGACGCGGCCAAGGGCATCGAGGCGCGCACCCGCAAGCTGTTCGAGGTCTGCCGCCTGCGCGACATCCCGATCGTCACCTTCATCAACAAGCTCGACCGCGAGGCGCGCGATCCCTTCGAGCTCCTCGACGAGATCGAGAAGGTCCTGGCCCTTGACGTGGCGCCGGTGACTTGGCCGATCGGGCGCGGCCGCAGCTTCGCCGGCACCTACGACCTCGGTAACGGCCGGGTGCGCCGCCTCGACGCGGCGGACGACGCCGGCACCGTGGCGGTGACGGGCGTGGACGACCCGCTGTTCGACGCGCTCCTCACCGAGGACGGCGAGGCGGCGACCTGGCGCGAGGAGGCGGAACTCGCCGAGACCGGCCTGAAGCGCTTCGACCTCGAGGCTTTTCGCGAGGGCCACCTCACGCCGGTGTTCTTCGGCTCGGCGCTGCGCAACTTCGGCGTGCGCGACCTCATCGACGGGCTCGCCCGCTTCGCGCCGCCGCCCCGCGGCCAGGACGCCGACAAGCGCCTCGTGGAGCCGACCGAGGCGAAGATGACGGGCTTCGTCTTCAAGATCCAGGCGAACATGGACCCCAACCACCGGGACCGCATCGCCTTCATGCGGGTTTGCTCGGGACGCCTGAACCGGGGGATGAAGGCCAAGCTCGTGCGCACCGGCAAGCCGATGTCGCTCTCCGCGCCGCAGTTCTTCTTCGCCCAGGACCGCGCCATCGCCGACGAGGCCTTCGCGGGCGACGTGGTGGGCATTCCCAACCACGGCACGCTTCGCATCGGCGACACCCTGACGGAGGGCGAGGAGATCGTGTTCCGCGGCGTGCCGAGCTTCGCGCCCGAGATCCTGCGCCGGATCAAGCTCACCGACGCGATGAAGGCCAAGAAGCTGAAGGAGGCCCTGCAGCAGATGGGCGAGGAGGGCGTGGTGCAGGTCTTCCGCCCGCATGACGGCTCCCAGGCCATCGTCGGCGTCGTCGGCGCTCTCCAGCTCGACGTGCTGAAGGAGCGTCTCCAGGCGGAGTACGGCCTGCCGATCGACTACGAGCCGACCCGGTTCTCGATCTGCCGCTGGATCACCGCCGAGAAGGAGCCCGAACTCGACAAGTTCATCGGCAGCCACGGTTCGGCCATGGCGAGCGACCTCGACGGCGCGCCGGTCTTCATGGCCACCACGGCCTTTTCGCTCCGCTACGAGGAGGAGCGGGCGCCGGAGGTGCGCTTCAGCGACATCAAGGATTACCAGAAGCGCGCCGCCTAGCGCCAAGCTTTCCCGGGCCTGTGCTCAAGGCTCGGGAAATCATCGCGGCTCGGCGCGAAAGCCGAAGACAGACGCCGAGAATGGGTTTAGCCTCGGGCGCATCCGCTCTCGGCGCCTTCACGCACGGGCACGCGTACAAGGCTTGGGCGTCGACGTCGTGAGCTTTCTCCCTGCGTGAGGGCTTGAGCAATGACGACCCTTCCCGTCCACGATTTCGGCCACAGCATGGCCCGCCCGGTGGTGAACGCCATCGACGGCCGCGATCTCTCGGAGGCGCTCCGGCAGGGCGTCGACGACTTCCTGGCGATGCCGACCCACGCGCTCTTCGTCGGCCTGATCTACCCCATCGTGGGCGTCGTGCTGGCGACCTTCGCGTTCGGGACCGAGGTGCTGCCGCTGGTGTTCCCCCTCGCGGCGGGCTTCGCCCTGATCGGACCCTTCGCGGCGATCGGCCTGTACGAGTTGAGCCGGCGGCGGGAGCAGGGTCTGTCGACCGACTGGGCCTATGCCTTCGCGAGCCTTCGGCGGCCGGCGGCGGGGGCCCTGGCGGGCTTCGGTCTGCTGCTGGCCGTGATCCTGGCGTCCTGGCTGCTCGCGGCGCAGGGGATTTTCTGGGCGCTCTACGGCGACGCCGCTCCGGTCTCGGTCCTCGACTTCGTGCGTGACGTGCTCACGACGCCGCGTGGCTGGGCCCTCATCGCCGTCGGCAACCTCGTGGGCTTCGCCTTCTCGCTCGTGGTGCTCGCCATCAGCGTGGTCTCGGTGCCGATGCTCGTCGACCGCGAGGTCGACATGCTCACCGCCATCGAGACCTCGCTCGCCGCCTTCCGGCGCAACCCGCGCACCCTCACGGCCTGGGGCTTCGTGGTGGCCGGCTTGCTGATCCTCGGCTCGGCTCCGCTCTTCGTCGGGCTCGCCGTGGTGATGCCGATCCTCGGCCACGCGACCTGGCACCTGTACAGGCGGATCATACCCGCCTGATCATGGCCCTGCCGGACGTCAGAATTTCCCCAGCATCGGAAAATCGATCGACAGGGCCGACTCGGCGGCGAGCGGCGCCTCCCGGCGGCGCGGCTTGCGGTTGATCACCTGCTTGAGCTTCGCCTTCAGCACGGACATGTCGAACGGCTTCAGGATGAAGGCGTCGGCACCAGCCTGGTGCGCGAGGTTGATGTCCTCGAAATCGAAGGACGCTTCGGTGAGCAGGAACGGCGTGTTCATCAGGGTGTCGTCCGCGCGGATCTCGCGCAGGAAGGCGAGGCCGTCCATCGGCTCCATGTCGAGGTCCGAGATCACCAGCGCGTAGCGGCGCTCGCGCATGCGCGCGAGGGCGGTAACGGCGTCTGTCACCCCCTCCACGTCCGGGAAGCCGAGCCGGTTCATCAGCAGGATGACCAGCTTCAGGAGCTTCTCCTGGTCATCGACGATGAGGATCGCGGGCGTATCGCTCATGAGCTTTCACGAATCCGGGTGCGGGGCGACGGGGTCGCGCCGGTCTGGCTCTAATCAGACGAACAAGTGGTCGATGCCCTGCTTCGTCATCGATTCGGCCTGGAGAGTGACGGCGAGCGCATGGATGGCCCCCGCCTTGGGCGTGCCGCGCTGGAACATCGGGAGCAGGCTGGCCTTCTGGAAGAGTCCATCGTTCGTCGGGGTACGGATGCCGGTGGTGAAGGAGTTCACGAATTCGCGCTTCACGATCTCGCGCCACTCCACGATCTGCACGTCGCGGTGACGCGAATCGTTGCTGATCCGCGCAAAGGTGTCGCTCACCGACGCGCGCTCGCCCTCGATGATCTGCGCGGCGAAGTTCTGCTCGATGATCAGGAAGCTGGTGATCACCGCGAACTCGTTCTTCTTTTGGGCCTGACGTGTGATCTCGCCGATCTGCTGGGTGCGCGAGGTCGCGTCGGCCGAGAGATTCAGGCGCGAGAAGTAGATCAGGTGGACGAGTGTCGTCCGTTTGGCTCTCATGGTGGGGATCCACAACTGCGGTTCCCCGACGATAGGCAGATCGACGATAACGCGGCGTAAACATCCGTCCCGGCATCGGACGCACCCGGCAAAAGCTGCCGCCCCGGCGCAGACCCTGCGCTTCTTGCCGAGCGACGGCGAGCGTATACCTAGACTTTTCAATAGCTTAGGCTTGGCATGACGATTGCGGCATCTGCCCTCGAAGCCGGTGCGCGCTGCACATCGGGCGTCGTCTCGTCAAAGAAGGGCCTCGGCCATGGATGTCTTCACCGCCCTGCAGACGGCCGTTTCCGGCCTCAAGGCCCAGTCGTTCTCGCTGGAGAACATCTCCGGCAACATCGCCAATTCGCAGACGGTCGGCTTCAAGCGGGTGGATACGAACTTCGTCGACCTCGTCGCCGAGCAGCAGACACCGACGCGTCAGGTCGCCGGCTCGGTGGCCGCCAACTCGCGGCAGACGACCACGGTCCAGGGCGGTCTGAACGCCACCGAGATCGGCACCAACATGGCCCTCAACGGCGAGGGCTTCTTCGTGGTCCAGACCAAGTCCGGCGACGCGAACGGCCAGTCCAGCTTCTCGACGAGCGATTCCTACACGCGACGCGGCGACTTCGCTCTCGATAAGGACGGCTACCTCGTCAACGGCGCCGGGTCCTACCTCAAGGGCAACAGCCTCGATCCCGTCACCGGGCAGGCCACCGGCGAGGGGCCCGTCAAGGTGATGAACTCCATCCTGCCGGCGCACCCCACCGGTACCATCACGTATTCCGCCAACCTTCCCAAGACCCCCGCCACCAAGAACGCGAATGCCAGCGTTCCGGGCTCCGAACTCCTCGGCACTTTAGCCTCGGGCGCGAACCCGGCCATCCTATCCGGCACCGGGAGCGCGACGGTCTCGGCGGCGGATGCGGCGAGCTTCATCAACGGCAGCATCGATGGGCCTTCGCTGACCGCCTATACCGCGAGCGGTGGCCCCGTGGCGATCCAGACCCGCTGGGCCAAGGTCCAGAACGCGGATGCGACGGCCGGGACCAACGACGTCTGGAACCTGTTCTACGCCAACCAGAGCACGGTCACGAGCACCGCGACCGCATGGACGAATGCCGGCACGGCGTTCCAGTTCAACAGCAGCGGCCAGCTCACCGCGCCGGCCACCTCGACCGTCGCCATCCCGGCCCTGACGGTCGACGGCGTCAATCTCGGCAACATCCAGCTCAACTACGGCAGCGGCGGACTGACCGGCTACACCTCCTCGGGCGGCACGGTCACGACGAACACCCTGACCCAGGACGGTTACACGTCGGGAACGCTCAACAACCTCAGCGTCACCGCCGACGGCAAGGTGATGGGCAAGTACAGCAACGGGAACACGATCGCGCTCGCCAACATCAAGGTGGTCCAGTTCAACAATTCGGACGGCCTCAAGGCCAACTCGAACGGCACCTACGAACAGACGCTCGGCTCCGGGACGCCCCTCGTCGGTCTGAACGGAACGACCATCATCGGCAGCAACGTCGAGCAGTCGAACACCGACATCGCCAGCGAATTCTCCAAGATGATCGTCACCCAGCAGGCCTACTCGGCCAACACAAAGGTCATCTCTACCTCGCAGGACATGATGTCCGCCCTGATCAACATCATCCGCTGAGTTCGAGCAGCGCGATCGTCACGTAGCGTCGGGGGGAGGGGTTCGTGAGCTTCAACGCCGTCAATACCGCCTCCGCCGGTCTGAAGGTCACCCAGGCCGCGATCGGCGTCGTCTCGCAGAACATCGCGAATGTCGGCACGGCCGGCTACACCAAGCGCACCGTCACCTCGGTGGCGCAGGGCGTCGGCAATTCGAGCGTGTCGATCGGCACGATCGGGCGCGCCCTCGACGCTGCGTCCCTGAAGCAGTTGCGCATGGAGACCTCGGGGGCCGCCTATACCGGCTCGCTTGCGTCGGTGCGGACGCAGCTCGATCAACTCTACGGCACGCCGGGCACGGCCACCGCCCTCGACGGGGTGATGAACGATTTCGCGCTCTCGCTGCAGACGCTCGCGAGCGACCCGACCTTGGTGCCCGCACGCGCGGCCGTACTCACCAAGGCCGCCAACCTCGCCGACAGCATCGGCGGCATCGCGGACGGCGTCCAGAACCTGCGGACCGCCACCGAGAGTCAACTCGGCAGCGACACCGTCAAGGCCAGCGCGTACCTGGCGTCGATCGCCACCCTGAACACGCAGATCGCCGCCACCAACGAGGAGGGGGCGCGCAACGCCCTTCTCGACCAGCGCGACGGGGCGATCACCGGCCTGTCGGCCTTTCTCGACGTGCAGACGGTCGACCAGCGCGACGGGACGGTCTCGGTCATCACGAATTCGGGGATGACGCTGGTCGATCGCGGCTCGGCCGCGATCCTGAGCTTCGATGGGCGCGGCACCCTCTCTCCCGACGCGGCCTACACGCAGGACCCGGCGACGCGCGGCGTCGGCACCATCACGGCGACCACGCCTGGAGGAGCGCGCATCGATCTCGTGGCCGCCAACGCGATCCGGTCCGGCTCCCTCGCGGCGGGAATCGAACTGCGCGACACGGTCCTGCCGCAGGCGCAACGCCAGCTCGACGAGCTGGCGGCCGGCCTCGCGCGCTCCATGTCCGACCGGCAGGCGACCGGGAGCGCCGTCACAACCGGCGCCGGCAGCGGCTTCGACATCGACCTCGACGGCCTGAAGGCGGGCAACGCCGTCACGGTGAGCCTGCGCGATGCCGCGGGCGTCCAGCGCAACCTCGTGCTGATGCCCTATGGCGGCAGCACCGCACCCACCGTCGCCGCCGCCGACCTCAACGATCCGACCGCGATGGTCGTGCCCTTCCGGGTGTCGGGCACGGCGACGGGACTGCGCGACGCGATCCAGGCCGCCCTTGGCACCACCTTCAGCGTCACGACCCAGCCCGGCGCCGGAACCGGCGGCCTGCGCATCACCACCGATCCCACCACCGGGGCGCCGACCCTGCTCGGCGTCTCCGCCAGCGTGACCCAGCCTCTGAGCACGACCGACTTCCAGACCGGGCAGGGACAGCTGCCGCTCTTCGTCGACAACACCGCCAAGGGAACCCTCTACACCGGATCGTTCGACACCGGCTCGCAGCTGACGGGCTTTGCCCAGCGCATCGCGCTGAACCCGGCGCTCGTCGGAAACACCGCCAACCTCGTCGATACCTCGGGGAAGACGCTCGCCTCCGACCCGACCCGGCCGCA
>NZ_JAIEOF010000431.1 GCF_019750675.1 Methylobacterium sp.
GATTCCAGCACGAGGAGACCGCGATGCAGGACTCCGTAAGCGACCGCGACGGTGGCACCGGTGTAGCGCCGCTGCACGAACAGGCGCGGCAGTGCGAGACAGGCGAGGGAGGCGCGGTAGGTCCGCAGGGCCTCCGCGCCGTTTACGCCCTCGCAGGCCGCCTGGGCCGCGAACCAGGCCGCGTCCGGATCGGGTGAAACCGCGACGTCGTCCGCCTGCACGCCGTCGGCATGCGGCAGATCGGCGTACAGCGTGCAGGTTTCGCCCTCGGCGCGGTAGCCGAGCCGGTCGAGCAGGGCGTCCATCTCGGGCGCGAGATCGGGGACGCGCACGATCAGGGGCCGGCCGAGACCCCGGTAGATCGCCTCGGCCTGGGCGAGCACGGCTTCCGGATCGTCGCGGTGGCCGCGCAGGGGGTTCAGGGAGTTCGTCCGGCGGGTCGGTCCGCCCGCCGCGCGCAAGGTCCAGCCGCCGAGGGCGACCTGCACGGGGGACGGCCGCGCGTTGAGGCAGGCCTCCTCCACCGTCCAGGCCAGGTCTGCATCCGCGACCGGGCCGCGCGGGGGCATGGCGATGCGCGCCTCGCGGATCAGCGCAGATAGGCGCGGGCGATGCCCAGGAAATCCTCGGCCACGAGGCTGGCGCCGCCGACGAGAGCGCCGTCGACGTTCTCCACGGCCATCAGCTCGCGGGCGTTGCTGGGCTTCACCGAACCGCCATAGAGGATGCGCACCGCCTGGGCCTCGGCGCCGATGAGCTGGCCGAGCATCTCGCGCAGGCTCGCGTGGACTTCGGCGATGTCGCCCGGCGTCGGGGTCAGGCCGGTGCCGATGGCCCAGACCGGCTCGTAGGCGATGACCGTGTCCCGGGCGGTGGCGCCCTTCGGCACGCCGATGGCGAGCTGCGCGCGCACGATGTCGAGGGTGCGGCCCTCCTCGCGCTCTTCCTTGGTCTCGCCCACGCAGATGATGCCGCAGAGGCCGGCGCGCCGGGCGGCGAGGGCCTTGGCATGGACGCCGTCATCGGTCTCGTGGTGGTAGGCCCGGCGCTCGGAATGGCCGACGATGACGTAGGAGGCGCCGAGATCGGCGAGCATCTCTGCCGAGATGCTGCCCGTGAAGGCGCCGCTCGGCTTGGCATGCAGGTTCTGGCCGCCGATGGCGATGGGGGAGCCGTAGGCCGCCGCGACGCACGAGGCGATCAGCGTGGAGGGCGGGCAGATCAGGATGTCGGTGGATTCGGCGAGTTCGGGCGTGAGGCCATTGCGTACGGCCTCCACCACCGCGATCGACGCGCGCAGGCCGTTCATCTTCCAGTTGCCGGCAACCAGCGGCCGTCGCCCCGACTTCGTCATCCCGTCCCTCGTCACCATGGCTCCGCTTGGCGGCTGAGCCGCCCCTAACAGAGGCGCCGAGAGGGTGCAAACCCCGACGGGGCCTTTGCGATGACAGCCCGGATGGTCTATCGCGAACGGCTTTCCTTAGGATTGCGGCCCACCCCGGAGCCACGGGCGCGCGGCCGCGCCTCCCGACGGGTACCCGGACGTTCGATGCTCCAGAACATGCGCAGCGCCAGCCAGCACTGGCTCGGCAAGATCATCCTGACGGTGGTGTTCACCTTCCTCATCGCGGGGGTGGCGATCTTCGGCGTCGAGGAATTCTTCCGCGCGGGCTCGTCGAACACCGTCGCCACCGTGGGCAAGGCCCAGATCTCGGCGGAGGCCGTGCGTTCGGCCTACCAGAACCAGCTTCAGCGCTACCAGAGCCAGACGCGGCGTACCCTCACGCCGGATCAGGCCCGGGCGCTCGGTATCGACCGGCAGGTGCTGGCCCAGCTCGTCAGCGAAGCCTCCCTCGACCAGCAGACCGCGGCCCTCGGCCTGAGTATCCCGGATGCGGCCGTGCTGCGGGCGATCCAGGAGGAGAAGAGCTTCCAGGGTGCGGACGGCAAGTTCGACCCGGCCCTGTTCTACCAGACCCTCCAGCGCGCCGGCATCAACGAGGCCACCTTCGTGCGCGAGCAGCGCGCCGTCGCCGCGAGGCTTCAGCTCGCCGAGGCGGTCGCGGCCGACCTGCACGTGCCGGAGGCCCTGCGCGAGGCCGTGCACCGCTACGCCACCGAGCGCCGCAGCGTGGCGCTGATGATGCTGCCGCCCTCCGTGGCCGGCGAGATCCCCGCCCCCAGCGAGGAGGCGGTGAAGGCCTATTACGAGGAGAACAAGTTCGCGTTCCGGGCACCGGAAGCCCGCGCCGTCACCCTGCTGGTGCTCGATCCGCAGGCCCTGGCCAAGCCCGAGGCCGTGACGCCGGATGAGATCGCCGCCCGCTACGAAAAGGACAAGGCTCGCTACGGCACGCCCGAGCGTCGGACGATCCAGCAGATCGTGTTTCCGGACGCGGCGGCCGCGGACGCCGCCCGCAAGGCGATCGAGGCCGGCGAGAAGCCCTTCGAGGCCGTCGCCGCCGAGACCGGCGCCGATGCCAAGAACCTCTCCCTCGGCACCCTGTCGAAGGCCGAGCTGTTCGATCCGGCCGTGGCGGACGCCGCCTTCGCGCTGCCGCTCAACGGGGTGAGCCAGCCCGTGAAGGGCCGCTTCGGCACCGTGCTCCTGCGGGTGACCGCTATCCAGCCCGAGACCGTGAAGCCGCTGGCCGAGGTCTCGGCCGACATCGCCAAGACCATCGCGCTGGAGCGCGCCACCAGCGGCATCGACACCGCGCACGACGCGATCGAGGACCAGCGCGCCAACACGAAGCCGCTCGCCGACATCGCCAAGGAGCGGGACCTTCCCCTGCGCACGATTCCCGCCCTGACCGCGCAGGGCCTCGACCCCGCCGGCAACGCGGTGGAGGGCATCCCCGACCGCGACACCACCCTGACCGCCCTGTTCCGGGCCGAGATGGGCGGCGACAACGAGCCCCTTCGCACCAAGAACGGCGGCTACATCTGGTACGACATCGCCAACATCGACCGGGCCCACGACAAGCCCCTGGCCGAGGTGCGCGACGAAGTCGTCACCCGCTGGCGCGCCGCCGAGACGCAGAGCCGCCTCCTCGCCAAGGCCAAGGAGCTCTCCGCGCGCATCGACAAGGGCGAGCCCTTGGAGACCGTGGCGGCGGAGGCCGGGCTCAACGTCCAGACCCTGAGCGATCTCGCCCGCAACCAGACGCAGGGCGACCTCAGCGCGGACGTCGTCAACCGCGTCTTCGCCACGGCCGTCGACAAGTCGGCCTCGGCCGAGGCGGGCGAGAGCCGCGCGCTGTTCAAGGTCACCGCCGCGACCATGCCGGCCTTCGTGCCTGGTTCGCCGGAGGACGAGACGATCATCAAGCGCTTCCAGCCCACCATCGCGGACGACGTGCTCGGCCAGTACATCGGCGACGTGCAGGCGTCGGTGGGCGTCAACGTCAACCAGGCGGCCTTCCGCCGGGCGATCGGCGGCGGTGAGTACTGAGCCGGCGATGACCCAGGACTCCGCCTTCCACGACTCCGCCTTTCGCGACTCCGACCTTCGGGACCCGGCCTTCGAAACCTTCGCCGAGGCCTACGCGGCGGGCCGTCCCAGCCTCCTCCACCTCGCCCTGGTGGCGGACCTGGAGACGCCGGTCGCCGCCTTCCTGAAGCTGCGCGCCGTCCATGCGGGCGCCGCCTTCCTGCTCGAATCCGTCGAGGGCGGTGTGGTGCGGGGGCGCTACTCGATGATCGGGCTCGACCCCGACCTCGCTTGGCGCTGCCGGGACGGACGGGCGGAGATCGCGCGCGGGGCCGACCTGTCGGTGTTCACGCCCGAGGACGCGCCACCGCTGGCGAGCCTGCGCGCCCTGATCGCCGAGAGCGCCATCGGCGCCGAGGCGGAAACCGATGCGCTGCCGCCCATGGCCGCCGGCCTGTTCGGCTACCTGGGCTACGATATGGTCCGGGCCATGGAGACCCTGGGAACGCCCAACCCCGACCCCCTCGGGGTGCCGGACGCCATCCTGGTGCGTCCCCGCGTCATGGTGGTGTTCGATTCCGTGCGCGACCTCATCACGGTAGTCGGCCCGGTGCGCCCGAGCTCCGGCCTCTCCGCGCGAGCCGCCTACGAAGCGGTTCTGGGACGGCTCGAAGCCGTGGCCCAAGCCCTCGAAGGCCCCCTGCCCGTCGAGGCGCGGATCGACCCGCGCGCCATCGCGAATCCGGAGCCCGTCTCGAACACGGCGCCCGACGAATACCTGGCCATGGTGGCGAGGGCGAAGGAGTACATCGTCGCCGGGGACGTGTTCCAGGTGGTGCTCTCGCAGCGCTTCGAGGCGCCCTTCACCCTGCCGGCCCTCGCCCTCTACCGCTCCCTGCGGCGGACCAACCCGGCCCCGTTTCTCTGCTACCTCGACTTCGAGGACTTCCAGCTCGTCTGCTCCTCGCCCGAGATCCTCGTGCGGGTGCGGGATGGGCGCGTCACCATCCGGCCGATCGCCGGCACGCGCCGGCGCGGGGCGAACCCGGCCGAGGACAAGGCGCTCGCCGAGGAACTTCTGGCCGACCCGAAGGAGCGCTCCGAGCACCTCATGCTGCTCGATCTCGGCCGCAACGACGTCGGCCGGGTCTCGCGCATCGGCAGCGTCACGGTCACGGGCTCGTTCTTCCTCGAGTTCTACAGCCAGGTCATGCACATCGTCTCGAACGTCGAGGGCGACCTCGACCCGAAGCACGATGTCCTGGCGGCGCTCGCCGCCGGGTTTCCGGCCGGCACGGTCTCGGGGGCGCCGAAGGTGCGCGCCATGGAGATCATCGACGAGTTGGAGCGCGAGAAGCGCGGTCCGTACGGCGGCTGCATCGGATATTTCGGCGCCCGCGGCGAGATGGACACCTGCATCGTGCTGCGCACCGCCCTGGTGAAGGACGGCCGCATGCACGTCCAGGCGGGGGCCGGCATCGTCTACGATTCCGATCCGGTCTCCGAGCAGCAGGAATGCGTCAACAAGGCCAAGGCGCTGTTCCGCGCGGCGGAGGACGCGGTGATGTTCGCGAGCCGAGCCCGGCGGGGGCAATGACGCCCGGTTGACGGTTCGACGGAGTCGCGCCACACCGCCTGCATGCCCGCGCCCCAGAGCCCGATGCCCGACGTTCTCGTGATCGACAACTACGATTCCTTCACCTGGAATCTCGTCCACCTGATCGGCCCCCTCTGTGGCTCCGTCGACGTGGTGCGCAACGACGCGATCACAACGCGCGAGATCCGCGCGCGCCGGCCCGACGCGGTGGTGCTGTCGCCCGGCCCGTGCTCGCCCAACGAGGCGGGCATCTGCCTCGACGTGGTCAAGGACCTCTCGGGGGAGATCCCGATCTTCGGGGTCTGCCTCGGCCTCCAGGCCATCGGGCAGGCCTTCGGCGGCGACGTCGTTCGGGCCCCCACCCCCATGCACGGCAAGGTCTCCAGCATCCAGCACCGGGCCTCGGGCATCTTTCGGGGCCTGAACGGCCCGTTCGATGCCACGCGCTACCATTCCCTTGTGGTGGAGCGCGGCAATTGTCCGCCGGACCTAACGGTGACGGCGGAGGCCGACGGCCTGATCATGGGGCTGCAGCACGCACGCCTGCCCGTGCACGGCGTGCAGTTTCACCCCGAGAGCATCCTCTCGCATCACGGATCGCAGATCCTGCGGAATTTCCTGGACATCGCGGCGGCGTGGAACGCGACGCGTGACAAGGGCCGCGACGGCGTGCATTGACGGGGCACGTCGTCCCTCAGAAATAATCCCGGTCTGCGCACCGGATCGCCACGCCCGAGTCCCATGGAATCCTTCAAGCCCCTCCTCGCGAAGGTCGCCACGGGTGCGAGCCTCACGCGCGACGAGGCCCGCAGGGCCTTCGACGATCTGCTCTCGGGTGATGTCACGCCGGTCCAGGCCAGCGCCTTTCTCGTCGCCCTGAAGGTCCGCGGCGAGGCCCCGGACGAGATCGTCGGTGCCGTCGAGGCCATGCGGGCGCGGATGCTGCCGGTGGCGAGCGTACCCGGCGCCGTCGACGTGGTCGGCACCGGCGGCGATCATTCGGGGAGCTACAACGTCTCGACGCTCGCCGCGATCATCACGGCCGCCTGCGGCGTGCCGGTGGCCAAGCACGGCAACCGGGCCGCCACCTCGCGCTCGGGGGCCGCGGACGTGCTTTCGGCCCTCGGCGTCCGCATCGGCCTCGCCCCCGACGAACTGAGCCTCTGCCTCGCGGAAGCCGGCCTGTGCTTCATGTTCGCCCAGACGCACCACGCCGCCATGCGCCATGTGGCCCCGGTGCGGGCCGAGTTGCCGACGCGAACGATCTTCAACATGCTCGGCCCCCTGGCCAACCCGGCCGGCGTGCGCCGCCAGCTCTTCGGCGTCTCGTCGCCAGCTTGGGCCGAACCGCTCACCGGCGTGCTGGCCGAGCTCGGCAGCGACCGGGTCTGGACCGTGCACGGCAGCGACGGCCTCGACGAGATCACCGTCACGGGCCCAACCGCCGTGGTGGCGCTGGAGCAGGGCCGTATCGCCCGCTTCACCATCGACCCGCGCGAGGTCGGCATCCCGCTCCACCCCATCGAGGCCCTACGTGGGGGCGACCCGGCCCACAACGCCGTCGCCCTGGGGCAGGTGCTGGACGGGGCACGCAACGCATATCGTGACATCGCCGTGCTGAATGCCGGTGCCGCCCTGGTCGTCGCCGAGGCCGCCCGGACCCTCGCCGAGGGGGTCGCCCGGGCCGGCGAGGCCCTCGACAGCGGCGCCGCGCGCGCCACCCTCGACAGCCTCGTCCGCCTCTCGCATCGTCGCTCGAACACCTGAAAGCAGCCCATGTCCGAGCACAAGTCGTCCGCCGAGCCGAAATCCGGGGCCGTCCCCGAAGTCGCTCCCGCCGAGCGCAAGGACGTGCTCGCCCGCATCGAGACCTACAAGCGGCGCGAGATCGCCGAGGCGAAGCTGCGGGTGCCGCAGACGAAGCTGGAGAAGCGCATCGCCGACGTCTCGGCCCCGCGCGGCTTCGCGGATGCCATCGCGACCCACATCGCCGAGAAGCGCCCGGCCCTGATCGCCGAGGTGAAGAAGGCATCGCCCTCGAAGGGCCTGATCCGAGCCGACTTCGACCCGGCGGTGCTCGCCGCCGCCTACGAGGCCGGGGGCGCCACCTGCCTCTCGGTGCTCACCGACACGCCCTCGTTCCAGGGCCGGCCCGAATACCTCACCGAGGCGCGGGCGGCCTGCTCCCTGCCGGTGCTGCGCAAGGACTTCCTGTTCGAGCCATACCAAGTGTTCGAGGCACGGGCCTGGGGGGCCGACTGCATCCTCGTCATCATGGCCTGCCTCGACGACGAGAAGGCCGCCGCCCTGGTGGAAACCGCCGACGATCTCGGCATGGACGTGCTGGTCGAGGTGCATGATTCTGAGGAGTTGGCCCGCGCGCTGCCGCTGGGCACCCGGCTGATCGGCATCAACAACCGCAACCTGAAGACCTTCGAGGTCTCGTTCGAGACGGCGATTCGCCTCGCCGAGGGCGTGCCCGCCGATCGGATCGCCGTGGCGGAGAGTGGCATCGCAGGCCACGCCGACGTCGTGCGCCTGGCCGAGAGCGGCCTCGACACCATCCTGGTGGGTGAGAGCCTGATGCGGGAGGCCGACGTGACGGCGGCCACCCGCCGCCTGCTCTTCGGCGACGCGAAGGCCTGAGGCGGAGCATGGCCGAACTCACGCATCTCGACGCCTCCGGCGCGGCCAACATGGTCGACGTCTCGGAGAAGGACGCCACCACGCGCACGGCCCGCGCCACGGGCTGCGTGGCGATGCTGCCCGAAACCCTGCGATTGATCCGCGAGGGCGACGCCAAGAAAGGCGACGTCATCGGGACGGCACGGCTCGCCGGCATCATGGCCGCGAAGCGCACCCACGAACTCATTCCCCTCTGCCACCCCCTCCTGCTCACGAAGGTCCGCGTCGATTGCGAGCCCGACGATAGCCTGCCGGGCCTGCGGGTGACGGCGGAGGTGAAAGTGCTGGGGCCGACCGGCGTCGAGATGGAGGCGCTGACCGCCGTGTCCGTCGCCTGCCTGACGATCTACGACATGGTGAAGGCCGCCGATCGCGGCATGCGCATCGAGGGCATTCGGCTTCTGGCCAAGGATGGCGGGCGCTCCGGCGCTTACCGCGCCGAGGATCGGGCTTGAGCGACGGGTCCGCGAAGGGAAAGGCGGCCGGGGGCATGATCTCCGTGGGCGAGGCGCTGTCGCGGATCCTGGCCAGCATCCCGGGTCCGGTGGAAGCGCAGACCGTTCCGATCGCGCAGGCCGCCGGGCGGACGCTGGCCGAGGACGTGCGGGCGGCCCGCACGCAGCCGCCCTTTCCCGCTTCTGCCATGGACGGGTACGCCGTGCGCGCCGTCGACCTCGACGCGGGCCCCGCCACCCTGCGGTTGATCGGCACCAGTTCCGCCGGTCACGGCTTCGCGGGCCCGGTCGGACCGGGCGAGGCCGTGCGCATCTTCACAGGCGCCCCCGTTCCCGAGGGCGCGGACGCGATCCTAATCCAGGAGAACGCCGAGGCGACGCCCGAGACGGTGACGGGCCGCGAACCCGTGCCGGCCGGCCGCTTCATCCGCCCGAGCGGCCTCGATTTCCGGCAAGACGATACCCTGCTGGCTGCCGGCGACACCCTCGATCCACGCCGCATCGCCCTCGCGGCTGCGGGCGGCCACGGCACGCTCTCGGTCCGGCGGAGCCCGCGTGTGGCGATCCTGGCCACCGGCGACGAATTGGTGGCGCCGGGCCAACCCACGCGCTGGGACCAGATCGTGGCCTCCAACGGCCTCGCCGTCGCGGCTCTGGTCCGGGAGGCCGGTGCCGAGGCGATCGACCTCGGGATCGCCGGGGATACGCTCGCGGCCCTCGACGACGCGATCCTCCGGGCCGTCGCGGCCGATGCCGACCTCCTCGTCACCCTCGGGGGTGCTTCGGTCGGCGACCATGACCTCGTGCAATCGGCCCTCCATGCACGGGGGCTCGAACTCGGCTTCTGGCGCGTCGCTTTGCGCCCCGGCAAGCCGTTGATGCACGGGCGCCTCGGCCGCATGGCCGTGCTCGGACTACCGGGCAACCCGGTGGCCTCGGTGGTCTGCGGGCTGTTGTTCGTCGTGCCGGCGATCCGCGCCCTCCTCGGCGATCCTGGGGCGGCACGCGACGCGTCGGAGCCGGCAATTCTCGGACGTGATCTACCGGAGAACGACCTGCGTCAGGACTATCTCCGTGCGCGGATCGAGACTTCGCCCGATCGGCTACCCGTGGTGTACCCCGAGAATCGGCAGGATTCCTCGATGTTGTTCGTTCTCGGCTCGGCCGAAGCGCTCCTGATCCGCACTCCGGATGCGCCCGAAGCGCGAGCCGGCGAAGCCTGCCGTATTCTACGCCTTGATCGGCGCCTACTCTGAACGGGACAACCTGGGATTAATCGGCGCCGATTGCTTCAACGGAAAATGCCCCCTCTCCCGCGCGGGAGAGGAAGCACGTCGCGCACAGGCTAACCCGCACAATCGACTCAAGTCATATCAGACGAGGTAGAGCGTCGCCTCCGCCCGGAACACCCGGGGGCAGTGAGCGGCATCGACCCAGGCGCGAGCCTGTTCGACGCTGATCTCGCGGTCGGCAGCGATATCGTTCAGGGTCATCCAGCGTGATGTCATGATGATTCACCTCGTGATCGCAAGCTCAACGGGTGAAACGCCGTTTGGTTTCGCCGGTTTCGCCGGCCCGGTTCAGCGCAGGTAGGTCACGCTGTAGAGCGTCCGCCGCAGCGCCTCCTCGCCGACCCAGACGCGCCCGTTCTCGCAGGCCTCGCGCATCCCCTCGCGCATGCGTGCGCAATACTCGCCGGTATTGTCCTGGATCCGGTACTGGCAGGTACCGCCGACCTTGCGCCGGGCGATCACCGGGCTCGCGTGGTCGGCGTGCAGATCCGGATCCTTCGGGTCGCGGTCCTCCAGCAGGTACCAGCTGTAGCCGATGGTCGGCACACGGCCGTGGTCCAGGGCGTAATCGATCATCGCCAGGATGCGGGTGATCGCCTTCTGGCTCGGCGGCGTGCCGGACTCGCGCAGTTCCACGAACTCCGCCTGGTTGGCGGCCACCCGGTAGGAGACCGGCAGCAGCGGCACGGCCAGGGGTACGCGCCGGCAGCGGGCTTCGACGTGGGCGATCCAGGCCGCGTTGAAGGTGTCGGTCTGCGGGTGGCGCAGGTGCGGTACGGTGCCGGCGAGGCTCCGGAAGCTCATCGGCCTCGGCGCGAGCCGGCTGCGGTAGCGCAGGCGCCGCAGGGTCGGATTGGCGTAGCGGTACCCGTCGTTGGAGGGCAGGTCGCGGTCCTCGCAGAGCCCGCCGATATTGTAGAGGAGGGCCGCCGTATCCTCCTCGCCGCCCTCGATCTTGTCGAAGTACGGAAGCAGCTTCGGGTTGCCGATGTTGGACATCTCGGCCGCGTTCCGGCTCCAGGCGATGTCGGCACGCCAGTTCGGATGGGCCTTCAGGTGCTCGCGCAGGGCCGGAATCGCCGCGAGGCGCTCAGGGTCCGCGAAGTAGGTCTTCGTGGCGACGTCCAGCGGCGCGATCTGGCGCCCGAGCCGGTGCGAGATCATGTCGGCGGTGGCGTAGGCGAAGCAGATCGCGCTCTCGCCCTGGTTCATGGGCATCTCGCGCGGGGACGGCGACAGGGCGACGTCGCGGGTGCCCTCGTGCACGTCGAAGGGGATGCGGGCCTCCACCGCCGCGCAGGTGGGATTGCGCCGATAGCTCGCCTGGAGCGGCAGGATGCGCGGATCGACCTGGGCCAGGGCCGGCAGCGCCCAGGCGGCGAGCGCGGCCGCGCAGGCAGCGATGACCGCGCCGGGAAACCGGTTGAACCGGCGGCCGCGCATCCCTCAATCCCCCCGGACGAGCCGGCTCGCGAAGAAGCCGTCGAGGCCGCCGCGTGTCTCCGGCGCGGCGCCGCCGAGGTGGGCCGGCAGGGTCCGCAGGTCGCCGGAGGCGTCGATGACCTCGGACAAACCCCCGACCTCGTCCACACGCACCGGGACGCGCGAAAAATTCGGGTTGCGGGTCAGGAAGGTAGCCACCTGGGCCTCGCCCTCCTCGGGCTCCAGCGAGCAGGTGCAGTAGACGAGGTGACCGCCCGGACGGACCAGGGTCGCGGCCTTGTCGAACAGGCGCTTCTGCAGGCCGATGAGCCGGCTGACGTCGCTCTCGGTCTTGGTCCACGCCACATCCGGGTGGCGCCGCAGGGTGCCGGTGGCCGAGCAGGGCGCATCCAGCAGGACCGCGTCGAAGGCGGCCTCGTCCGGCAGGGCCAGGGCGTCGCCGATCCGGATCTCCGCCTCCAGGCCGAGACGGGCGAAGTTCTGCGACAGGCGTTCCAGGCGCGGGCTGGACCGGTCGACGGCGAGCACCGAGGCCCCGGCGGCCGCGAGCTGCGCGGTCTTGCCGCCCGGCGCGGCGCAGAGGTCGGCGACGCGATCGCCGGGCCGTACGGCGAGGAGCCGGGCCGGCAGGGCGGCGGCGGCGTCCTGCACCCACCATTGCCCCTCGGCGTAACCGGGCAGGTCCGCGACGTTGGAGCGGACCTCGTGCAGGCGCACGCTGCCGGTCGGCAAGGCCACGCCGCCGAGGCGCTCGGCCCACTCGGCCGCCGAATCCCGAACCGTGATGTCGAGGGCGGCGCCCTGGAGATGCGCGGCCGCGATGGCGCGGGCGGTCTCGGGCCCGTAGGCGGCGCTCCAGCGCCGGGCGAGCCAATCCGGCGTGTTGTCGGCCAGCGGATCTCCCGGCTGGGCCAGGATCTCGGCGCGCTCGCGCACGATCCGGCGCAGGACCGCATTCACGAGGCCGGACAGGTGCTGGAGCTGCGGATCGGCCTTGGCGAGACGGACCCCGAGATCGACCGCCGCGTGATCGGGCACGTTGAGGTCGAGGATCTGCACGGCGCCGGTCGCCAGCAGCGCCACGAGGCGCGGCTGATCCTCGGGCAGCCCCTGCGACATCCGCGCGGCGAGCACCCTGCGCAGGAAGCCGAGGCGCCGGAAGGTGGCGGTGGCGATGGCGCGGGCGAGGCCCGCATCGGCGGCATCGAGCCCGGCGGTGCGGCTCGCCTGGGCAAGCGCATCCTCGAGGGCGAAGCCGCGGGTCTTGCCGACGAGGTCGGCCACCGCGCCCTGCGCGACCTGCCGCGCCGCGAGCCCCGCGATGGTGCGGTCGATCGGCGCCGATGGCGCATCCGTGTTGCGGCGTATCGCCATGAATGCCACTTCCTGAAGATGGGCCCGTTCGCGACGGGCCGTGTCCCCCTGCCCTTCCACCCGACACACCGAGATGCAAGTCATGACGAGCCCCGAGCCGACGGAAAACCACGCCGACGAGACCCCGCCGCCGCCCGCCAAGCGTGATCTGACCCCGGAGGCCGCCCGTGCGCTCGCCGAAGCAGCCGAGCGCCGCGCCGCCATCGACGCCCGCGCGGCCGAGATCGCCACCGCCCGCGAGCGCCAGGGCCGGGGCGGGCTGGAGCCGGTGCGCTACGACGATTGGGAGATCAAGGGCATCGCGGTCGACTTCTGAGAATCGGAACGTCGCGGGCGCCGCCCCGTTGACCGCGTCCCAGACCAGAGGCGAGCACCACCATGGCGACGAAGGTTTCAGGCAGCAAGGCGGGTACGGGCGCGCACGGCGAGGTCGTCTTGGCGCGCGGCCAATCGGTGGCCATGCGGATGTGGCGCGACGAGGCACCCGGCACCGACAAGCCGATGGCGAGCCGGCCCTACGAGACGGTCGGCTACGTCATCGCCGGCCGCGCCGAACTGACGGTGAGCGGCGAGAAGGTCCTGCTGGAGCCGGGGGATTCGTGGCTGGTGCCCGAGGGGGCCGAGCACACCTACACGATCCTCGAGACCTTCACGGCGGTGGAAGCCACTTCGCCACCGGCGCGGTGAGATCTGACTTTTAGCCACGACGGCGGCCGGAGCGCGATTCGTGGCGCCGTTTTCGGGCCACGGGGTGCGCAGGGCGCATGCTCTCGCATCAACGAGGGACGGTGAACCGGAGACGACCGATCAAATTGCGCCGCATCCAACCTGAATTCGAAACGAATCGGGTGGTATTCGAGCCGATGTTGCTCAATTGTTGCTGCGAATCGCTCACGGATGTTGTCGTATCGACGCGCTGAGGTCGACGCCCGATCAATCGTTGGATCTCACAACCACGCCCGCCCGGCTTCAGCCGCGGCGGGCTCCTTCGTTTTGCGGGCGATCGTTCGTAGGCTCCCGCTAGGCGCGTCGGTCGGCGTCGGCTCAGGACGATAGGGGCGCCCGGTTGAGACCTTGGAACCAGGATCGCAGACAATCCGGTACGAGGTCGTCCACCACGCCGCGCTGCGGAGCGCGGACCTCGTCGCGAAGCTGCGCGGGCGCGAGGCCGTAGGCTCCCTTGAAGGCACGCGAGCCATGGCTCGGCGTCGAGAATCCGAAACGCCACATCAGCGTCGAGATTCGCACGTCGCCTCCTTGATTCAGGATCGCCGACCGCAGGCGGGCCACGCGGCGCCGTATGATTTCCTGCGCGACCCCGCCGACCGGCGCGAAGGCACGGTAGAGGGAGCTGCGGGACATGCCGGCGCCGGATGCGACCGCGTTCACGTCGAGATCCCGTTGTCCGAGATGCGCATCGATGAAGAGCAGGGCTCGCAGGCGCCTTGCGGCGTCGAGGTCGTCGTCGACATCCTCCGGCCAGGAATGCTCCGGCCAGGACGATGGTTCGCCGGCGGGACGCAGCAACTCGGCAACCAGGCGGCTCCCGCCGCGTGTGGCATCGGGGGTGCCGAGTGTCCCGCGGGCAAGTGAAAAGACTGCCTCGGCGAGGGCGGGAAAGGTGGCGCGGGGAAGAATGCGCCCGTGCAGGCGGCGGATGTTCGGCACCGCTGCCTCGACCACGTCGCGGGCCAGCGAGACCGTGACGTAGTCGGCATCGTACAGAACAGTGCGCTGCGGAAGCGTCGTATCGAACAGGACGGTATCGCCGGACGCGAGCACGCGCTCGTTCCCCGGGGCGCCCGCCAGCATGCGTCCCGACCGCAGGACCTGGATGTTGATGTGTTCGAGATCGTCCCGCCGGACGCGGGGTACTTCGCGCTGATGGACCGCACCGGCGATCTGCCGGTCGAACAGCAGCAGACCGGCGGCGCGGCGGCCCAGCAAGGTCGCCTCGAACCGCTCGCCGATCCGCGACACGGTCGAGCCTGCCGCATAGAGATCGTGGTAGGCCCCGAAGCTCTCTGGCCCGGCTTGGGGGAAGACGGCCTG